>CALAST010000068.1 GCA_937889225.1 uncultured Lachnobacterium sp. | reverse complement strand
CTCAGATTAAAGCGATGAAGAAGATTGCAGGTCCTATCCGTACAGACTTAGCGCAGTACAGAGAACTTGCAGCATTCGCTCAGTTCGGTTCTGACTTAGATGCAGATACTAAGGAACGTTTAGCACAGGGTGAACGTATCAAAGAAGTATTAAAACAGCCACAGTATCAGCCAATGCCGGTTGAATATCAGATTATTATTATCTATGCTGCAACACGTAAGCATTTATTAGATATCGCAGTAGCAGATGTATTACCATTTGAAAAAGCGTTATTTGATTATATTGATACAAAATATCCTGAAATTCCGGCAAACATTCGCGAAACAAAGGTTATGAGCGAAGAAGTGGAAGAAAAATTAGTTAAAGCAATTGCAGAATGTAAAGCAGAATTTGCACATAACTAGAGAGGCGGTGTAAAAGTATGGCCTCAATGAGAGATATTAAAAGGCGTAAAAGTAGTATTCAGAGTACAGGTCAGATTACAAAAGCCATGAAGTTAGTATCTACAGTAAAGCTTCAGAAGGCTAAGGCAAGTGCAGAAGAATCAAAGCCATATTTTGTGCATTTATATGATGCGATTAACAGTATGCTGAAAAAGTCAGGAAATATATCTCATCCATTGCTTCAGGCAGGAGCATCCAAGAAGAAAGCTGTTATTGTAGTAAGCTCTAATAGAGGTCTTGCAGGTGGTTACAACTCTAACGTTGTAAAACTTATCACAAATGGTGAGTTCAAAAAAGAAGATCTTGATATTTATGCATTAGGTTCTAAGGGGTATGACGCATTATCACGTCGTGGTTACAATATTAAAGAAAATCGTTCTGACATTATGGACGACCCAACCTATGACGATGCAATGAAACTTTGCAGAACAGTCCTTGATTCTTTTGCAAAGGGAGAAGTTGGTGAAATTTATTTAGCATATACACATTTCAAAAATACCGTAACACACATTCCTACTTTGATTAAACTACTTCCAGTAGATACGACAGGTATGGATAAAGTAGAGGTTGACGATAATGTAATGATGAATTTTGAGCCAAACACAGAAGAAGCATTGGATTTGGTTATTCCAAAATATGTAACCAGCCTTTTCTATGGCGCTCTCGTAGAGTCAGTAGCCAGTGAAAATGGTGCCAGAATGCAGGCGATGGATTCTGCTACCAGCAATGCAGATGAAATTATTAGTGATTTGACACTGAAGTTTAATAGAGCCCGTCAGGGCGCGATTACGCAGGAGCTTACAGAAATTATTGCTGGAGCAAATGCGATTAATTAGAATTGTTAGGTTCAGAAGAACATATGTGCAAATCTGAACAATCTATAATAGTAAGGAGAAAGCAAAAATGGCAAATAGTAATGTTGGTAAAATTACTCAGATCATTGGTGCTGTTTTGGATATCAAATTTTCCGAAGGCGCTTTGCCAGAAATCAACGATGCTATTGATGTACCATTAAAAGATGGTGGTAAATTAGTAGTAGAAGTTGCTCAGCATTTGGGTGATGATACAGTAAAATGTATTGCCATGGGACCAACTGACGGTTTGGTTCGTGGAATGGATGCGATTGCAACCGGTGCACCAATTACAGTACCGGTTGGTGAAAATACTCTGGGAAGAATGTTCAACGTATTAGGTGACCCGATTGATGAAGTCGCTCCACCGGTAACAGATGAACAGTGGTCTATTCATAGACCGGCTCCTGCCTTTGAAGAACAGGCAACTTCTCAGGAAATGTTAGAAACCGGTATCAAAGTCGTTGACCTTCTTTGCCCATATCAAAAGGGTGGTAAAATTGGTTTGTTCGGTGGTGCCGGAGTAGGTAAAACAGTTCTTATTCAGGAATTAATTCATAATATCGCAACCGAGCACGGTGGATACTCTGTATTCGCAGGTGTAGGGGAACGTACTCGTGAAGGTAATGACCTTTACTACGAAATGAAAGAATCCGGCGTTATTGATAAAACAACCATGGTATTCGGTCAGATGAACGAGCCACCTGGAGCACGTATGCGTGTTGCTTTAACAGGTCTTACTATGGCAGAATACTTCCGTGACAGAGGCGGAAAAGACGTATTGTTATTCATTGACAATATCTTCCGTTTCACACAGGCTGGTTCTGAAGTATCCGCCCTTTTAGGACGTATGCCTTCAGCCGTAGGTTATCAGCCAACACTTCAGACAGAAATGGGTGCACTTCAGGAACGAATCACTTCTACAAAGAATGGTTCTATTACATCCGTACAGGCTGTATACGTTCCTGCCGACGACTTAACTGACCCGGCTCCTGCAACCACATTTGCTCACTTGGATGCAACCACAGTATTAGACCGTTCTATCGCATCTTTAGGTATTTACCCGGCGGTAGACCCACTTGGTTCTACATCCCGTATTCTTGACCCACGTATCGTAGGACAGGAACACTTTGACGTAGCCCGTGGCGTTCAGGAAATTTTACAGAAATACAAAGAATTACAGGATATCATTGCAATTCTTGGTATGGATGAATTATCAGAAGATGATAAACTTGTAGTTAGCCGTGCAAGAAAGATTCAGAGATTCTTATCTCAGCCATTCTCCGTAGCGGTTCAGTTTACAGGTTTGGAAGGAAAATATGTTCCAATCGCTGAAACCGTAAGAGGTTTCCGTGAAATTATTGAAGGAAAGCATGATGATATCCCGGAAGGATATTTCTTAAATGCAGGAAGTATTGATGAAGTACGTGCCCGCATGCAGTAAGGGGTGACATTATGGCAGAAATTTTCAAAATTAAAATAATTACACCGGACCGTATTTTTTATGAAGGTGAAACAGACTTTGTAGAATTTACGACAGCTGCCGGAGACATCGGTGTATATGCAAAACATATACCGATGACAACGGTACTTGCTCCGGGTGCGGTTGTTATCCACAAAGGCGATGAAGAAACAGTTGCAGCTGTACATTCAGGATTTGCAGAAATCTTAAATGACAGAATCACATTCCTCGCAGAAGTGGCAGAATGGCCGGAAGAAATTGATGTAAAACGTGCAGAAGCAGCTCGTGACCGTGCAGAGCAGATGATTGCAAATCATACAGCGGAAACGGATATCAAACGTGCTGAATTTGCACTCCGCAAAGCATTGACTCGTATTGATGTGGCGGGAAGACAGTAATTGATGAATAAAAAGAGTATTGCAAGCAGAAAGTAGGTTCTGTAGCAATACTCTTTTTTATATGAAAATTTTCTTAGGTACATTTACATTTTATATTTTTCTTAGGTTCTTTTTCCTGGTCATCATTTAAGCGGTCTGCAAGTTGGATGAGAAATAGCAGGTCACGTGTCGGTAAATCTTTTGCAGAAGTTCGAAGTTGCTGAACCAGAATTGGTTCATCGATATTCTCATTAAAAAAATCACTAGGAGTTACATTGAGGTACTCACACATATATAGAAATTCGGCAAGTGATGGCAACGCTCGTCCTGTTACGATGCTTTGAATATAACTCTTGCTATGTCCCATATCTAAGCTCATCTTGTATTCAGATACGCCTTTTTTGATTCGTAGTTCAGTAATTCTTGTACGAATAAAGTCATCAGTCAATATAAACACCCCATTTCTAGTAGTATTCTACACTTTTTTAATCGTGAATTATAACGATAAAATTACCGATTATTGTTGAAAAAGGACGAAATAAGCGGTATAATCGTGAAAAGAATCATTATTTAATAGGTAGTCTTGCAGAAAGGGGAAATAAAGTTATTCGGACAACAAATTGTGTCGTATATCAATATTTTATCCTTTAGAAAGCTATTTATTTATAATAATGATTATATTATGTAGGAAGTTCAAAAACCAAAAGAGGAGGAGACAAGATGAACAGACAACAAAGAAAAGGAGTAAGTGTTCTGGCATTAGTACTTGCTATTTGCATGGTACTATTAGGAACGACTCCGTACATGGCAACTGAAAACAGTAGTGGCAATTTGCAGGCAACAACGGAACCGGCAGAGAGTGTTATGACTATTAGTTTAGGCTATCAGACAGATGGGGGAACATATTATCCGATTCAATATGGTACTTGTTTTTTGATAAATGATGAGTACGTATTAACAAATTTCCATGTTTTATATCCGGATAGTACATTTTTAGACCAAGCCAGTTCTTTAGCAGGAACTGCTATCCAATCTACAGATAGCCATATCAAATGTAAAATTCATATTACAAGAGATATTATGGTTGACGGAAGTGCCCATAAAAATGTGCAAAGTGAAGTTATGGACTTTGTTCTTGTAAAAATGAATGAAAAGGTTTATGACAGAAAACCATTACTACTTGGTGATAGTGATGCTGTTGCAATTAAAGACCAAGTTTATGCAATGGGATTCCCAGCTGATTCAGTTAGTACAAGAGAATACTTTACAAAAGAAGATGTGTCCGTTACAGACGGTACAATTTCCAAAATTACAAACACAGGAACAGAAGAATTATTTGAGCATACTGCAATTATTAATTTCGGAAATTCCGGTGGACCATTATTAGATGAAGAAAATCGTGTTATTGGAATTAATGTGGCAAAAAGTGCTTCTAAGTATTATGCAGTTCGCATTAATTTTGTAAAGAAAACAATGGATACATTTGGTATTCAGTATGTGACAGAAGGTTCTAGTCCAATTCCAACAGAGTCTCAAAATTCAGAAGTTGAAGTAGAGACACAGACAAATACAAATGAATCAGATAATAGTGCAATTCTTGCCACGCTTCAGTCCGCAATTGATGAAGCAAAAGATATTGAAACTGCAAAATACACAGAAGAATCTGTAGAAGATTTAGATGATGCAATCGGAAAAGCAGAATCTATTGTAAGAAATACATCTGCAACAGCAACAGAAATCAATGGTGCAATCGACGATTTGAACAAAGCAATGGATAAATTAGAAGAAAAAGCGGAAGGACCAAATGTACTTCTTATCGGTGGAGCAGCAGCGGCAGTTGTTGTGGTTATTATTATCGTAGTGGTTGTGATGTCCGGTAAAAAGAAAAAACAGGATACAACACCAAGCGGTACAATTTCAACAGCACCACCAGTTCAGCCAACACCAATGCCGACAGCAGCTATGCAGGACGGAGCAGGTGAAACGACATTATTAAATGCAGGAGCAGGTGAAACGACGTTATTAGGTGCAACTGTAGGCAATGCTTACTTAATCCGTAAAAAGAATGGCGAAAAGATTGCGATTAATGCGGCAAGATTTAAGATGGGTAAAGAAAGAAGCAAAGTAAACTATTGTATTCCTGACAACACATCCGTAAGCCGTGTACATTGTGAAATTATCAAAAAAGGTGCAGATTACTATATCGTAGATAATGGTGCAACCAACTTTACATTTGTAAATGGCATTCAGGCAAGTCCACACAGAGAAATGCTTTTGACAGATAAATGTACTGTAAAATTATCAGATGAAGAATTTCAGTTTTATTTATCATAATTAAGATGCAGTAAAGCAGGAGAATGATATGTTTTTTTTAAGTGTAGCACATACGGATGTGGGAATTAAAAAACATACCAATCAGGATTCTGTCTTAATTAAAGAAGCAACGACAGACTGCGGTAAAGTATTACTTGCCGTAGTCTGTGACGGTATGGGAGGTCTTGCAAAAGGCGAGGTTGCCAGTGCGACTTTAGTAAGGGCATTTTCAGATTGGTTTGAAGACGAGTTTCCATATTTAATTTATGACAAAGAAGGAAATGTAAAAGAGCCGGATTATAATGAACTGCAAAAAAGCTGGAATCAACTGATTGATGTGGTAAATCGAAAGATTGCAGCATATGGACAAAGTTGTCAGGCTGCATGTGGCACAACATTGGCAGGATTGCTTTTGATAAAGAATCATTATTATATCGTAAATGTAGGCGATTCGAGAGTCTATCATTTCAGCGATACAATACATGTGCTTACAAAAGACCAAACTTTTGTACAAAGGGAAATGGACGAAGGAAGAATGACACCGGAACAGGCAAAAGTGCATCCGCAAAGAAACGTACTTTTGCAATGTGTAGGGGCAAGTACTATTGTTATCCCGGATTTTTTTGAGGGAACATTTGAAAAAGAAAACATCTTTATGATTTGTTCCGACGGATTCCGCCATCTTATTACAGAAGAAGAATTTTGTAAAATCATAGATGCAAAAAAATTAGTAACAGAAGTGGAGATGCGTGAAGCGGCAGTGTATTGTACCGAGCTCAATAAACAAAGACGAGAAAATGATAATATTTCCGTTGTTTTAATTAAAGCTGGTTAGAAGGTGAAAAAATGCTAGAGATAGGTTCCGTAGTAGACGGAAAATATAAAATTTTAAATAAAGTCGGTCAAGGCGGTATGAGCGTTGTATATTTGGCAATGAATGAAAGAGCCAATAAGCAATGGGCAATTAAGGAAGTTCGAAAGGACGGTGTATCCAATTATGAAGTTGTAAAACAGAACTTAATAGCCGAAACGGATATTCTAAAAAAACTTGACCACCCAAATTTGCCAAGCATTATTGACGTAATTGACTGTGAAGATACCTTCTTAATCGTAATGGATTATATAGAAGGAAAGCCATTGAGTGATGCTTTGAAAAACAGCGGAGCACAGCCACAGGAAAATGTAATTGAATGGGCGAAGCAGATTTGTGACGTTTTGGGCTATCTGCATTCGAGAAAGCCCCCAATTATTTATCGTGATATGAAACCCTCTAACATTATGTTAAAGCCGGATGGAAATATCATGATTATCGACTTTGGTACGGCAAGAGAATATAAAAACAACAGTCTTTCTGATACCACCTGTTTGGGAACGCAAGGATATGCAGCTCCGGAACAGTTTGGCGGTCAGGGACAGACAGATGGGAGAACCGATATTTATTGTTTAGGTGCAACCCTTTACCATCTGATTACCGGGCATAACCCATGTCTTCCGCCTTATGAAATGTATCCGATTCGACAATGGAATCCAAATTTATCTTCCGGATTTGAAGAAATTATTTGGAAATGTACACAGAAAAATCCAAACGACAGATATCAATCCTGTGCGGAACTTATGTATGCATTGGAACATTATGGCGAGTTGGATTATGAGTACAAAAAGAAGCAGGACAGCAAATGGAAAGCATTTCTTGCTTCTGCGATATGTACTGTTGTATTTGCATCCGCAAGTGTTGGTTTTGGAATTGCAGAATCTAATACGACACAAAACAATTATGAGCAGTATATCAAAGATGCAAGTTCGGCAACGAGCAATACGGAGCGAATTGAAAATTATCAGAATGCCATTAATTTAAATCCGGAAGAACCGGAAGCTTATATGGAATTATTAAATAAAGCATTTTTGACAGATGATGATTTTTCCACAGATGAAGCGGAAAAAATGACTGGCATTTTAGGATATAAGGGTGAAGGAAATCGTACCAATGAAAGTTACTTGCAAACAAATCAATCGTATGATGAGTTCGCATTTCAGATGGGGTTGGCATATTATTACTATTTTGAAAAGAATGGAAATAAGCCAATGTCCGAAAAATGGTTTGAAATTGCTGCTGATAGTTCTACGTTAGACAGTAAAAAAGTCGAACGTGCAAAACGTCTTGGAAGAATTGCAGGGTATTACAGCGAAATAAACAGCAGTAATAAAGCAGGAGACAGTACCACTACGTACAAGGATTACTGGACGGATTTGACAGAGCTTGTACAAGGAAATCTGGTAGAAATGGATAATACAAAAACAGCTCTTGTTATGTACAAAGAGATGGTTTACCAGATTGCACAGTATTCACAAAACTTTAAAGCAGCAGGAGTTACAAAGGACGAACTTTTAACGGAATTGGAAAAGGTAAGTGCGAGACTTGATACGGATATTGTGATATTAAATGAAAGTGAACGGATTGATATTGAAAGTACCGTTCGGACAATAAAAGATAATATTACATATGCCAAAAGACAGGTTGAGATTACCTATTCAAGTCAGGCAACCGGAACACAAAGTGAAGTAGGAGGAATGTAGGATGCAGGAACTGGAACAAATGATTAAAATCTATCATACCGGTTATCTTGTATGTCTCATTCTTGCCATTTTGTTTTTGGCATTAAGCGTATTTTTATTTTTTAAATTTGACATACGCAAGATTATTGATATAAAAACCGGTCGAGGTGCAAAGAGAAGTATTCAAAAAATGGAAGAAATCAATGCACGAACAGGAAAACTTCGTCAGGATATGGTAGCCAATACGCCTTCTATATTAAAACCGGAAGATAGGGTAGCATATCCGAAGACAGAACCAAACCTGCAGGTACACGCACAGGCTAAAGATACAAAGCATACAATAACGCCTGCAGCATCTCCTGTTCCAACAAAAGATGCGATGCCATTACCGGAAACAAGCGTACTAAACGAATTTCCCGAAACAAGTCTTTTGTATCATGACCCGGGAACAACGGTATTGTCACAAAATCCGCTTGGAGGTAAGGAAAAGGTATTTCCGGGGAATTTTAAAATTGAAAAAGAGATTATGTTATTAGATACAAAGGAGGTTCTGTAGCGTGAAAATCAAATATCAGTTCCTATTCACGATATTGGCATTTGCAATATCTGCCCTTTCTCCGGTGCTCATTCCATTTGCGATTGGTGAAGACGGCAATTTGAATCAAATGGGCTTTGCAGCAGGGATGTTGTTTTGGGCAGGCATATTGCTGGGATGTATCTGCTACTTTTTACTATTTCAAAAGGAAAAGAAACAGATAAAAGAAGTATTTTCCGAGAAAAAAGGAATTCCAGGGCTTCGATTTTTTTCGAATCCGTTGGGGATTACAGCAGATACCATGTTGATAGCGGGAATCATTGGAACGGTATATTGTGCAAACAATACACAGGTGAATGATATGGTAGCAGTTTTGTTTTTAGTGATGATGTTGATAGGAATTTATACACACTTTCTATTTAACGGAACATTGTACCGATACATTCGTGAAGGTTTGCAGGGATAAAATTTTAAACAAAGAAAGGAACAAATGATTATGGAAAGGAGAAAACGAAAGTTAATAGAACGAGTGCTGGCATTGTGTCTGGCATTTGCTCTTATGCTGACAGGCGTGTTGCCACATGCAGTTGGAACTGTAGTGCAGGCAGCAGAAACCGGTGACGGGTCGTCGTCTGGTGGGGAAGAAACAACAGTAGCAACTACTGTGAATGCTTGTAAAGAGGACGATAAGAACTCAAAACTTACGTCTGATGATGTAATTATCACTATTAAAAAGGGTGATGATACAATTGACCCTATTAAAGAAGGAGATAATGCAGGTAAGTATAACTTAATTGTTGGTAAGGAATATACTTATATATTAGATATAAAAACTTCTATAGATGGATATGTAGATACAACAAGTACATTTATAGCGGAAGAAGATGGAGAAGTAGATGTAGTTTTATGGATGAAAGATATTGAGATTGCAACTATTGATTCAAAAAAAGAAATACAGTTTAGTTCTCCGATTACAACAGAAACTAAAACAATAACATTGGATAATAAATACAAGTTAGAAGTTGTAACAGGAGAAGATGCTGGGATTGTTGAGATAGCAGGAAGTAAAGGGAATACTGAAACTACTTATACTATTTCTAATAAGATGTCAGGAACAACAATACTTGCGGCATATTATTATGCGGATGAGAATGGTGAGATTGGCAGAAAAATATCTGATGAAATTTCTATTAATGTAGATAATATTCAACTTGAAGATATAACTTTAAGCTCCCCAAACAAAAGTAGTGATTCTGCAACAATAAATTTGGGTGATGCAACAGATTGTGAGTTAAAGGTTGTAGAGGGAGCATCGGAAGAGATTGTTGATATAGTAAAATCCGAAACCGAAAATAGTTGGACTATTTCCAATCAGGCATCAGGAACAACAATACTTGCTGTATATTGTAATGATAAAAAGGTATCAAATGACATTACTGTTATTGTAAAATCAGATATAGTTAACCCTGTATTTACGATAACAGACCCTACGAATACAGATGGTAATACAAGTGTACCAGATGTAAAAGTTGTAAAAATAGAGATGTCTGGATTGCCAGCTGATGCAACAGGAAGTTTTGACTTGTATTTAGATGGAACAGAAGAAAAAGTAGCTTCTGTAACTAAAAATAGTAATAAAACAACAATAAACTTTACTTATAATAGTGCTACTGCTTTAACCGGAAATAAGACATTTACTATCAAATATTCGGGTGATACGAATTATGAAAGTCAAGAATGGAAGAACATAGTTGGATTAAACGATTTAAAACTTGGTCAGAAAATTCAATTTTCAGATGAAAATAATTCTGTTGATACTCCTCAGATAGCAGGAAATGGTGCATTTTCTTTTTCACTTGCAGACAGTTCAACTATTGGAAATATAGGTGGAATTACTTATACAATAGATAAGGAAAAGAGTGACCCAAGTATTGTAATAGATGATACAAAGTTAAGCAGTTGTAATGGTTCAAAGCAAGCTACTGTAAACGTAACAGCAGGAACCGGACTGGTTGCAATTAAAGTAAATATTACAGGAAATGACACATATGCTGCAGCACCGGAACAGACTTATTATGCATATGTTGAGAAAACGTATGATTTATCCGATTTGGAGGACATGTTAACAATCCAAGGAGAAAAAACATATGATGGTAGTAATAATGTAACCGTTACTGCAACAATGTCTGGTGATGATTTGCAAAAACTTCACATCAAGAATTATGGTAGTGTAGACATTTCAAAGGGATTAATTTTTACATTAGAAGGTACTGTAGATTCTGAGGATGTTAAGTATGATGCAAATAATGCTGTAACAGAATATGATACGATTACAATAACAGATATTAAAAAGGTAGAAGGTTATTTAAATAATAGTAATACAAAAGTAGAGTTAACAAAAACTGTAACAGGCGAAAATGCTATACAAGGAAATGCAGATGAACTTTTGAATCATATTCCATATGTGGATACTACATTTACAGATGGTGCGACATTAGGTGGCGAAGGTAAGAATGTATCTGTAACAATTAATCCAAGAAAAGTATATCTTTATACAAATAATTATGAAACAGAAATTCCATATGGAACGGATGTACAAAGTTTATTAAGTAATTTAGCAGGTAAAGATAATAATATTGTTAGTGCAAAAGAAGCTGATAATACTACAGGTATTATCCAAGCTGATAAAGAAAATGTAAAAGCAAATCAGTTTACAGTTACGATGGATAACCCTACCGTCTATAGTGTTGGTACTAATGCAGATGTGCTCAAAATAAATTTGAATGATGGCACAGATGGTAAAAATACAACACTATTATCAAATGCGGCATATAAAAATTATAGCTTTGAGGTAAGTACAGGAGTAGAGAATATTGGTGATTTAACAGTAGTTCAGCAGACATTTTCTTCTATAGATGAAATGTTAAAACACATTGAATTTTCTGTTGAAACACCGCAAAATGATTCCACGGAATATAAGCTTTACCAAGATAAAGATGATTTATCCAAATTATGGTTAAGTGGTGGTGTATTAAAAGCAAAAATTAAGGAAGATTCTAATTATAGCAAGTATTATGATACAGTTGTACTTCAGTATAGTGTTAGCACTACAAATGGAAATGAAGAAATAACAACTACAGTTGATGTAGCTGATTTAACACATACGGGATATGATACAGAGCTATTAGAAAGTTTTGTTCCATATTCAGGTAAATTGTATCTTAAACAATCTACGAATGAAAATAATTATAGTGCATCTTATGACTTTAATTTTACAGTAGACAAAACTGCACCAACATTTACATTTGAAGATTGGGAATCTACAGTAGTAGATAGTGATGAAAATACTTCTTGGATAGAAAGATTATTTAAGAAATATACCAATACTGCCTTTAGTATGAATGTATCAGGACAAGATGATACAAGTGGTGTTGCTAAGTGGCAATATCATATTTATAAAGTAGATTCCGATGAAAAAATATCGGAACAGGCACTTCAAACATATGTAACATCCGTAAATAATGGAGAGAATGGTAAAACTTGGAAAGTTGGAGAAATTTCGGAAGGAACCGTATCAACCAGTATTCCGGTTGTAGAGAAAGAATCCGATGTTACTTCATTAGGTGACCTTCAAGGCAATTATATTGTTCTTGTAAAAATAACGGATAATGTTGGAAACAGTATAGTTTATGCTTCCAATGGTGTTGTTTGTGAAGATACACCTCCAACTATGGAAATTTTTGGAGTTGAAACAACAGCAACAGCAATAGCGACAGAAACAGGAACAACGGATAAGATAACTGCTGATTCTATTAGCGGAACACTTGATAGTACTAAAATCTATAAAGATAATATTGCTTATAAAGTGTGTTTTAATGATAAAGATACAAATAATCTGACATCAGGACTTACTTCTGTTACGGCTAAGGTGTTTGATGGAACAACTGAAATAACAGATGCAGGAGCTACATGGAACTTTGAAGGCACTGAGTCTGAATTTACAATTTCACAACTGCAAGCTTTGGCAGAAAAAGAGTTAGTAGGAATTATTCCGGAAACGTGTAATAGTGATAATTTATCTATTAAAGTAACTGCAACAGACAAAGCAGGCAATATATTAGCAGAAACAGAAGTGCAGAAATTAAAAATTGATAATGATGCACCTGAAATTACTGTTTCATATGATAATAATGCACCATCTAACAGTAAATACTTTAAATCTGCAAGAACCATGACGATTGCTTATAAAGAACGTCATTTCAAAGAAGAACTTGCAACATTTGCAATTTCCGTATCGGACGGAACAACAACTTTATTTAATGATACCGTAACATTAGCATCATTATTAGACGCAAATGGAACAAAGATTGATGGCATTACAGTTGCAGAATCAGAAACGGAAGACCAGACATATACCATTACATTTGGCAGTCAGGATTTTGATTATGATTTTACAATTGAGCCATCTGTAACAGATGAAGCAGGAAATAGCAATGCAGGAGTAACCTACAAAGAAGGAACTAGGTGTGAAACCGCATTTACAGTCGATATGGCAGCGCCGAAAATTCAGGTTCAGTATCTGGAATTCCAAAATGAAAGTGATACAACAGGTGTTACTATTACAGATAAAATCGTAACAGATGCGGAAGAACAGAAGTGGTATTATACAAATAAAACAGTAAAAGCCATTGTTTCCATTACAGAACGTAACTTTGCAAATACAGATAAGACATTTTCAAGCGAATTGTCACAAATGGCTGCAAGTTGTAACATGAACTATGTAAATATGGAAACTTTAGAAACAACAAGTTTGGAACAATACATTCAGGACAAGTATATTACACCTGCAACAACAGGAAGTAATTGGCAACCTAGTGGACAGACACATACACAAACATTTACATTTGATGGAGATGCAAATTATGAGTTTGACCTTACCTATACGGACTTAGCAGGAAATCCTGTTTCGTTGAAAGATACGGAAACGGATAAATTTGTTGTGGATAAAACCAATCCGACAGGTACAATTACGATAGAAGGAGCGAAAAGTCCATTTAAAACACTCTTAGAAGCTATCAGTTTTGGTTTGTATAGCAATAAAGATGAGGGAGTTACCATTACATTTGAAAGTGATGATATTACGTCCATCTATAATCAAGCCTACTTTATGTATGTACCAGAAGAAGATATACATGGAGAAGTAGAACAGCTTCAAAAAATAGAAGGAAGTAAACCAAGCGAAATAACACTTGGAACAACACTTAAAGATGGTACTGATTGGAAGATTACGGATTGGACGTATGCTATCGAAAAAGGTACTTATAATAGAAATATAGAAAGTCAGACAAAAACTACAACAGAAAACAGCCAACAAATTCCATACATGCGTTTAGAGGATAAGGCAGGAAATGTTGAGTTTATTTCTGCAAAAGGTGTCATTGATGACCGTGTAAAAGAAGGCACAGAAGAACCGAATATTACAATTACGGTAGAAAATCCTACTAATGTTCATGAAAGAGATGTACCGTTTACAATTGAGGTTGTTGACCTGGTAAAGAACAACACATATGCAGGTTTGAAGAACGTGTCTTATAAAATTATAAAAGATGGTGATTCTGAAAACCCGACACAATCCGGCACATATTCCGATCTTGTGGTAAATGAAACTGTGGAAGGCGATGCAGAAGTAAAAGCAGCTCAAAGAGTTCAGTCTATCAAGTGGGAAGGTTTGAAGGTTGATGCGGCCTTAAACAATAGTAATAATGTTGTAATTGAAGTTACGGCAATTGATTATGCTGGGAATTCATCTACAAAAACGCAATCGGTTATGATTGATACTACAGCACCAAACGTTGTAATAGCGTATGATGATGCAGGACAAGATGAAAGTTATAATAAGTATTACAAAGAACTTAGAACGGCACTTGTTACTTATACGGAACGTAACTTTAATCCGACATTGGCGAAATTTATTATTTCTATCAATCGTGAAGATTCGAGAAGCGTAACATTGCAGGATATATTGGATGACAAGGTAAACGGAATATCTGCCCAACTTATATCTGACAAAGTAAGTAATGCAGAAAACGCAGTAAATGCTACAACAGATAATAAAACGGAATGGACAGATACAAGAACGATTCAATATCAGCTTACATTTGGAGATGATAAGCTTGAGAATAATGACAATGATTTTGCAATACAAGCATTTGTTGAGGATGAAGCAGGATATCGTAGTGCTACGACTGATTTAGAAATATTTACAGTTGATAAAGTAGCTCCAAAAATTGCTGTTTCATATGATAATAATAAACCGTATAACAGTAAATATTTTGACGATGTAAGAACTATGACCATTACATATACAGAACGTAATTTTGCAACAGAACGTGCAATTTTTGACATTTCTGTATCAAATGGAACAGAAGAACCGATATTTAGTGGAAAAGTAACATTAGCATCATTGCTAGACCCAAATAGTACAAAGATTGATGGTATTACAGTAGCAAAATCAGAAACAGAAGAACAGACGTATACCATTATATTTGGTAAAGATGGCTTTGACTATGATTTTACAATTGTACCATCTGTATCAGACAAAGCAGGAAATAGTAATACAGCTGTAGAGTATGAAGATGGAACTGTTTGTAAAGATACATTTACGGTTGATATGTCAGCACCGAACATTCTGATTCGGTATTTGGAAATCCAAGATAACGGAACGGAAAATGATATTACTGAAAAAATCAATACGAGTGATGATAAAGAAAAGTGGTATTATACAAACAAAACCATAAAAGCAGTAGTTACGATTACAGAACGCAATTTTGCCACAGGAAATGCTTTTGTAGAAAACCAAATGAAAGTAATTTGTAATACTGAAAGTGAACAGGATAAGAATGCTATTACAAATTATCAGAATCTTGCAAATGATGTGAGTAAGTGGACAGAAACAGATGATAATACTTATACCCAGACCTTTGAATTTGCAAGTGATGCAGTCTATAAATTTAATTTTATATATCAGGATTTAGCACAGAATGAAAAGTCTTTGTTGAAAGATAAAGATGCAACGTATAAATTTGTAGTTGATACGATAAATCCGACAGGTAAAATTAAAATTGATGGCAAAGACCCTGAGGATGTTTTACCGAAGATAACGTTTGAAATCTTTAAGAAGGAAAACTATGAGATTTCAGTAGAAAATTTAGAGGATAAAACTTCCGGTATCGCAACTGTATATTATTATGAAACACCATCTGAGGTGACAGTAGATGATTTGAAAAAACTGCCAACTAAGGAGGAAAATCCGTCAGCAACAGATTACTGGACAGTATTTGAAGTTGATGAAGAAGGCAAGAGAACATTTACAATAAGTCCGAATAAACAATTTATTGTTTATGCTAAGCTTGTAGATAAGTCAGGAAACGTAACTTATATTTCAACAAACGGAGCAGTTGCAGATAATCAGGCACCGATTATTACTGTTACGCCTCCGCAAAGTGATATTATCTATAACACGGATGTAACATTTAGTGTGAGTGTAGAAGACCCGACAATAGGAGATACCTATTCAGGTTTGGAAGAAGTTTGGTATACTGTTTCGGCATCGGGTAATACAGAATTAGATGTGGAAAAGTTTAATCTTGTAAACATTCCTGAGCAGAAAGAACAGGGAAATAAGACGTTTACAGGTACATTTACAATTCCAGCAGAAACTTATAATAGTAATAATGTAGAAGTTAAAATCTATGCAAGAGATTTTTCCGGAAACCCGAAAGAAACAAAAACGTATGAGTTGGCATTTGATACAACAGCTCCAATGGTTCAGGTGGACTATGATTCTGAATTAAAACCGGATGAAAAATACAATACGTATTACAAAGAACTCAGAACGGCACTTGTTACTTATACCGAACGTAACTTCAATACAAACTTAGCGAAATTTATTATTTCTATCAATGATGAAGAATCGAAAACAGTAACCTTACAGGATTTAATTGATGGAAAGGTAAAAGAAATATCTGCCACACGTATATCTGATAAAGTAAGTGCAGAAGAAAATGCAGCAGATACAACAAGTAATAAAAAGGAATGGACAGATACAAGAACCATTCAGTATCAGCTTACATTTGGAAATGAGGAACTTGCAAACAACGACAATGATTTTTCCATTATTGCCTTTGTTGAAGATGAAGCTGGAAAAAGCAGTGAAAAATCAGAAGAAGAAACATTTACCGTAGACATGGTAGCACCAAAAGTTACCGTAGCATACGATAATAATGCACCACATAACAGTAGATATTTCGAAATTGTAAGAACCATGACCATTATATATACAGAACGCAATTTTGCAGAAGAACGTGCAACATTTGATATTTCTGTATATAACGGAAACACGGAAAAAACATTTGATGATGTAACATTGAAGTCATTATTAGACCCGAATGGTACAAAGATTGACGGCATTACAGTAAAAAAATCAGAAACGGAAAAACAGACGTATACCATTTCCTTTGGTGAAGGTAACGCTGATTATGATTTTACAATTGTACCATCTGTATTAGACAAAGCTGCAAATAGCAATATCGACGAAAGCAGCAATAATGTAATTGTAGAATACGCAAAAGGAACTGTTTGTGAAAATGTATTTACGGTTGATATGGCAGAGCCAACAATGAATATTCAGTATTTGGAAATCGCA
Organism: uncultured Lachnobacterium sp.; assembly: GCA_937889225.1. GTDB lineage: Bacteria > Bacillota > Clostridia > Lachnospirales > Lachnospiraceae > Roseburia. Next base: position 79,296 of record CALAST010000068.1, on the reverse strand, counting down.
AATGATGGAAAAGCTACTGATATTACTGAAAAAATCAATACTAGTGATGATGAACAGAAGTGGTATTACACAAACAAAACTATCAAAGCAGTAGTAACGATTACAGAACGTAACTTTGCATTGGAAAAAGTATTCTCTAATGAACCGGAGCAGGTTGTGGCAGATTACAAGCAAGAAAATGTAAAAGATGGTACTGCAACAACAAAACATGTGAAGAATGCATCTACATTAGAAAATTGGAGCAAATCAGAAGATGAGGTTTATACATATACCCAGACTTTTGAATTTGCAGGCGAAGCAAACTATAAGTGGAACCTTACTTATACTGACTTAGCAGGAAATGATACTTCATTATTAGATAAAGGGGAAACAGATAAGTTTGTTGTGGATAAGACTGCTCCAACCGGTACAATTACAGTAAAAGAACTTAGCAAAGAAGAGAATGCGATTCTCAGAACTTTTAAAGAGATTCTTGAAAAGATAAGTTTTGGTTTGTATAGCAATGATGGATTTAAGATTACATTTGAAAGTGAAGACATCACTTCTATTTATAACCAATCCTACTTTATGTATGCAACAGATACAGATATGAATGGAGAGCAGGAACAGCTTAAAATAACGGGCGATACAGCAAGTGAAACAACACTTGAAGGAATTGTAAGAAGTGCTTGGATAGAATCCATAGAGGGATATGGAACAAATGAAGCTGTAAAAGTACAGGAAGTAACTGTAGCAGAAAATACTCAGCAAATTCCATATATGCGTTTGGAAGACAAAGCAGGAAACGTTTCCTTTATTTCTTCCGAAGGTGTCATTGATGACCGTCAAGTACCAAATGGACCGGAAATTACCATTGATGTAGCAGAACCAACGTATGCTATCTATAAGGATGATGTTCCATTTACGATTACGGTTACAGACCCGACAACAAATGGAACATATGCAGGTTTAGAAAGTATTACATTTGAAATCATTAATAATGTGAAGACTGTAGAAGATGGTTTGGTTAAAACAACACCGACTACCACACAGTCCGGAGATTATGTAGATTTCAATGCACAACTTACTGATAAGACTGCAAGAGTTCAAAGCGTAACATGGTCTTCATCAGAAGATGAGAGATTAATTATTGATTCTGAAAAGAACAATAGTAATTATGTAACCATTAAAGTTACTGCAACGGACTACGCAGGAAATGTATCCGTAAAAACAAAAGATGTCATGATTGATATTACAAAACCGGAATTGGAAATCGTATATGATAACAGTACACCGGTAAATGAAAAATATTATAATCATACAAAGAAAGCAAAAATTACGTATACAGAACGTAACTTTAATGAAAACTTAGCAACATTTGCCATTTCCGTAAATGGCGAAAAACAGACCGTATCATTGGCAGACTTAATGGCTGGTAAAGTGGATGGAATTGTAGTAAGCAGCTATCCGACAGAATTAATTGGTTTCCCAATGGATGAGTCAACCTATGAATATGAACTTATCTTTGGTACAGATGGTTTTGAGTATGACTTTGAAATTACTCCTTCTGTAACAGACATGGCTCTTAATGGAAACGAAATAAAAGCAGAAACAGCAATCTTTACGGTTGATATGGTAACACCGGAAATTGAAATTCAGTATGTGGATGAAAATAATGTGCCGATTACAAGCATTAACACAGACACAGATGAACAGAACTGGTATTACACCAATAAGACTGTAAAAGCAATTGTAACAATTACAGAACGTAACTTTGCATTACCGGAAGAAACATTTTCTGAAGAACCAAAGCAGGTTGAGGTTGATTATAAGAAAACTTATGTAAAACCACAGACTGCATTGACAGATTATGTAACAGATGCAGAAACCTTAACAAAATGGAATCTTTCCAAAGATGATATTTATAGTCAGACATTTGTATTTGCAGGGGAGGCAAATTATGAGTTTAACCTTACTTATACCGACTTGGCAGGAAATACTATTTCGTTATTAGAGGATGAAACTTATAAATTTGTTGTAGATAAAACAGCTCCGACAGGTACGATTAAGGTAAAAGAATTAGGTACACAAGGAACAACAAGCATTTTTGATAAACTTCTTAGTATGATTAGCTTTGGTTTATATCATAATGAAGGATTTGAAATTACATTTGAAAGTGATGATATTACTTCCATCTATAAACAGTCCTACTTTATGTATGCAACGGAAGATGACATGCATGGAGAACAAGCACAGCTTACTGTAACAGGTGCTGCAGCAACGGAAAAGACGTTAACAGGTATTGCGTTACAGTCTTGGATTGGAGAAGATGCTTATGCACGTAATCCAAAAATGCAGACTTTTAAAACGGTAGAAAATACACAACAGATTCCATACATGCGTTTGGAAGATAAAGCCGGAAACGTGGCATTTATTTCCGCAGAAGGTGTGATTGACGACAGAAGCAATCCGGAAGCTCCGCAAATTACCATTGATTTGGAAGCACCGGACCATGGAATCTACGAAGAAAAAGATGGTGTGCCATTTACAATCACGGTTACAGACCCAACTGTAAATGGAACATATGCAGGCTTGAAGAGTGTATCTTATGAAATCCTAAAAGATGGTGTGGTAACACAATCCGGCAACTATGATGCAGAACTTGCAAACAAGAAAGGCAGAACCCAGACAATTACACACCAAGAAGTAATTGACACAACAAAGAATAACAGCAATGATGTGAAAATTGTAGTAAATGCACTTGATTATGCAGGCAATACTTCTACCATGACAAAAGAAGTTATGATTGACATCACAGAACCAACCATTCATGTAGAATTTAACAATGATGCAGATGTGGAAAATGGAAAATATTTCAATACCGACCGTGTTATGACAATTACCATTACCGAAAGAAATATGGAAACAGGCAGTACGGCAGACGGAATGACATTTGATGTAAAAGCAGGTGTAGGAATTGGAACACAAGACTATGACACGGATATTACATTAAGTGAACTTAAAGCTCACTATGGTATTGATTACAAGTGGGTAAGTGATTCCGAAGCTGGTACAGATGTATTGAAATTGAGTGATGCACGTAAGAGTGTACTTGTACTTACATTTGACAAAGACAATGAATACTACATTGTACCACATTGCAAAGACTTAGGAGACAATACAGAATCAAGCTTGACTTATGCAAACGATACTGCTTATGCAAAAGAATTCGTTATTGATAAGACAGCTCCTGTAATTGAAGTATCCTATAGTTTAGAAAATGTAACTTCGAATAATGACCAGAGAGCATACAGCAATCAGACTGTTACTGCAAAAGTAAGCATTACCGAACAGAATTTCTGGTTAGAAGGAACAGCATTCTCCAAAGAACCGCTTCAATGGAATTTTGATAAGACGTTAGGCACGGAAATGGCTGAAACAATAAACGATTATCAGGCAGAAGCAAATGATGTGAAACAATGGTCACGTAATGTTATCATATCACAAAAGATTTTTGAATTTGCAAAAGATGCAAATTACACATTTGGGTTTACTTATACAGACCTTGCAGGAAATGTGGCTGTATATGAACCGCATTACTTTACGGTAGATAAGACATTACCGGAAGGTACGATAAGTATTGATGGAAAATCTGTATGGAACAATTTCTGGCAGATGATTTCATTCAATATCTTCAAAGATGATACCTATGAAATGGTAATGACATCGAAAGATGCAACTGCAGGTGTGGCTTCTACTTCTTATTATAAAGCAGAAAAACCACTTACAGAGGCAGAAGTAAAAGACCTTGCAAGCGATGCTTGGGTTGTATTAAATCCAAATGATATGAGATTTACGGTTTCACCGGATGAACAGTTTGTAGTTTACGGAAGAATTATAGACCGTTCGGGCAATGTAAGATTTATCTATCCGACAAATGGAGCTGTTGCAGATGCGACAAAACCTACAATTACCGTTACGAATTTAACAACTGCAAGAAATGAAATTCACAACACGGATGTTACATTCCATGTTGAGGTAAAAGACCCGACATCAGGTAATACCTATTCAGGACTTGAAAAAGTATGGTATACGATTCAGGCAACAGGAAATGTTTCGGAAGCAGATGAGGTTGTTTTAGTAGACAATAGTGCAAATAAAGTACAGAGCAATCAGGAATGGAGTGGAGAATTTACAGTTTCTTCTCAGAGATTTAACAGTAATAACATTGAAATTCAAGTACATGCAACTGACTTTACAGGCAATACATATAGCACCGAAATCATCCCATTAAAGATTGATATTACAGAACCAACCATTAACATTACTTATGATTTGAATGCTCCGGCAAATGAGAAATATTACAAAGATATAAGAACTGCGGTGATTACCGTAACAGAACGTAACTTTGACCCGGATGGTGTTCGTATCAACATTACAAATACAGATGGTGTACAGCCAACTGTAAGTGAATGGAGTAAAGGCACAGGAACAGGTGTGTTGGATGAAACTATCAATACTTGTACTGTAACATTTGCAGCAGATGGAGATTATACATTTGCATTTGATTGTACCGATTTATCAGGAAATGTTTCTCAGGTTGTACAGACCGAAGAATTTACGGTAGACCGTACCGTACCGACTATTGAAGTTGGATATGATAACAATAATGCGATGAACGATTTCTATTATGCAACACCACGTACAGCAACAGTTACCGTAACCGAACATAATTTTAACGGTTCTGAAGTACAAGCTGCAATTAATGCGACATTAGAAGCACAGGGCATTAGTGCACCTGGCGTAAATGGATGGCATACCAGTGGTGATACACATTCTGCCACTATCTTGTTTGATAGAGATGGTGATTATGGATTTACATTAAATTATGGTGATTTGGCAGGAAACCCGGCAACAGAATTTGTTGCATCCGAGTTTACAATTGACCAGACAAAACCGGTTATTGAAATCACCGATATTGAAGACCGTTCTGCAAATAACGGTGAAGTAAGACCGGCAATCAGCTATAGTGATGTAAACTATGATGAACAGAATGTGACAATTACAATCAAAGGTGTAAAACACACAGAAGCTTCTGTAGATGGTACAAGAACGATGATTCATAATGGACAAAACATTAAGCTTGATGACTTTGCCTATGAAGAAGCAGCAGATGATGTTTATACATTGACCGCAAGCGTAGTAGACCGTGCAGGAAACAGCGAAGAACAGTCTGTATTGTTCTCCGTAAACCGATTTGGTTCTACTTACATGTTTAGCGAATCAACAGCAGAGTTCTTAGATAAGTACTATGTAAACGAAGAACAGGATTTAGTTGTTACGGAAATTAACGTAGACCGATTAGAAAGACGTGATGTTTCCTATGGTCGTGATGGGGAATTGGTAAACTTAGAAGAAGGCGTACATTATTCCGTAGAAGAAAGTGGCAATGATGTTTCATGGAAGAGCTTCGAATACACAATCTCTGCAGAAAACTTCGAACAGGAAGGACTTTATAATGTAACAATTGACTCCAAAGACCAGGCAACGAATGAAGTAAACAATAAGATTAAAAATGCGGATATTAGCTTTGTTATTGATAAGACAAGTCCAAGCGTGGTTATTACCGGTATTGAAAATGAGCAATATACGGAAAATACGCGTGATATTACATTGAACATTGCAGACAATGTGGCAATGGCAAATGTAGATATTCATGTAAATGACAAAGTAGTGAACTTTGATTCCGAAGTTATTCAAGAGCAACAAGGTGTGCTTAGTTATACATTGGAAAGTTCCGATGATTGGCAGGAAGTTTATGCTGTAGCAACTGACGCAGCAGGAAACTCCGCAACTTCAGATGAATATCGCGTGCTGATTTCAGCAAACTTATTCGTTCAGATTTTGAATAATCCTGTATTACTTGGAGCAATTGGTACAGTAGCCGTAGGAGGAGCTGGTGGTTCATATTTCTTATTCAAGAGAAGAAAAAAAGCAGCAAAATAAAATTGGAATAATTTTATAACAAGTTCCACCATTCGGTGGTAGAAACCTAAATAAGCCGCCTGAATTTAAAAATTTGGGCGGCTTATTTAAAAGAATTAAGATGTGATAGTAGCTAGTATGAGCAAGTAAAAATACATTTGCGGAGCAAATTTAGCATGAATTTTTATATGTGACAAAACACATAGACACACTTAATAAACAATGTAACTGCATAGCGTATAATACAGATGAGGAATTAGCAGATGGTGTGGATAATATTAGTTATAGTAATAGCAGTTTTTATTGGCTGTATTATTTTACAAAGACGAAAAAAAGAACAAAAGAAATATTATGAAGCTGCATATAGAATGGTAAAAGAAGTGTCTCTGACAAAGGCTTTGCGGCATTATACACCAACTGGTGTAAGAGAACAAAAGATTATGGTCTATTTGAAATGGAAAGACACCGAAAAGCGAGGCTATGTATTTGCACCGGAAAACGGTATACGTATCGGAAGAACACCGGAGGCAAATGAAGTATGCATTCGAAATGACAGCGTTTCAGGAAGTCATTGTGTATTGTATTTGAGTAACAATCGGCTTGCGATTCAAGACTTAAATTCCGTAAATGGTACTTGGATACAACGCGGATTTAAAAAGCATGAGGTACAGCAGATGGAATATGTCTGTGATGGCGATATTCTTTTGCTTGGGGGATATAAGATAAAGATTACCATTTTTACATTTGATATGGCATATATGTAGGGGAGAAAACGTATGATATTGATGTTATATAATAAGTGGGTGTGTAAGGAGTTTTTACTTCCAAACATCTATGATGCAGATTATAAACTGCATCTTTATAAAGAAATGTTTCAACTCAAAGAAGATGTGGAAATTCTTTTGGAAAATTCATCGAAAGGTTGGGAATTGGTAAGCACCGAAAAATATGGTATATGGCAAAAACAACAGAGCCAAGACAGACATTTACTTATCAATGAAGAAATTGTGGGGATTTTGACTAACTATAATGAAGTGTTGGATATCGTTGTTATCGACACGCAGTTATGTTTTCCGATTACGGAAAAGTATGACATTCGCATGATGCAAGAAATATCTATTGGAAAAGCTGATGGAAATCTGATTCAGTATCGTTTTATGGAACTGATTTCTTCATTCCATATGACATTATCCAAACAATCTGATGGTTGGTATCTGTCTGATACAAGTACCAATGGTATTTTCTGTGAAAATGTCAGGGTAAAAGGACAAAGACGTTTGTATTTTGGTGACCATATTGAAATATTTGGATTACATATTTTATTTTTGGGAGAAATGTTGGCAGTCGGAACATTTTATGGAGAATTAAATATTCGAAATGATATTCTTGTTCCGATACACATAGAGGAAAAACAAGAGGAAGGATATCGGGGACGAGAAGCGGATATTTCTTATTTCCATCGTTCTCCAAGAAATCTTCCTATTCTTCATAGGCAAAAAATAGAGATAGAAGCACCACCACCACAAAGAGTAGAAAAAGAAAAGCCGTTATTATTTACGATTGGTCCGGCATTTACAATGGCAATTCCAATGTTGCTTGGTAGTGGTATGGCTATTTTTGGCTCACAATTAAGTGGACAATCTTCCGGTGCATTTATGTACACCGGTTTGGTTACAGCAGTTGCTTCCGCAGGACTTGGTGTTATGTGGGGCATTTTGAATATGAATTACAGCAAAAAAGAACGTCAGGAAGAAGAAACACAGCGTTTCAATGCATATAGCAATTATTTGATTCAAGTTGCCAATAACATAAGAGAAAAATATATTCATAATACGGAATCCATGAAGCAGATGTATCCGTCTGCACAGCAATGTTTACAATACGACAGACATAGTAGCGAGCTTTGGAACAGAAACTTTGGTCATAAGGATTTCCTTTATCAAAGACTCGGACTTGGTGACCAGCCATTCCAAGTTTCGATTGAAATTCCGAAAGAGAAATTTACATTGTTAAATGACTCTCTTTTGGAAAAACCAATCATGATAAAAAGTGAATTTGAAACATTGAAGCAAGTACCAATTGGTATTTCTCTTATGGAAAAAACATTGATAGGTTTAGTTGGGGGAGAAGGTAAAAGAGGTGCAATTCAAATGATGCATATGCTTGTTGCAGGCATTACGGCAGCTCACAGCTATACTGATGTGAAGCTTGTGTTTGTGTATCGCGAATTGGAACATGAGAAACAAAAAGAATGGGAATGTATGCGATGGTTTTCGCATATTTGGTCCGAGGATAAACGAACCCGTTATATGGCATCCAATAAAATAGAAACAAGTGATGTATTTTTTGAGCTTTCAGGTATTATTCGAAACAGAAGTGAAGAAGCAGAATCACAATTGGGAAAACCAAAAACGTTTGTAAAACCACACTATGTATTATTTGTGTCTGACCCTTCTATTTTAGAGGAGGAAATTTTAAAGAAATATATCTATGAAGCAAAACCGGAATATGGCGTTACTACATTTTTAATGGTAGAAACCTTAGAACAACTTCCAAATGAATGTGAAGAAGTAATTGAAAGCCATGACCATGTGCATTGTGTGTATAACTTATTGGATACGGAACATGGAAAGACACCGTTTATACCGGATATGGTAACGAAAGAAGCTTTAGAAAAATTCGGAAAAACACTTGCAAATATTCGTATTAACGAAACGGAAAGCAGTAAAGAAATTCCAAACAGACTCGATTTTTTGGAAATGTATGGCGTATCAAAATTTAGTGAATTGGAGATTCTGAAACGTTGGAGAAAGAACAGAAGCTACGAAAGTATGAAGGCATTGATTGGAAAGAAAGCCGGAAATCAGGATTGTTATTTGGATATTCATGAGAAATTCCATGGACCACATGGTCTTGTAGCCGGTACAACCGGTTCAGGAAAGAGTGAGCTGTTGCAGACATATATTTTATCATTGGCAGTTAACTTTAGTCCGGAAGATGTTAGTTTCTTTATTATTGACTTTAAAGGTGGCGGTATGGCAAATCTGTTTTCTGATTTACCACATTTGAGTGGACATATTTCAAACCTTTCGGGAAATCAGGTACAACGTGCGTTGATTTCTATTAAGAGTGAAAAGCACAGACGAGAAACTTTATTCTCGCAGTATGGTGTTAATCGAATTAATCTTTATACCAAACTTTATAAGAATAAAGAGACGGATATTCCAATTCCGCATTTATTTATCATTATTGATGAGTTTGCGGAACTAAAACGCGAAGAACCAGATTTTATGAGAGAGTTAATCAGTATTGCACAGGTTGGACGAAGTCTTGGTATTCATTTGATTCTTGCAACGCAAAAGCCGGCAGGAACGGTAGATGATAATATTTGGGGAAATACAAAATTCCGTCTTTGCTTACGCGTACAGGACAGACAGGATAGTAATGATATGCTTCATAAACCGGATGCTGCATTTATTACACAGGCAGGAAGGTGTTACTTACAAGTTGGAAATGATGAGATTTATGAATGTTTCCAGTCTGGCTATAGTGGTGGTGCATATTATGAAAATGTGGGAAGACAAACTTCTACGACAGCACTTTTAACAAGAACCGGAAAAGCAGAGCTTGTAGGCATGAGTGGAACGCACAGAAAAGAAGTTTCAAAAGTTGCAAGCGGTAAAGAAAAAACACAGTTGGAAGTGCTTGTGGATTATATTAAAAACTTGGCAGAAGAAAACAATTATGGGGAAACACATCATTTATGGCTTCCATTATTAAAAGAAGAATTGTATTTAACCGAATTGCCTGGGTATCAAGAAACCTGCTATGAGAACCATGCATGGAAAACACTTTCCGGCAAATGGAGTTTGGATGTGCTTATGGGTATGTATGACGACCCACATAATCAAATGCAGCTTCCGGTATCCTTAAATCTGACAGAAGGTGGACATCATGCAATTTGCGGTGGTGTCGTTAGTGGAAAGAGTACCTTTTTACAGACGATGGTATTTTCTCTTATCAGCAAATATTCGCCAAACGAATTGCAGATGTATTTATTGGATTACAGCAGTCATATGCTTGCACCGTTTGAGAAAGCACCGCATGTAGGTGGCGTGATTTACGATACGGAAGAAGATAAACAGGCAAAATTTATGCATATGCTCACAGGTATGATGGAAGAACGAAAGAAAATGTTTAGAGGCGGAAATTACAGCCAGTATGTACAAGCATATGGTGTAAAAGAATCTGCTATTTTGATAGTGATAGACAATTATTCCTCCTTCTGTGAAAAAACGAAAAACAACTATGACAGCATTATGCTTCGTCTTGCAAGAGAAGGTGTGAGCTATGGTATTTTCTTGGTTGTGACAGCGGCAGGATTTGGTATTTCCGAGATACCATCGCGAATTGCGGATAATATTCGAACTGTATTTGCACTTGAAATGGCAGATAAATTCAAATATATGGATATTTTAAGAGCTACCAATATTACCACAATACCCGAATCTGATGTAAAAGGACGTGGTTTGGTAAATATAGATGGCAGAATTTTAGAATACCAAACAGCTCTTAGTATGCCGGCAGAAGATGACTTTGAACGTGCACAAAAAATCGAGCGTTATTGCGAAGAAATGCAAGAACATTGGACAGGTGCGGTTGCAAGAAAGATTCCGGAAATTCCGGAAAATCCGACATTAGCACTTTTGGCACAAGAACAGGGCTATATGGAATTGTTACAGACAAGAGAGTATTTGCCATTTGCTTACCAAATGGAAGATGCTTCTGTATATGGTATGGATTTAAAGAAGAATTACTGTTATGCAATTACAGGAAAAACCCATGCAGGAAAGACCAATATCTTAAAATTGTTATTAGCATCCGCAATGGCAATGCAAAGCCAAATCTGCATTGTTGAAACGAAAACTTCGGAATTAAAGAAAACCGCAACGCAGGCAAATGGTGATTATGTGACGGATTCAGCAGAATTATTTGCATTTTTCCAAAAGCTTCTTCCGGAATTTGTAAGAAGAAACAAAATGAAGCAATCCTTTATAGAACAAGGTTTGGAAGAAAACGAAATTTTCCAAAAGATGAAAGCAGAGAGACCAATCTTTATCGTTATTGCCGATTTGTCCGAATTTATGCAAATGGTTTACAGACCGCAAGCAGATGTGGGTGAAATGGCAGGATTTGTGGAGAATATTATGGAAAAAGGAAGCTTACACAATATTTACTTTATTGCTTCCTTAAAAACAGAAGATGAAAGCATGCTTACCATTTATCGTGCGTATACACTTTATACAGGATACAAAAAAGGTGTGCATTTAGGCGGAAATCTTTCTATGCAGAAAGTATTTGATTTCCAAAATCTTTCGTTTGCACAACAGTCAAAAAATATGAAAAAAGGCTTTGGATATGTTTCTAATGATGAGGAGGAAGGCTTTGGAATTGAAATTCGAATTCCGATAGCCAAAAAGTAATATGATTTTAATGCTCATTTCAGACAATTCAAAAACAGAAACACGCAGTATTGTCCGCTATACCAAAGATTTTGCCGGAAAACGCACTGAGGAAATGTGGAAAATGCGTACGTGTGATAATGTGGGAGAATTAGAGCAGGCAGTAGCAGAAAAAATAAAAGCAAATATTATTTGTGTGGATATTACAATGGCAGGAGCATTGGAGCTGACCGTAAAATTGCGTCAGCTCTCGCCATTAGCATATATTATTTTAATTGCAAGCCCGAAAATTTCCCCACTTACCTATATGCGTCCAATCATTGGAGCAGAATCGCTGATGTTAAAACCGCTTACCGATTTACAAATTCATAAAGTTTTGCAGGAAGCACTGGGAACTTATATCAAACGTTTTTTGCAGTCCGATGAAAAAAAGGCATTTGTAATCGAAAACAGAGGCGGAAAAGAATTGATTGCGTATGAGAATATTTATTTTTTTGAAGCCCGAGAAAAAAGGGTATACTTAAATACTGATACCGAAGAATACGGTTTTTATGATACCTTGGATGCTTTAGAAGAACGACTTTCTGAAGGGTTTATTCGTTGCCACAGGAGTTTTTTAGTAAACAAACAAAAGATTGCAAAAGTATTTCTATCTCAAAATCGCCTTGTATTACAAGAGGATTTTGAAATTCCGTTATCAAGGTCTTATAAACAGAGCATCAAAGAATATCTTGCAGGGGAGGGCAAAACGCGTGAATGAAGAATTAGCAAAAGTAGTGGATAATGGTATTTTATTTACCTTTGATGAAATAAAAATTCTTCTTCATGCGTGCGGCGTTTCTGAAATAAACGGTGTTTATATGCCGCAAAAAGTGTTTTCTGAAGAAGATATTTTATATGCAATGGCACATATGGAGAGAAACGGAATTATTATTGCGGGAAGCGACGGCTTTTTCATACGCAAAGATGTACAACAAATGCTGCAAATTATGAAATCACCTACGCAGCAATATATTTGGAGTGCAGAACCTACAGAACAAATTTCTTACACAGAAAATATTTCCCATAAAGAAAGCATGGAATATTTTTGTTATGTTTCCGAGAACGGGATTGTAGTAAGCGAACGGTACTGGAAAAAACGTGATACAGTAAAATTAAGATTCTTTCAAATGGCTGCATTTGAAAATTGGAAAAAGGAGATGCGAAATGATTATTGTGGATATTGAAGTTCCTATGTTGGGGAAAAAATATGATTTTCAAATTGATGAGCATGTGCGGTTATCCGAAGTGAAAATCGAAATTATAGATATGATTTGCAGAAAAGAACAATGCATGGTAAAGGGAGATGCGGAACGTTTGCTTATTTGGGACAAAGAAACCGGAATACGTCTTTCAGAAAATCGCACGGCACAGGAAGTCGGACTTGTGACGGGAAGTTGCCTGTTGTGTATTTAACCGAATCAAATAAGTCCCCATTTCAAATGTGCGGAGCATTAAGTGTGGGTCAGGGGACTTATTTGTATCAGATGGAGTGAAAGCTCCAACTGAAGGTCATTTATCCGAGAAACGTGCATTTTGTCATAAAAAGCACAAAAAAATCAAAATAAAGTTAAAATAAGATTATCAAAAAACACATCGAACAAGAAAGAAAACGGAGGAAGAAAGATGGCAGATTATACAGTTAATATTCAGGAGCTGAGAAACAAAGTAGAAGTGTTAAGACAATTAAACAGTCAGTTTAAAGGTCAGGTAGAACAGTTAGGTGCAACCGAAAATAATTTAAGCGGAATGTGGGAAGGACCTGCAAGACAGGCATTCCGTAATGCGTTTTCAACAGACAGAATCCAGATGAATAATTTCTATAATGCAGTAGAAGTTTATGTAGAACGTTTGGAAAATATCGCAGCAAAATATATGCAGGCAGAAGCTACAAACACACAAATTGCACAAGAAAGACGCTACAAATAGGAACAAACCCATCCATAACAGAAAGTAAAAAAGGAGGATTTTAAAATGGAAGGAATCATTAAGGTATCACCACAGGTATTAATCAATACAGCATCAGAATTTGGAAATCAGGCATCACTGATCAGCAACATCACAAGCGAAATGGTAAGCATGATTACAGGCTTATCTTCCGCATGGGAAGGCGACGCAGCTCTTACATACATCAACAAATTCAAAGGTTTGGAAGATGACATTCAGAAAGTGGTTCGCATGGTACAGGAACACAGCACAGACCTTGAACAGATGGCAAGAGTTTATATGGAAGCAGAAAAACAAAGTCAGGATATGGCAAGCACCTTATCATCGGATGTGATTATTTAATGAATAGCATGAATTTAAAGAATGTTCAGGCAGCCGCAGATAGGCTGCCTGAACAAGTTTCATTTTTATACAAAATAAAAGAAGAATTAGAACTCATGGAAGGCAGCTTAAAAGAAAACGAAGCAACCTATCCTATCTATAGGAATATTAATAGAAGCCGCAATGGAATTGAAGAAGAAATCCGAGTGCTAACGCAGATGAAAGCATGTTTGGATAACATCATCATGCTTTCCAAACATACGGAGAGCAAAATTGCGGATGTCTATAATATGGAAACCATTCTTTATCCACAGACAACATTTGGAGTTAGTAAAATTACCGGATTACAGCATTATCAAAACTTAATGCCATTTTCATTATCTGAAAGGGGAGAAACATAATGCAGAAATTTATCAAAGCGGATACAAAGGATATGGCACGAGACCGAACGGAAATGCAATCGGAAATCGAAAAAATCCATAAAGAAGTGGACGAGCTTGCCGAAGAACTGGCATTACTTGCAAACGCATGGGAAGGTCCGGCATGGGAAACTTACCAAATGCAAATAGCAGAAGATGTGGAACATATACATGGTATATGTGATAGTTTACAGCATTTTTTAGCACATATGACATATGCACAGCAGGAATATGAGAAATGCGAAATGGAAATAAAAAGGCTCATTGATTCCATACCGATTTGATGTTTTATGGATATTTTTATGTCAATCCAATATAAAAGCAGAATATGTTTGCATGGAAAATTGTAAAATTCTGTATTATTGATACAAAAACAAAATGAGGATAAGAATGAATTTGTGTAAAAACAAAGGAAAGGAATATGCAGGTTGGTATGGAAGAAGTGAGAATTAAAGTCAATACGGAAGTTTTAAAAGAACGCTCCGATGCAGCAAGACATAAAATTAAAACAATACAAAAACGTTTTCAAAGAATGGAACAAATGGTTTGTAATTCCAAGCGATATTGGGAAGGAGAAGCAAATCAGGCACATTGCAGAGAATTTTTGGAATATCAGCAAGAAATTGATGAAATTCTCAAGCGATTTATAGGGCATATTGTGGACTTGGAAAAAATTGCCCATGTGTATGAAAATACAGAAAATGAAATCATAAAGTTAGATTTACCACAGAATGTTCTTGAATAGGATTAACATAGGAAAAGGATATGCATATGGGACAGGCGGAAATTGATTTTTTAAAAATCAAAAATCAAAGAGAAAAGATAGAAGAATTAAGTTGGCAATTAGAAAAGTGGATAAAATTCGATTGGGATGAAATAACAGAAGAAATAAAGTATGCATGGGATGGAGAGGAATCCGTGCAGTTTTTACGGAAAATGTATCGAAATAGAGAAAAATTAATGGAAATCTCTCAATTTTTAAAAGAAGCAAAAGAAGAAATTTCCATATTGGAACAGAAAATAATGCAATTAGAATAGAAAGAACACAAAGGAGAATGTATGCAAATGCATATGGTAGAAAAAAATGAATGAAATGGTAATAGTGATTGTAATAGTGGCGGTTGGTGCTGCGATAGCCGGTGGCATTTATTTTTATATGAAGAAACAACAGGAACAAAACAACCAATATCAGAAACAGGAAAAAGTATTGGTGAAAAATGGTGTAAATGTGAAAGAATCCACATTAAACATGCAAAAAGGAGCTTATTTTGCAGGAAATTATGAAGCAAAAACAAGTTATATCGGAGTAAAAAATAATGTGATATGGGATATTGAATTTTTAGACTTAAAAAATAACCATAGTAACGCTTTTTCTTTTTATAATCGTATGTGGATTGGACGACAGCAAGTCTATGCAAATGAAGTGACATTTCTATTGAGCGATGATAAGATGGTATCCAAAACGCATTGTATGATTTATGAAAGCAATTCTCGGTTATGCATTGAGGATATGCAGTCTACAAACCACACTTATGTGAATGGAGTTCAAGTAGAAAGTCCGATGTATTTGGAAAATGACTGTATTTTGAAAGTGGGAGACAGTAGTTTTCGAGTGTATTTTGCGAAAAGGAATTAAATAAAAATAGTGAAAAATTTATAAATTTAATCGAACCCAATAAGTCCCTACTTTAGGTGCATGAAATATGAGCTTAGAAAAGGGACGTATAGTTATTGGAGTGTAAGTGAAAGTGAGGTTAAAATGAGAAGAAAAGAACTAATAGCTTGTTTTCAAAATACATTACAAATGTCTAAAGAAGGTAACATAGATAAAAGCACAACCATCTCTATTCAATCAAACAAGGTTTATAAAGAAAATTTTATATCTGCAGTTAAAATGAAGTGTGAGCATGGAGGTGTTAGTGTTTATTCCGAAACTACATTTCATATTGCAAAGAGTTTTTGTCAGTTTGGGAGAGTGGCAGTACTAAACTTTGCAAATCCCGAATATCCCGGTGGTGGTATTTGGAATGGTGCAATGGCACAGGAGGAATGTCTTTGCAGAAGCAGCAATCTTTATGCATGTATAAGTAATGAGAATGTTTTTGAAGAATTTTATGATTATCATAGAGATTTAAAAAATCATTTCTATTCAGATAGATTGATATATACAAAGGATGTGCTTGTATTTAAGAATGATGATGCAGTTCCACAATTGTTACCGCAAGAAAACTGGTTTAATGTAGATGTAATCACATGTGCAGCACCATATATCGCAAAACGAAAGTATACAAATTCGACAGCACTTCTTTCCTTATTAAAAAAAAGAATTAAAAATATCTTTGAAGCAGCAAGAGATAATAATGTAGATGTTATTGTCTTAGGTGCTTTTGGATGTGGTGCATTCAAAAATCCTCCACTTATAGTTGCATCAGCATTTAAGCAAGTAATGGAAGAAAATAATTATTTTACAGCATTTAAACAAATTGTGTTTGCGATAAAACCTACCGGTAATATGTGTTCAAATCTTATGACTTTTAGAGAACAATTTTCTTTATATATAGCAGAGGGAGAATGTTGTCTATTACAATATCCTGTAGAGCGGAGATTTACAAGAATGCCGACATTATTCAAAGAGAGATTTGTAACAGATGAGCAAAAATTTTTTTCGTGGCAGGAGAAGAATATATATTATGGAAAGCAGTTTGCAATTATAGGGGATTCCATAAGCACACTTGAGGGGTATAATCCAAGAGGATATAAGGTATTTTATACAGGAGAAAATTGTGAAAAATCCAATGTTATTTGTATGGAAGATACATGGTGGGATAAAGTCATTAGTTATTTTGGCGGAGAATTGTTGATAAACAATTCGTGGTCTGGAAGCAGAGTGACAAAGCTATCAAACAGTAAGGAGTTGTTTCCGTCCGGTTGTTCTGACGAGAGAACTTCATCATTACATATTAATGATGTCAAGCCGGATATAATAATAGTGTATCTTGGAACTAATGATTGGGCATTTGGAGTGAATACGGGAAGTGAAACACGTATATTAAGAGAGAATGATAATGAATTTTTTTCAGATGCATATGATATCATGCTTAAAAAGCTTATAGCAAATTATCCGAAAAGTGAGATTTGGTGCTGCACATTGAGCGAGACTTACATTTCAAAAAATTCAAATTTTTCATTTCCTCATAGTTATGCGGGCACGCATATAGAAGAATATAATGATATTATAAGAGAGGCTGTGAAAAGAAATTCATGTAATTTAATTGATTTATATGAATATAAAATGCCGTATGATACTATAGATGGTTCTCATCCAACAAGTGATGGTATGAATACAATAGCAGAAATGATTATAAGTTCAATGGCTAAAAAAGAATGCCTTGAAGATGAGCATGAATATGAGTTGATTGGACAAAATGGTGATTATGACTTTTATAAATGTACTAAATGTGGGAAAGAAGTATACATACCGCTATGGAGTAGTTTAAATGATGATATTGCGGGTGCAAGTAAACCAATGTTATTCAAAATGGATAAAACTATAGATATTAATCCATATTCAATAGATAAAACAGAAACACTACAAGATAAATATATTGGTAAAACAATATCAGACCATTGTTTTAATTCGTATCATGTAATTAAGTTATTAGTGGAGAGTAGCTTTTATAAAACATATCTTTTAGAAGATGTGATGTTAAAGAAGATGTGGATAATGAATCTTTGGGATAAAGCAAATAAGAACTACAATATTCAACAAATGGAAACAATACTTCAAAAGGCTCATAAGATGATGATACTTAGTCATCCTGTAATACCATTAGTGGTAGATGTTTTAGAAGATGAAGATAATATTTTTATTGTTAAAGAGTACATAGAAGGTGAATCATTAGAGTCAATTGTAAAAAAGTTTGGTGGACAACCTGCATGGTTAGTAATTGAATGGGCAAAGGAATTATGTGATATGCTTCGCTATTTACATAATTTAACACCACCATATAGTTATAGGAGTATGGAACCGGCAAATGTATTTGTTATGAAAAATCAACATCTTAAAGTAATGGATTTTGGAATTGTAAAAATGTCTGATTTAATAAACGATAAAGGTACTTCCTATTGGGGAACTATAGGATATTCAGCTCCCGAAGAATTTGGCGGATGTGGACGAATAGATGCACGTACGGATATTTTTAAGTTGGGTATGACTATGTATTATCTTATAACAGGTATAAATCCTGGAAAACCACCATATGAAATTGGGCCTATCCGTCAAATTAAGCCATCACTTCCTAAAGGCTTGGAATATATTATTTCTAAATGCATTGAACCAAACCGTGATAACAGATATCAAAATTGCGATGAGCTTATGAATGATTTAAATAATTATATGAATCTGCCTACGTTGAAAGGGATATTTGGAAAATTGTTTAGAAAGAAAAAAAGTTAGACAAAAATTGAACTAAGCAACTAATGAGGATGGAATCCTGTATAGGTAATTATTAATCGTCATCCAAAAAGGCGATATCTCTTACAATACCAAGCCCATTGGTGAGAATGGCAAATTTATCAGCATAACAAAAATGTCTAGTGATGTACTGCTGCTTGGTATCCGGGCAGGAAGCAACTTGTGAAGACATAAGACAGTAAGCCATGTGTTGAAATGTAGTTATAAATTTTCTCCTCCTCTTATGAGTGGGATGTTTGTTGATAGCTATATTTTATCATAAGTGGAGAGAAAATTTATATAAAAAGAGTGAGAAAACCCAATAAAATCAATGGGTTTGGGCATTTAACAATCCCCGGATACAATTCTGATAAATTGTCTATCATGAGTTTTACGATGTTCTTATTTAGAATTACAGCATAATTCTTATCACAAACATCCAGAACATCATCTATTATTCTTTTATAAGGTTCTTGCTCTTTGTTATCAACAAATGCAGTAAACAAGAGGTTATCAAAGGCTGAAATCCGATACTCATTTTCTTTAAGTTCTGTATTATCTCTAATTCGTAAAAGCGGCATTAGTTTTCCGGTCTTCTTAGCCAGTAACATTCGCTTTTTATTCACATAATCGGTTTCAAGTCCTGAAACTATATATGATATTAAGCCAACTCCAAATTCTAAAACCAATGGCTCGGCTATCATATTATTTTTTATTTCTTTATCTGCAGTAACATTTCCATTCTCTACTATTCTTTCTTCTATTCCAATCAACGAACCTGCTGAAACCCCTAAAACCTTACATATTCCAGCTAATAAGGATACATCTGGTAATCCATTGCCACGCTCCCACTTACTTACAGCCTGTGCAGTCACGCCAATCCTTGACGCAAATTCTTCTTGTGTCATTTTACACATTTGCCTATATTGGCAAATAGTTTCTCCAATATTACTTTGCATACTAGTGCCTCCTAAATATTTTATAGTTAGATTATATTTCCAATCTTTACCTTAGTAAAACAACGTGATGTTGATAGCAACTAAACTAACTTAAAGTTAAAACATTTACAAGTCCAACTCATTGATTGGGATACATCGTTTGTATTTCTTTCACAAATTATTTTCCTACTAAATCCCCATGCTAAAAAATTCGCACTATCATAAATGAAACGATTCATTTTAAGGCTTCATAGTAATTTTGCACTATCCATTCCCATATTGTTAAGAGTTAGAATAGGATATTGGATAAAAAATAAGAATATCCCTTGACATAAGTGTATATTTACTGTATATATTATTATATACAGTAAATATACACTTTGCATTTATAAAAGATACAAAAGAAATAATTTCTTAAACTTATGTGAGTTGGTAAAAAAGGTGAAAAACATATTTTGCACCATAAAAGAGAGATTTTTCGAAAAATAATTCGATTTGTTGCACCTACTGTAAAGTTACGAAGTATTTGAGGGATAAAATCATCATACGAAAGGGGTATCTGCTATGATAAAGTTAAATAAAGTAAGAAAATTAATCGGAACTTTTATGCTAAAGGACGTTACACTTGAACTTCCTTGTGGTTATATTATCGGTCTGATTGGTGCAAATGGCTGTGGAAAGACATCATTGCTACATATATTGTTAGGCTTATATCAGCCACGTTGTGGAAAAGTAGAAATCATGGGAATGAAATATCCTTCGAATGAAAAAGAGTTGCATGATGAAATAGGTGTTGTATTACAAGAGCGATTATTTGAGGACTATATGAGCTTACTGGAAAATGCAAGATTTTACGGACGATTTTATTCTCATTATGATGAACCTTATTTTTTAAAATTGTTAAAAACATATGAGTTAGATGCGAAAAAGAAATACAAACACTTATCCAAGGGCGAAGAACTCAAATTTCAGTTTGCCTTTGCACTTGCACATCATCCGAAATTATTACTCTTAGATGAACCAACCGGAAATTTTGACCCGGAATTTCGGGAAGAATTTTTAAAGGCACTCACGGATTTTATTGCAGATGGGGAACATACCATTATTCTTGCTACACATCTGACGGATGATTTGGATAAGATTGCAGATTATATCATTTATATGGAACAAGGCTATGTATTATTTGCAACCGATATTGAAGAAATTCGTTCCCGTTATCGGATTGTAGCAGGAGATGATTATAAAATGAAACTTTTACCGGAAAAATATGTGATTCATATGGAAAAAGGGGAGTTTTCCACCAAAGCACTTATGCGTCATCGCAAAGTTTCCGAATATGATAAGCAATTAACCGTAACCACTCCAACCATAGAAGAATGGATGTATTTTATAAGTAAACGAGAAAGAGGTGTGGACATATGTTAAAGCAGGCATTTTATACCTATATATTATCATTACATCCGAAAAATTTAAAAAATGCAAAACAAAAACCGGATTTCTGGTTGTATTGTTGTATGATTTTAAATGGTTTTAATAAGACGGATGGGTATCGGTTAGAGTCATTTCTTTTTTTGGTTATGATACTGTTTCCATTGCTATTGATGGTATGGAGTAATATGAATGGCAGATTGCCAATGCCAAAAGCCATGTTTCTTTCACCTATGGGACTGGAAAATCGAAAACAATATATTAAGGCAATGATAGTTGTAAAAATTGGTGTTCCGGTTGCAGTTGGATTCTTTTTACATATTTTGTGGGGCAGTATCTATGGACTAAGTCCAATCTGCATTTTTGCAAGCTTGATAGCACATAGTTCTTTTGGACTTGGAATGTATGTGAGTAATGAACTTCGGATAAAACGCAATCAATTGATTCACTATGCAGTTCGAGATGAGAATGGAATTATACGAACGGCATACTTAAATTGGATTTGTATGATAGTTTCCTTTCTTATGTTGGTAATATTTGATACAATTGGTTTAGTTGATAATTGGAAAGAAGGTTGCGGAGTTGTGGTTGGTGGATTACTCGTATTACTATTTTTTGATTTTATTCTTATAAAAGAACGATTTTATGCCATAATAGAAGATATTTGTAATTATGAGGTACAGTTTGATATTTCAATCGAATCAAAGAAGCCAACCGCTTCAAATGTATGAAACATGGATTGGGAATAAGAAAACTTAGGAACAAGTAACAAAGCAAATTGCGAGTGTCTGTTTACAAACTTGTGATAGTAGCAAAGAAAACAAATAGGAGTATCGTATTGCGATAAAAGAAAAATTATGAAAATAATCATCCAACCAAAAGGGACATTGGCAATTTATGAGCAAATCGTCAATCAGTTAAAAAACGCCATTGTGACAGGAGAACTAAAAACAAATGAAGCGTTGCCTTCGATTCGTGCTTTAGCAGGGGAGTTGCAAGTAAGCGTGATTACCACAAAACGAGCCTATGAAGAACTGGAAAAAGAAGGACTTATTCGCTCCGTTGTAGGAAAAGGCTTTTATGTCTGTGAATACAATATGGATTTTTTAAGAGAAAAACAACTGATGATGTTAGAACAACGATTGACGGAAGTGATACAAGACGCAAAAGATGCAGGTCTTGCAAAAAATGAATTATTGGAAATGGTAGAAGCGTTGTATGAGGTGTGAATAAGCAAATAGCGAATGCGGATTGCGAATATCCGCTTAACACTTTTTGATATAAAATAATTATTGGTTATTTTGAATAAAATATAATCATTATTTTTAGCTGTTTTATATAAAAATATCTTTCAAAATATGTAAAACCAGATAAAAATGATATAATAAAAAATTTGGATTTAAAAATAAAGGAGGAAGTATGATTTTAGAGTTTCATCATGTAACCGGAATTTCAAAAAAATTTGCCTTGCAAGAAGTTAGTTTTTCATTAAAAGCAGGATATATTATGGGTCTTGCTGGAAAAAACGGTGCAGGAAAGTCTACGCTTTTCGATTATATTGTAAATCCAAAACAACTGTATAAAGGGAAAATTAAAATTGAAGGCATTGATATTCAAGCAGACCACAATGATATGATGAATCGCATTGGTTTTATATCGGAACGAAATCTCTTTTTTCCCGAGTTTACGTGTCGACAAAGTGGAGAATTATTAGGGCGATTTTATAAGGATTGGGATGATACGATATTTTACAATTCCATGAAAAAGATGAACTTATCTTCGGAAAAAACAGTCGGAAAGCTTTCACGAGGGGAACAGTTTAAATTTCAAACTGCGTTTGCAATGGCACATAAACCGGCTCTTTATTTGATTGATGAAGCAACTGCAGGGATGGACCCTGTGTTTCGTATTGATTATTTTAAGATTTTGCAACAAATCATAGCGGAAGAAACAGCATCGGTATTAATGACAAGTCATATCCAAGATGAGATGGTACAAAAAATGGATTACATAGGTATTTTGGAACAAGGAAAGCTTGTAAAATTTGGAGAGGCGGATGTTGTGTATGCATAAAACAGAGAGCGAAAAAATGGTAGAAGCGTTCTATCGGGAATATTTAAACAGAAGTATTTACAAAGCTATGATGTGGATGATGTGTGGAATTGCATTATTATTGGGAACTGTTTGGATAACCATGCCGTTCTCACTGATGCTGGAATCCATAAAGACAGGAGATATACTGATGTTACTTTTTTTGGTAATTTGTATGATTTCAGCGACAGGTGCGTATCTTCGACCTTATGACATATATAATGAAAATGAGAAGTTTTATCCCATAGAAGAATTCCTCAAATATATTCCAATTAACCATAGAGATTTTTGTATAGTAAAAACAAAAAAAGTCGCAGTATTTCAGACAGGTGTTTTTTTCGTATCCATGATATTTCAAACGGTAGCAAGTGTGATAACAAGAACGTTTTCCATTTGGTGCATTGTGTATGTATTTGTGGTTACATTTGTTATTCCGTTTTTTGCAATAGCAGTTTCGATTTGGATAGTGCCAATAAGAAAAATGGGAGTATTTGTGTTTGGAAGTATTGGAGTTTGGTTGAAAGAGAAAAATTAGGGAAGTTAATTTTAAGCATATTTTTTTGAAAAATAAAAAACTATTCAAAATCATAGGCTTGGGATATAATAAAAATAACCAAAGAAAGAATATTTAAAATTAGTGGGGGAGTTATGCCTGAAAAAATATTTTATTTATTACAATTATATCGAAAACAGTTAGAAAAAAAATGTGGTAAGCATATCAAAGAAGTGATTCTATATGGTTCTTATGCAAGAGGTGATTTTAGAAGCGATTCAGATATAGATATTTTAATTCTTGTAGATTTAAAAGATTTTAAGGAATGTGAAGATGAGATATTTGATATAACATATGATTTTAATATGGAAAATGATATAGAGATTATGCCAATTGTGCAAAATATGGAACATTTCAATTATTGGAAAAATGCGTATATGTTTTATCGAAATGTAAGTATGGAAGGAGTTGCAATTTAATGAATGAAATACAAGAAGGAACTTTTCAAGATATTGCAGAATATAAAGTAGAACAGGCACAAGATGATTTAGAGTCAGCAATTCTTTTGTTGGAAGCAGGAAAATATAAGGCAGCAAATAATAGAGCTTATTACGTATGTTTTCATGCAGTTGGGGCAGTACTTGCCTTAGAGCCGATAGCATTTAAAAAGCATAAAGATACATTGGCATATTTTAATAAAAATTATGTACATACAGAAATTTTTCCAAAAGAGTTAGGGAGAAAAATTTCAAAGTTAGAAGTAATACGCCATAAGAGTGATTATGATGATTTTTATATTGCGAGTAAGGGAGAAGCCGAACAGCAGATAGAGGTTGCAAAGCAGGTATTAATACTTACAAAAGAGTTTGTAAATTTAAAAATTGAAAAAACAAATATTTGATATAAGTAATGTTAATATAGGAACAGAAAGTTGCACAAAGTGCAATTAAGTCACTAATGGTAAATGGAAGCATACTATTTCAGCTATGCTTCCATTTTACTTTCTTTTATGAATAAATTTTTCAATTAATTCATAATCAATTTCGCAAATTTCTTCTTCCCACGTTTCACAATCAATCCTTCACTTGTAAACGCATCTGCTGCATAAGAAGTAGAAATATCCGTCACTTTTACATCAGCCACAGATACACCACCCTGTTGTACAGCACGACGGGCATCAGAACGGCTTTCCGCAAGACCTGCTTTTACTAAAACTGCCATAATATCCATATTTCCGGTTGCAAAATCGTCAGCTGTAAGTGTTACAGTTGGCATATGTTCCAAAGAACCTTTGCCTGCAAATAATGCATGAGAAGCTTCTTTTGCTTTTTCCGCTTCTTCTTCTCCGTGAACAAGTTTGGTTAATTCGTAAGCTAAAATTTCTTTTGCAGTATTGAGCTGTGCACCTTCCCAGCTATCCATAGCTTCAATTTCTTCCATTGGAAGGAAAGTAAGCATACGGATACATTTCAATACGTCTGCATCTGCCACGTTTCTCCAGTACTGGAAGAAGTCAAATGGAGAAGTTTTGTTCGGGTCAAGCCATACAGCACCGGACTGTGTTTTGCCCATTTTTTTGCCTTCGGAATTTAAAAGAAGAGTAATGGTCATAGCATGTGCATCTTTTCCAAGTTTACGACGGATTAATTCCGTGCCGCCAAGCATATTGCTCCATTGGTCATCTCCACCAAATTCTAAGTTGCAATCGTAATCCTGAAACAATTTGTAGAAGTCGTAAGACTGCATAATCATGTAGTTAAATTCCAAGAAACTTAACCCTTTTTCCATACGCTGTTTGTAACATTCTGCGGTAAGCATACGGTTTACAGAGAAATGTGGTCCAACTTCGCGTAAAACATCAATGTAATTTAAATCCATCAGCCAGTCTGCGTTGTTGACAAGAAGAGCTTTTCCTTCTGAAAAATCAATAAAACGGCTCATCTGTTTCTTGAAACATTCAACGTTGTGTGCAATCGTTTCTTCTGTCATCATCTGACGCATGTCGGTACGTCCGGATGGGTCTCCAATCATGGCTGTTCCGCCACCGATTAAAGCGATAGGTTTATTTCCGGCCATCTGAAGACGTTTCATCAGGCAAAGTGCCATAAAATGTCCTACATGAAGGCTGTCCGCTGTTGGGTCAAAGCCAATGTAAAATGTGGCTTTTCCGGCATTGATTAAATTTTTAATTTCTTCTTCATTTGTTACCTGTGCGATAAGACCGCGGGCAACTAATTCATCATATAATGTCATGTCTTATTCTCCTTTTTTTGTAATGTTAAGTGCTGTTTTATTATTTGTTTTATTTAGAAAAAATGTATCAGTATGTTTCGTGTGGAAAATACCGATTTTGCTTAATCATATAGTTAAGCATTTTATAAAGGAATGTATCTGATTTTACTGATAAGTTTTTATATAAGAAACATATTTTATGATTGCTAAAAAATATATTTGCATATAAAAATCCCCCGTCCTATATAAGGACGAGGGAATATACTCGTGATACCACCTTATTTCGTAAATAACTCGCATTATTTACCTCTGTGCGTGTCCGACAACACGCAAGCGATTGTAACGTCCGCTACCACGTTGCAGCCTACTATTTTATGAAAATATATATCACAAAAATTCGGTGCAAAGCTCAAGGATGTATTCAATATTTG
This sequence comes from uncultured Lachnobacterium sp., assembly GCA_937889225.1. Lineage (GTDB taxonomy): Bacteria > Bacillota > Clostridia > Lachnospirales > Lachnospiraceae > Roseburia. The sequence goes on along the minus strand of CALAST010000068.1, from coordinate 53,078 downwards.
CTTCCAATGCCCCTCTCATCAACCGGTTGCTTTCTGTATGTTTCACGAAATATCTACTTGTTCCTGTCACAGCTTTTGAATGTTTCAATTAGATGTATTATAGTCGTTTTTTGAAGGAATTGTCAACTGGTTTTTCATGTTTTGTTTTATTTTGGATATTTAAAAAATTAATAAATTTCCAAAAAAGGGAATTGACAAAAAAAAATTCTCTGCTAAAATATGTTAAAGAAAATTTGTGCTCAAATGAGGGAGTAGTTCGCGTGAAAGCGTGATTTGTCAACAATCTCGACCATATGGTCTGGCAAATATTAAAGAATGAGACTCATGTATACCTGTAATACTATAGGTATACATGAGTTTTTTATTTGTGAGTGTACAGAAGAAAATGTAAATATATGTTTCACTCAAATCAAGAAAGTTCTTACTTCAAATGGGAGGTATTAAGTAATGGGAATGTGGATTTTATGTCTGTCTCATTGTGTAAAAAAGAAAAAAATTGTGGAAAAAATAACATAAAACAGCTATATCTGTGGAAAAACAAGAAAATAGTAGATGTTTTATGTTCACATAGAGTTTATATGCGATAATTGGGTTATGAACAAGTAACAAAAGCGAATTGCAAGTATCTGCTTTACGATGTATTGCATATAAAAAATTAGCATTATGAAAAGAAAAAGGAGAAAATTTATGAACGCATTTTTTCAGACAGTACCAGGAGCATTGGTACTATTAGTAGTAGGTTTTATAGGATTAGTAAAAGGTGCAGACTTTTTCGTAGAAGGTGCATCTAACGTAGCAAAAAGATTAAAAGTACCATCCCTCATTATCGGTCTTACTATCGTAGCAATGGGAACATCCCTTCCGGAAACAGCGGTTTCTATTTCCGCATCCATTCAGGGAAGTAATTCTCTTGCAGTAAGTAATGTAACAGGCTCTAATATTTTTAATCTTATGGTAGTTGTTGGTCTTTGTGCTATTATGCAGACAATCGAGGTTGATAAGGAAACGATTAAGAGAGATATTCCATATTCCCTTCTTGCGACCATTGCTTTGGTTGGGCTTGGTATGATGGGCGGCATGACATTAGGTCGTTTGGATGGTGTGATTTTATTAGCATTGTTTGGCGTATTTCTTTTTATGATGCTTCGTTCTGCATTAAATGCACGTAGTAATGCATCTGATGAAGATGTCGAAGTAGAACAGTCCGTCCTTATGAGTATCGTAAGCATTGTTGGTGGTGCGGCAGCGATTGCATTAGGTGGTGACTGGGTAGTAGATTCTGCAAGTACGCTTGCAATGGCATTTGGTATGACAGAAACTTTAGTTGGTCTTACAATTGTAGCAGTTGGAACTTCCCTTCCGGAATTGGTTACATCCATTGTAGCTGCCAGAAAAAATGAAGTGGATATGGCACTTGGAAATGCGATTGGTTCTAACGTATTTAATATTTTAATGGTACTTGGTTTTGCCTCTGTTATCAGCCCGATTACATTGATTACAAATAATCTTTTTGATATTGCTGTACTTATTGCTTGCACTTTGGTCGTTTGGGGTGTAGTATTTAAGAAAAAAGAACTTCGTCGTCCAATGGGTATTTTCATGGTACTTACTTATGTAGCGTATATGGCATATATCATTATTCGTGATATGCCGACCGTATAATGTTTTTGTAATATTGATAAAAAGGTAAGTTAGAGAAAGCGATATGCTTCTTATAAAGCAGGCATTACGACCAAGGGATGGTAAGTCTGTTGCTTATAGGGAGAAAAGTATAAAAATAGCTTAATGTGGAAATATAGAAAGTATCAAATTTTCCGTATTTTAGTTTACTATAGTATATTGCAAATATGATGATGGAAGTTCTGAAACAAACGGAGGTATTTCTTATGGCATTTAATTTCAACAAAGTAAAAGAAAGTATTTTATCAGCAGGAAAAGAAGTAGAAAGTTTTGCAAAAGATGCATCTGCAATTGCTAAAATCAAGTATGATATTCGTACAAAAGAAGACTTCTTAGAAAAACAGTATGCATTGCTTGGAAAAGCGTTTTACAATGCACACAAAGATGAGGAAGTAGAAGAAAGCGTTTACTTTGGACCAATCGAAGAAGCAGAAGAGGCTCTTGAAAATTTAAAAGCAGACCTTTTAGCTGCACAGGGTGCGAAAGAATGTCCGAATTGTGGGGCAAAACAGGCTGAAAAACATGATTTTTGTTCGAATTGTGGAGCATCTTTGAAACCGGCAGAAGATGATATTGTAGCAGATGTTGATGGTGGCGAAGAAGAAGTTGTGGAGGACGTTATCTTTGAAGACGAAGGTTTGAAAGATGACGCAATTGTTCTTGACGAAGAATAAAGAAAATGGTAAATTAAGTGGTAGATAAATAAAAATAAAACAGGAAAACACGTGGAAAAAGAGAGTACATGCATTGGAAATTTACAGAGAGACTTCCCTTTTCAATATTAGATAAGTGCTGAGAGGAAGTAATGGAAGATACAGGGAAGATGGCTTTGGAGTGGCAGTTATGAACGAAAATTTCGATAAGAACTGACAGGACCGCCTGTTATAGCGGACAAATATCGTTTATATAAACGGAATAAAAAAACGAACTTGTTTGTTTTTGATAAAATCCGAATATCGACGGCATTTACAGAGGCTGTTGCTGTGAGGCAATAGTGAACAGAAGTGGTAACACGGGATTTTGAGCTCGTCTTCTATTGCAGAATAGGAGATGAGCTTTTTTTGTGGAGGATATACGGATGATTGGTTCTATGATTTTGGGAATTGTAGGGATTATTTTAGTTGTCCTTGGATATTTGATATGGAAAAAACAAAAAATATCCTTACTCCATAGTTATCATTATGATAAAGTACGAGCAGAAGATAAAAAAGCATTTTGTACCATATCGGGAATAGGAATTGTTGTAATTGGAATGGGGATTTTGATAACAGCCGTAGTGGTTGACAGGATACATTCCATGTGGAGTCTGATTCCTTTTGTGATAGGTTTTGTGAGTGGGCTTATCATGCTGATTTATGCAGGGATTCGATATAATCATAAATGATAAGAGTTGTGTAATGGAAGTAGTTTAGGAAAATGATAGAGAAAACGTAGAAAACACATTTTTAAAGTTATTTTTGTGTCAGGTGGAGCAGACAAATAATGAAATTGCCTGCGTTTACAACAAGTAGCGAATGCGGATTGCGAATATCCGCTTTCCTTTATAGAAGAAAAAAGAAAGTGAGGAATGATAAAAATGAATAAGGGTAAGTATTATATTACAACCGCAATTGCCTATACATCGGGTAAGCCACATATTGGAAACACATATGAAATTATCTTAGCGGATGCGATTGCAAGATATAAAAGAGCAGAAGGTTATGATGTGTATTTCCAGACAGGTACAGACGAACATGGTCAGAAAATTCAGGAAAAAGCAGAAGCTGTAGGCATTACACCAAAGCAGTATGTAGATGAAGTAGCAGGAGTTGTAAAAGGAATCTGGGATTTGGTAGATTCTTCTTATGATAATTTTGTGCGTACAACGGATGATGACCATGAAGCATGTGTAAAGAAAATCTTTAAAAAATTATATGACAAAGGCGATATCTATAAGAGCTCTTACGAAGGTCTTTACTGTACACCATGTGAATCTTTCTGGACAGAATCACAGCTTGTAGATGGAAAATGTCCGGACTGTGGTCGTGAAGTAAAACCGGCAAAAGAAGAAGCATATTTCTTTAAAATGAGCAAATATGCAGACCGTTTAATTGAACATATCAATACCCATCCGGAATTTATTCAGCCGGTTTCTCGTAAAAATGAGATGATGAATAACTTCTTACTTCCGGGCTTACAGGATTTATGTGTATCCCGTACTTCCTTTACTTGGGGCATACAGGTAGATTTTGACCCGAAACACGTGGTATATGTTTGGTTAGATGCACTTACCAACTATATCACAAAAATCGGCTATGACCCAGACGGCTCTAACGAAATGTTTGCAAAGAACTGGCCGGCAGATTTGCACTTAATTGGAAAAGATATCGTACGTTTCCACACCATTTATTGGCCAATCTTCTTAATGGCACTTGATTTACCACTTCCAAAACAGGTATTTGGTCATCCATGGCTGTTACAGGGTGGTGACAAAATGAGCAAATCCAAAGGAAATGTTATCTATGCAGATGATATGGTAGATTTATTTGGCGTAGATGCAACACGTTACTTTGTACTTCACGAAATGCCATTTGAAAATGATGGTATTATCACATGGGATTTGGTCATCGAACGATTTAACTCTGACCTTGCAAATATTTTAGGAAATTTAGTAAATCGTACCGTTTCCATGAGTAATAAATATTTTGGTGGTGTGGTGACATCTACAGGTGTAAAAGAAGATGTCGATGCGGACTTAAAAGCTGTTGTAACAGGCACAAAAGCAAAAGTACAGGAAAAAATGGATAAACTTCGTGTCGCAGATGCGATTTCTGAAGTATTTGCATTATTCCGTCGTTGCAATAAATATATTGACGAAACAACGCCTTGGGTACTTGCAAAAGACGAAGCAAAACAGGACAGACTTGCAGAAGTGCTTTATAATTTGACCGAATCTATTACGATTGGTGCAAGCTTGCTTCACAGCTTCCTTCCAACAACTGCAGAACGCATTGTTTCTCAGCTTAACACCAATCTTCGCACATTAGAAGAAACGGAAACCTTTGGTTTCTATGAAAGCGGCAAAAAAGTAACCGAAAAACCGGAAATTCTGTTTGCTCGTTTGGATGCAAAAGAAGTGCTTCCAAAAGTAGAAGCAATTCAGGCTGCACAAAAAGCAGAATACGAAGCAGAACAGGCTCGTTTAAACGGTGGAGCAGCACTACAGGAAGAAGTTGTGGAAGAAGCAGTCATTGATATTGAAGCAAAAGAAGAAATTACGTTTGATGACTTTATGAAAATGCAGTTCCAAGTGGGAGAAATCATTGCATGTGAAGCTGTAGCAAAATCCAAAAAATTACTTTGCTCACAGGTAAAAATCGGAAGTCAAGTAAAGCAGATTGTTTCCGGTATCCGTAAAGATTACACACCGGAAGAAATGGTTGGTAAAAAAGTGATGGTACTTGTGAACTTAAAACCGGCAAAACTGGCAGGTGTTCTTTCTGAAGGTATGCTTCTTTGTGCAGAAGATGCCGAAGGAAACCTTTCCCTTATGACACCGGAAAAACCAATGCCAAGCGGAGCAGAAATTGCGTAGGGGTATATATGGAATTATTCGACATTGTAGATGAAAATGGAATTCCAACGGGTGAAATCATTGAAAGAACTGTGGCACACAAAACAGGTGTGCGTCACAGAACTGCCCATGTCTGGATTGTAAGAAAAAAAAATAACAAAATAGAGATTCTTTTACAAAAACGGTGCAAAGACAAAGATTCTTTTCCGGGGTGCTACGATATTTCCAGTGCGGGGCATATTCAACAAGGTGATGATTTTGTACCATCCGCACTTCGTGAACTGGAAGAAGAATTAGGTCTTGTGATTTTACCGGAAGAATTGATAGATTGTGGACTGCATTATAAATATGTAGACCAATTATTTCACGGAGAACGATTTGTGGATAATCAGGTAAGTCGTGTATTTTTGTTGTGGAAAGATATTGATGCAGAAAAGTTGAAAGTCCAGCCCGAAGAAATAGATGAAGTGCGTTGGTTTGATTTTGAGGATTGTAAATTGGCTGTTGCAAACCATACGATTCCAAATTGTATTGATTTGGAAGAACTCGCACGATTAGAGGAGCATATGTAGATGATTTTTGAGACACATGCACATTATGATGATAGTCGTTTTGAAGATGACAGAGATGAATTACTAAAAGGAATGGAAGAAGCCGGAATTGGAAGAATTATCAATTCCGGTGCTTCTGTGGATTCCACAAAAATGACCATAAAATTGGCACAGGCATATCAGCATGTCTATGCAGCCGTAGGTGTTCATCCAAGTGAAATTGAAGAAATGGATGAAGTATTTTTAGAATGGATGCGGATGCAGACAAACTGGGAAAAAGCAGTTGCAATCGGTGAAATCGGACTGGATTATTATTGGGATAAAGAACCCGAAGTACAAGAAAATCAAAGATATTGGTTCAAACGCCAGTTAGAATTGGCAAAAGAGGTACAGCTTCCGGTTATTATTCATTCCAGAGATGCGGCCGCAGATACCATGCAGATGTTAAAAGATGTTCAGGAATGGAATCTGAAGGGCGTTATTCATTGCTATTCTTATTCCAAAGAAATGGCATTGGAATTTATCAAAATGGGGTACTATATTGGTGTAGGCGGTGTAGTAACATTTAAAAATGCCAAAAAATTGGTAGAAACAGTAGAAGCGATTCCATTAGAACGTATTTTACTGGAAACTGATTGCCCATACATGGCACCTGAACCATTCCGCGGCAAACGCAACAGTTCTCTTTATTTGCCATATGTGCTAAAAAAGATTGCAAAGATTAAGGGGATTTCCACGGAAGAAGTGGAACGTGTAACAGAAGCGAATGCAAGAGCCTTATTTACAAAAGTGAAATAGGCAGTAGTTAGGGAGCCGCTATTTTGTGCGAGAAATCATAAAATCCTTGCCCGAGAGGGAGAGGTTTGTAATTGCGGCAAAAGTACCGCAATGTACAAAGAGAAGCACCTGCACGTTATCTACATTAATTAACCTGAATGCGGAACTTATGCGTGTAATGGCATAAGGAACTGAGTTTAGGCTGTATTTGTAGTAACGAAGTTCCTGTCTCCTAAAGAGACTACGTGTAGAATTACACTTATGGGAAGCACGCGACTTTAGTCGTGTGAGGCTTCACAAAGATGTATCCAATGATTTTTACATGTTACTGGTCATGTGTGAACAGTAACTTGGCATAAACTATACATTTGAGATGAAAAATGTATGAATTGAAATCATAAGGAAAATCAGATATACTGATAAAAGAAAGTTTGTATAAAGTTTCGTTTTCAATAACAGGACTTATGGCAGAAAGGAATGATAAAAACATGGCAAGAACCGTAGCAATCGGAGTACAGGATTTTGAAAAAATCATACAAGAAGATTACTTTTATGTGGATAAAACACCATTTATCAAGGAATGGTGGGAAAGTGGAGATAGCGTTACGTTAATTGCTCGCCCTCGTCGTTTTGGAAAGACATTAAATATGAGTATGTTGGAGCAATTTTTTTCTATAAATTATGCGAATAGAGGTGACTTATTTGAAAAACTTGCTATATGGAACGAGGAAAAATATCGGAAATTGCAAGGAACATATCCTGTAATTAGTTTGTCATTTGCGAATGTGAAAGAAAAAGATTATGAAATGGTAAATTATAGGATACGTCAAATTTTGATGATGCAGTTTGCGAAATATGATTTTCTGCTCAAAAGCGAGAAACTGTCAGATACCGAAAAAAACTATTTTCGAAAAATGGTTTCAGAAATGCCGAAAGAAGATGCACCAATGGCATTACATCAATTATCTAATTATTTATATCGTTATTATGGAAAAAAAGTTATTATTTTGTTAGATGAATACGACACTCCAATGCAGGAAGCATATGTCGATGGCTATTGGGAAGAACTGGTTGCGTTTACCAGAAGTATGTTTAATTCTACATTTAAGACAAATCCATATTTGGAAAGAGCTGTGATGACAGGAATTACCAGAGTGAGCAAGGAGTCTGTTTTTTCAGATTTAAATAATTTGAAAGTAGTAACAACAACGTCTAATGAATATGCTACATCGTTTGGTTTCACGGAAGCAGAAGTGTTTGTAGCGTTGGAAGAATATGAATTGATTATGGAAAAAGAGGGTGTAAAATGTTGGTATGATGGATTTATTTTTGGAAGCTATACAGATATTTATAACCCATGGTCAGTTCTAAATTTTCTTGATACAAGAAAATTTAATGCATATTGGGCAAATACAAGCAGTAACAGCTTAGTTGGAAAATTGATACGAGAGGGCAATAAAGGAATAAAAACTACATTTGAAAAGCTATTAAATGGAGAAACTATTCGCTGTGCTATAGATGAACAGATTGTGTATAACCAATTAGATGACAATGAAGATGCCATTTGGAGTCTGCTTCTTGCAAGCGGTTATCTGAAGGTGTTAAGTTATGAAAATATAACCGCAGAAGAAAGCGAAAAAGAGCAGATGTATGATTTAACGCTTACGAATGGAGAAGTAAAAAGAATGTTTTTGGGAATGGTAAAAGGTTGGTTTGGAAGTGTAAAAGAGGATTATAATGATTTCATAAAAGCAATGTTCATAGGCGATATCGAGGCAATGAATGCATATATGAATGAGATTACGATGGAAATTTTTAGCTATTTTGATGCAGGAACAAAATCTATGCGAAGTGCGTGTGAGAAATTCTATCATGGATTTGTGTTGGGGCTTATGGTAGAACTTCGGGAAAGATATTGGATTACATCAAACCGTGAAAGTGGTTTTGGCAGATACGATGTGATGTTAGAACCGAAAAGGCAGGGAGATGTCGCAGTTATTTTAGAATTTAAAGTTTATAATGCAAATCGGGAGAAATCTTTGGAAGATACGGTTGCAGCAGCTTTGGGGCAGATTCAGGAGAAACAATATGCGGCTTCTTTGATAGCGAAAGGAATATCGGCAGAAGATATTCGCAAATATGGGTTTGCGTTTGAGGGAAAAAAGGTGTTGATAGGGGCGTAAAAAGAGAAAAATGTGATTTGGAATAAATAATAATTGTGTTAAGCAGATTATGAGTCATCGCTTTCCCAAAGAACAAATAATTAGAAATAGAAGGAGAAGATAAAACTATGGGCTATCAAATTGAAAGAAAAGACGGATACACATTATACCATAACGAAAACGGAAAGACGATAGGTGTATCTTCCTGTCCTGTCATTGAAGTGGATGGCTATATATTTAAGGATTTGGAGGGAACAAAGGAGTTAGTTCCGTATGCTGACTGGCGTTTGGATGCAGATACAAGAGCAGAGGATTTAGCGAAAAGGCTTAGTGTGGAAGAAATTGCAGGACTTATGATGTATTCGCCACATCAAATGCTTCCGGCATTGAATTTTGGCCCTTTTATAGGAACTTACAATGGAACTTCTTTGGAAGAAAGTGGAAAAAATGCATGGGATTTAACCGACCAGCAGCAGAAAATCTTAACGGATGACCATATTCGTCATATTTTAATTGCAGGAATCAAAGATGCAGAACTTGCTGCAAAATGGAGCAATCATATGCAGGCGTATGTGGAACAATTACCGCATAGTATTCCTGTCAATATTTCTAGTGACCCGCGTCATGGTGCGGGAAAAGCAGCAGTAGAGTTTAAATCAGAAGCAAATGAAGTTTCCAAATGGCCGGAAGGCTTGGGACTTGCTTCTACATTTGACCCGGAAGTTTGCAGAGCTTATGCAGAAACCGTTGCAACAGAATATCGTGCACTTGGAATTGCAACAGCACTTTCACCGCAGATTGACCTTGGAACAGAACCAAGATGGATGCGTTTTGAAGATACATTCGGTTGTGACCCGGAACTTGTAACAGCGTTTGCAAAAGCATATTGTGATGGCTTGCAGACTACAAAAGACAGCGAAAACGGATGGGGTAATGACAGCGTATGTGCAATGGCAAAACATTGGCCGGGCGGTGGTCCTTGTGAAGCAGGTCGTGATGCACATTATGCGTATGGAAAATATGCAGTTTATCCGGGGGATAGTTTTGATGCACATTTGAAACCATTTTTAGATGGTGCATTTCAATTAGACGGACCTACCAAAGTAGCAGCTTCCATTATGCCATATTATTCAATTTCATGGGATATTGACCAAAAAGATGGAGAAAATGTAGGCAATTCTTACAGTCATTATCTGATTAACGATTTGTTAAGAAAAAAATACGGTTACGAAGGTGTTGTTTGTACAGACTGGGGCATTACAGGTGACCCTGATGAAAGTGTGGGTGCATTTGGCAGCAGATGTTTTGGCGTGGAGACACTTACTGAATCGGAACGTCATTTGCGAATTATTGAAAATGGCGTAGACCAGTTTGGTGGAAATTCGAATATTGTACCAATTTTAGAAGCATACAAACTTGGTTGCGAAAAACATGGAGAAACATTTATGAGAAAACGTTTTGAACAGTCCGCAAAACGTCTTTTGAAGAATATATTCTTATGCGGTTTGTATGAGAATGCATATTTAGACCCGGAAGTAAGTAAGCAGATTGCAGGATGTAAAGAATTTTGTGAAAAGGGGTTTGAAGCACAATTAAAATCCATTGTTTTATTAAAAAATAATGGAGTATTGCCAATGACGAAAAAAGTAAAAGTATATGTTCCAAACCGCAAAATCTTAGCAGGAAAGACATTCTTCCGTACCGACGAGCCGGAAAAAACGTTTGCAGGTTCTTCGAAAGAAATCATTTCCCAATATTTTGAATGGGCAGATAGCTTAGAAGAAGCCGATGCAGCAATTATTTTTGCGGATAGTCCAATGTCAGAATGTTATAGTGAAACAGATATCGAAAATGGCGGAAACGGATATTTGCCAATTTCCCTTCAATATCGTCCATATCAGGCAGTACATGCCAGAACCCAAAGTATTGCAGGCGGCGATTTCCGTGAAGCATCACCAAACCGCAGTTATGCAGGAAAAGTAGGAACAGCAAGAAATGAATCGGATTTAGACAATATCATTCATGCAAAAGAAGTACTGAAAGACAAGCCTGTTATTGTATGTATGCATATGCATCATGCAATGGTAATGGCAGAAGTAGAGCCATATGCAGATGCCATTCTTGTAGATTTTGGAGTACAGCATGATGCGTTGTTACATATAATTAAGGGTATGGCACAGCCACAGGGCAGACTTCCAATTCAGCTTCCGAAAGATATGGAAACGGTAGAAAAGCATTGTGAAGACAAGCCATTTGATTTAGAACCATATACCGATACGATGGGAAATACGTATGATTATGGATTTGGTATGAATTGGGATGGTGTGATAAAAAAATAGAAGTAAATAGATAAAAATAAGATGATTTGTGTTTCCAATTGAGAAATGGTATGATTTAGAGAGGTAAATATGAATAAAAGTACATACTCATTGATTGAAGAGTATATGGTTTCGTGTATGGAAGATAGTGCACATGACAAAGAACATATATATCGTGTGTTATATAATGCGTTGCGTATTGCCAAAAAAGAAAAAGAGGTTGATTACGATGTTTTAATTTGTGCATGTTTATTACATGATATTGGAAGAAAAGAACAATTTGCAAATCCTGAATTGTGTCATGCAATAGTCGGTAGTGAAAAAGCATATTCTTTTCTGGTAAGTAATGGTTATGACAGTCAATATGCCGAAAAAGTAAAACATTGCATTAAAACTCATAGATATAGAAAAAATAATTTGCCAGAAAGTTTAGAGGCAAAGATTTTATTTGATGCTGATAAACTAGATGCAACGGGCACAATGGGTATAGCTCGTACACTAATTTATAAAGGTATTGTTTCGGAACCAATATATTCTCTTTTGCCAGATGGTTCTGTTTCAAGTGGTGAGAATGATATAACACCTTCTTTTTTTCAAGAATATAAATATAAATTGGAAAAGGTATATTCAAATTTTTATACTGCGGAAGCAAAATTGATTGCGAAAGAAAGAAAAGATTCTGCAGTTGCATTTTATAAAAGTTTATATGAAGAGGTAAAATCTTCATATGAAAACGGAAAAGATGAATTAAGAAAGTTATTACAATAGTTTTTTTGAAATTTCAATTTATTAATATAATAATGTTTCGAGAAACACTTTTCCGAAAAGAGAGTTTTATATTAATGTAAGTTCGATAAATTCCTTATTTTTTCTCCCCTTTTCCCGCATCGTGAATGAGAAGTCATAAAAGAAATAAATTTCGTAAAGAAAGGTTCAAGGCTACCCAGTCAATGATTGGATAGCCTTTTTCTATGCTTAGCTAAATTGAACTAATTTCAATCCTAAAAGGGAGTATTTCACGTTATATTAGTCTTATAATTTCCATAAAATCGAAGTGGATTTGTTTACACAGACACCATCTTTTTCATAAACAAAAGTTACCAAATTTGGGTCGTTTTTATCATATATTTCATAAGAAGAAACAATATTTCCATTAGAATCCGTATGGATATCCTCTAAAACGAGATAAGTCGTATTGTCAAGTGGTGTAATGCTATCCGGTATTTCACCGGAAAGATACGTTTTTGAATCTAAAATCTGATGATTTGCATCCATTTCACTTAGAATGAGTTTATCTGATTTTTCGATTAACTGGAAAGAGATGATAATTGTTGTATCATCCGTCCTCTGAATACCTTCTTCGTTGGAAAATGAAACGCTGTCTTCTAATGTATGCGTACAGGTCGAGCCTAAGACTTCTCCGCTTACCGAAGAACCTGTTCCAGCGGTAAGGTAAACATCGCCATTAGCTGTTTGATAAACAGGATTGAAAAAGAAAGATACGCCATCATCTTTTGGAAGAGAATAAATCATGGCAGATAATGTGACATTTTCGCCTTCATCTGTGGAATTTAAACCTGTATAAATATCAGAAAATACATCATCTGCAATTGTTGTAGAGTATTCTCCATTGTCATCTGAAATCTGAGCATGGCAGAGTAAATAGCCATCTAAGTCAGGGAAGGCATATTCCTTTCGGAAATGGGGTTCTCCATCGGTATCAGTTGCTTCCACTTCAATTGGTGTAGCATAAATTCTGTGTTGGTATTTACTGTTATCTTCCAGCGAAATCACATTCTCAGAGTTGGAAGATAACAATTTGTGTCCATGCTCATTTAAATACGCTTCTATATCAAACAAATCTAAGCTTTCTTTTGTAACAAAAACACCAATTAGAGTATCTTTTTGGTTTGTGATACTTTGTGTACGAGTGGTAAGGTTTGCATTTGCAAGCGGAATCAATCCAGTTATGCCCAATAGGAAAGAAATAAGAATTAGGAAAAGAATTAAAATTTTTATGATTTTTGTTTTCATATCATGTTTAGGGTAAAGTGCACCCTGCTCCTTTCTTAAATTTTAATACAATTAAGTGTTAATAGCAGATATGCGGTTATCAGAAATTAGAAAAAAGATTTGTATCATGGTAGTAAGAATTATCATATATGTTTTGTTTTAGCATACTGAAATTCCAACAGTTAAAGCACGTTGAATTCTTATCATTTGTATGAATATTTCGTACATTTATAAGCTTAAGCCTTATATGCTTTTATTAGGATAAAAATTCTTCGTCTAAATTTCCATCAAATTTTAAAATATCCCCCACATCACAATTTAAATAGTAACAGATTTTATTAATTGTGCTAAAACGTACCCCCTTTGCTTTGCCACTGCGAAGAATGGAGAGATTTGCTTCGGTAATGCCGACTTTTGTACAAAGTTCTTTTGATGTCATTTTTCGTTCTTTTAATATTTTTTCAAGACATACCATAATTGCCATAATTGATTTAAGTTTCCTTTCTTTTGGAACTGTTTAGCATAAATTTCTTTTATTTTATCAAATAAATAAGTTATTATCATCTGATAATTGTTTATTTTCTGCTAAAAGTTTAGAAAGTAATAATGCAGCAAGTACAAATGCAAAACTCATAAGCGGAATTGTAACATTAGTGCTGATGTTAGACAAATTTTGTACAAGTATAAGTTGTAAAATATTTAAACTAACTTCCGAAATAACAAGAATAGCAAGACTGATACTGCATAGTTTTGCTAATTTTTCTGCTAGGGGAATCACGCAGTCAGAGTGGTGGTCACTTTGTAACGCATGGAGCAGACGAATTGCAAAAATGGTAATGATAAAGTCTAAAGCATACGGCAAAGACGAAACAACAAATTGAAGGATAGACATAAGTGTATCTGCCGGTAATTGCGTTTGCTTTAAACGGGTGATAAGTGTTGCACCACATGAAAAGAAAATAATACCAATAAAAAGGAAGCAAAGTACATATAACAATTTACGCAGATATTCCAATAAAATAGCTTTGTCATTTGTTTGAAATAGTCGTAGAAGCCGAAAAATAATCGCACAAACAAGTGCGGACCAAACCGTAACCGCAAAAGTTGCCTTTAAAGTAGGAAGCATTTCTTCCATATAAAAAGGAACGAGATTTGCAAATAAATAGGGATTAATCATACAGTATAATGTTGGGAATAGCAAAATGCTTGTAACAGTAAGTGCGATGTGTTCTGCGATACGTTCTTTTTGTTTGTAATGGAACAGGACAGGGATAAGTGGCAAACAGCAGAGGCTGATGTAAAGGACAAGTGCAATGCCATTACCAATACTACTGCCAAGAGAAAGCCATTGTAAGAAACTACCGATTTGTTCAAATGGAAAAGTCATACGTATACCTCCTTAGTGTGCATTTTATAATAAAACAGATAGAGAGAAACAATCTTACTCGTTACTGTTCTGTATGATTAGTAATAAAATTATCGTTTTATTATAATTTGTAATTTGAAGATACTATAAAAATTATCGTTTGTCAATAATTTTTGATATAGAAGCTAATTTTGATATAAGAAAAACTTTTCAGTTACTTGTGATGGTTAAGTAGTAATAAACAATTTACATCTTTTCAATTTAATGGAAACACCATTCGTTTTCGAACATCTCCAAGATTGGAGAAATATACGAAAATTTTAGAATGGGATAATGGATATATTGTAGTTATGGCAAAATATGAAGGACATGATGAAGATGAAGAATAATTATAAAAAGCTGATTGATTTTTTACGAGGAATGTATTACAATAGTAATACAAAATGGAGGTGATGTTATGGCTAAAGAAGCTACTTTACAAGTAAGAATGGATGCAGAATTAAAGGAACAAGTAGAAACATTATATAAAAAATTAGGAACGACATTTGCAGAAGCTGTTCGAATTTTTGCGAAGCAAAGTGTAGAAGAAAACGCTATGCCATTTATTATTCATGTACCAAAAAATAAAATAGAACGAAATTTAGGAATTGCGGATGGAAAATTTATTATTCCGGATAATATTGATGAATGTAATGATGAAATTGCAAAGATGTTTGGAGTTGATGAATGAAAATATTATTAGATACACATATTGCTTTATGGGCAATAGCAGATAGTAAGAAATTGGTTTCAGGAGTAAAAACTATATTGGAATCTGTAGAAAATGAAATTTATTATAGTACAGCATCTGTATGGGAAGTTGCAATAAAACATAAATTACATCCAGATAAAATGCCACTATCAGAACAGCAATTTGTAGAATTTTGTGAAAAGGCAGGATTTATGCAATTATGTATTACGGTAGAACAGATATATTTATTATCGACATTGGAGCGACCTGAAAATGCTCCTTCACATAATGATCCTTTTGACAGATTAATGATTGCTCAAGCAAAAAAAGAAAAAATGAAATTTATTACACATGATACTTTAATTCCATGGTATAATGAGCCATGTATTTATTCTGTGTAAGTTATATTACAAAATATGAATGATAATGATTTTTATGAAATAGTTCATAGAATAAGAAGTTCTGTGGACTATTTGCGTTATGGATAAAGAAAAAGACAGCTTACGTTTTTACTATTTGGGTAATAATTGGGCGGTGTGAGTAGAAATATAAAAAATAAGAAAAAATTAGTTATTTGTTTTAAGCCATCATTATTGTGAGTAATGGTGGCTTTTGTTTTGTATTATGTTTGGAAGAAAAAGTTTTCTTTTTTAAATAGCAAAAAACGATATCTTTTTGCAAATACCTATATTATAATAATAAAATACTATAAACTTGTATAGATGTTTTTATAAAGTAGAAATGGTCCATACAAGAAAAAGCGATTGTGTGATTGAAAATAAAAACACTTTATGTCATAATAAATTGATAATGACAAATTGATAAATATGAAAAGATATAGAAAAATAATGCGAATTCATTTGTTATAAAATGGATAATTTATTTTTACTAATTTTCAAATATGCGAAAAAGGGAAAATATAAAATAAAGGATTAAGGATATGATAGCAGAAAGATTACAAGCACTTCGAAATGAAATGCAAAAACGCGGTATTGCAATTTATGTCGTACCAACAGCAGATTTTCATGAGTCGGAATATGTAGGAGACCATTTTAAAGCAAGAAAATTTATTACCGGGTTTACCGGTTCGGCAGGAACTGCTGTAATAACAATGGAAGAAGCCGGACTTTGGACAGATGGCAGATATTTTGTGCAGGCGGAAGCACAGTTAAAAGATACACCTGTGACATTGTTTAAAATGGCAGAAGAAGGCGTTCCAACAGTTGATGAATATATTGAAAAAACATTAAAAGATGGAGAAACCATTGGTTTTGATGGCAGAGTTGTAAACAGCACATGGGGCAAAAAATTAAAAGAAATTGCACAAAAGAAAAATGGAAAATTAGCAGTAGATGAAGATTTAATTGACATCATTTGGACAGACAGACCAGCTCTTTCCAAAGAGCCGGTGCGAATTTTGGATTTTGTTTATACCGGAAAAAATACTTGTGATAAAATTGCAGACATTCGTAAAGTGATGGAAGAAAAAAATGCAGATATTCATCTTTTGACTTCTCTTTATGACATCGCATGGCTTTTAAATGTGCGTGGAAATGATATCAGCTATGTTCCGGTTGTATTGTCTTATTTGGCATTAACTAAAACAGAATGTATTTGGTTTGTGCAGGAAGAGATTATTACCGATGAATTAGCGGCATACTTAAAAGAGAATCAGATTATCACAAAACCATATGATAGTTTTTATGATTATGTAAAAGAAATCAATGCAGATGCGACTGTACTTATGAATCAGTCTATTGTAAATTATCGCATTTGCAACAGTATTCCAACCGGAGTAAAGATTATCAATGAAGCAGACCCATCTGCAATTATGAAAGCTAAGAAAAACGAAACAGAATTGCAAAATACAAGAAATGCACATATCAAAGATGCGGTTGCAATGTGTAAGTTTATGTATTGGCTGAAGACAAATGTGGGTAAAATACCAATGACGGAAATTTCTGTTTCGGATTATTTGGAGAGTTTAAGACGACAGCAGGAAGGCTGTTTTGATTTGAGTTTTAATACCATTTGCGGATATGCAGACCATGGTGCGATTGTGCATTATGGTGCAACAGAAGAAAGTAATGCCACAATCAAACAGGAAGGACTTCTTTTAGTAGATTCCGGTGGACAGTATCTTGAAGGAACAACCGATATTACAAGAACATTTGCATTAGGACCGATTACCGATGAAATGAAAACGAATTTTACAAGAGTTTGTCGTTCCAATATGAATCTGGCAAATGTAAAATTCCTTTCTGGTTGTACAGGTACAAATCTGGATATTTTAGCCCGTCAGCCACTTTGGGAAGCAAACCTTGATTATAAACATGGTACAGGTCATGGTGTAGGTCATGTTTTGAATGTACACGAAGGACCGAATGGATTTCATTGGGGTGGAAGATATACAAAGCCATTAGAAGAAGGTATGATTACGACAGATGAACCGGGTATTTATATTGAAGGCGAATATGGCATACGTTTGGAAAATGAATTGATTTGTCGTAAAGGCGTAAAAAATGAATACGGTCAGTTTATGTATTTTGAAACAATCACCTTTGTGCCAATCGATTTAGATGCGATTGACCCGACACAGATGAATGAAACAGAAAAAGGATATTTAAATGCATATCATAAGAGTGTATACGAAAAAATTGCTCCGCTTCTGACGGAGGAAGAAGCTGCTTGGCTGAAAGTGTATACGAGAGAGATTTAAGAT
The DNA here is from genome assembly GCA_937889225.1 of uncultured Lachnobacterium sp. Taxonomy (GTDB): domain Bacteria; phylum Bacillota; class Clostridia; order Lachnospirales; family Lachnospiraceae; genus Roseburia. The sequence continues at coordinate 35,206 of CALAST010000068.1, read as the reverse complement.
AAAATGGGGTATGGAAAAAATACCCCAATGAGTTGTTTTGGAAAATTTATATAAGTAGCCGAGAACACTCGTGACTTTAGTCATGAGATGAATAGGCTACATATGTTAACTAAGAATATTATAGATTACTTAGTAGAATTACTTACAGGGAAAATGATTCAGAGCAATAAAAGGAGAACTATCATGAGCGAAAAACTTGTATTAATCGACGGTCACAGTATTTTACACAGAGCCTTTTTCGGATTGCCGGATTTGACAAATTCACAGGGGGTTCATACGAATGCCGTATATGGTTTTTTGAACATTTTATTTAAAATTTTAGAAGAAGAAAAACCGGATTATCTTGCGGTTGCATTTGATGTACATGCACCGACTTTCCGCCATGATATGTTTGATGGTTACAAGGGAACGAGAAAGCCGATGGCAGAAGAATTGCGACCGCAGATTCCGTTAATGAAAGAAATGCTGCAGGTAATGGGTATTGCCATTGTGGAACTACCGGGCTATGAGGCAGATGATTTGCTTGGAACAATTTCTGCTATGGGTGAGGCAAAGGGTATGGAAGTGTCAATTGTTTCCGGTGACAGAGACTTATTGCAGCTTGCCACAGAACATGTGCAGATTCGGATTCCAAAAACGAAGAAAACCGGAACGGAAATTGAAAATTATTATGCAAAAGACGTAATGGAGCGTTACCTTGTAACACCAAAAGAATTTATTGATGTTAAAGCGTTGATGGGTGATACTTCCGACAATATTCCGGGTGTTCCGGGAATTGGGGAAAAGACCGCAACTGCTTTGATTGAAAAGTACAAAAGTATCGAAGCTGTTCATGAAAATGCGGCAGTAGTAAAACCGCCGAGAGCCGGCAAAAATATTGTGGAATTTTGGGAACAGGCACTTATGAGCAAAACGCTTGCGACCATTATCACAGATGCTCCGGTGGAAAAAGAACCGGTAAATTTCACATTTGAAAAAGCAAAGCTGGATAGCATAGAAAGTTTATATACCAAAGAAGCCTATGTGCTTTGTAAACAATTAGAATTTAAAAATCTTTTGCAGCGTTTTACAGTCGATGCACCGAAAAACAATGCAGAAGAACATTTTAAGGAAATTACAACAAAAAAAGAAGCGGATAAAATGTTTGCCTCACTTTCCCAAAAAGAAGTGGCATTTGCAATGATACCAAATAATTCAGGGAAAAAAGCGAAAAATGAAGAAGCAGACGGGCAGTTAAATCTGTTTGCAATTCCGAATGAAAATGCATTTGCAGGACTTGCGATTGCGTTTGGCGAGGAAGATATTTATTATTTGCCGACAGGAAAGGAAATTACAAGTGCATATTTGCTTGAAAAGTTAGATACGGCAGATGTAGCACTTTGGATTTCCATGGATGTAAAGCAGCAGCTTGCATATTGGGATGTGATGGCGGATATCGTATTTGTAAATAAAACGGATATTGTATCATCTCAAATATGCGAAGCGTTAAGTTGGGAAAATAAAAAAAGTTCGTCTTGTGCAGAGATATTAAGTCAAAATATGGAAAGTGATGTATTTGGTAACAAGCATGAGAAATCAATGGAAAAAGAAAATGAGATAGAACGAAATCGTGATATTGCATGGAATACCTATATACAAAAAAGAAATCACTTCTTTGATGTCATGATTGCTGCTTATCTTATTAATCCATTGAAAAGTGAATATCCATATGATGACCTTGCGAAGGATTATTTAGGGCTTGTTGTTCCAAGTGCAAAGGATTTAGCAGAAGATATGACAAAAAAAGCCTGCTATATGGCATATGTAGCATGGAAAGCAAAAACACCGCTTTTGGAAAGCTTAAAAGAAACCGGACAGGACAAGCTATTTTACGAAATGGAAATGCCGCTTGTATTTGTATTGTCCGATATGGAAAAAGAGGGTATCTGCATTGATGGCAAGATATTAAAAGAATATGGAAGTGAATTGCAAAGCTCAATTGTGAAACTGGAACAAAGGATTCATACACAAGCAGGAGAAGTATTTAATATTAATTCTCCAAAACAGCTTGGTGTGATTTTATTTGAAAAACTGGGACTTCCAAATGGGAAGAAGACAAAAACCGGATATTCCACTTCCGCAGAAGTATTGGAAAAACTGGCAGGAGATTATCCAATAGTGGCTGATATTTTAGAATATCGACAGCTTACGAAATTAAAGTCCACTTATGCGGATGGATTGTCCAACTTTATTCAGGAAGATGGAAAGATTCATACGAATTTTAATCAAACAATTACAGCAACAGGAAGACTTAGCAGTACAGAGCCGAATTTGCAGAATATTCCAATCCGCATTGAGCTTGGAAGAATGATTCGTAAGGTATTTCATCCAATGGAAGGCAATGTATTTGTGGATTCTGATTATTCGCAAATCGAACTTCGTATTCTTGCACATTTCTCAGGGGATGAGCGATTGATTGAAGCCTATAAGAATAATCAGGATATTCATAGAACTACCGCATCGCAGGTATTTCATGTGCCATTTGAAGAAGTTACACCGCTTCTTCGCAGCAATGCAAAGGCGGTAAACTTTGGCATTGTGTATGGTATTAGTGCATTTGGTTTAAGTCAGGATTTGAATATCAGCAGAAAAGAAGCACAGGAATACATCGACCGCTATTTTGAAACATATCCAAAAATAAAACAATTTCTTGACAAAATGGTAGCAGAGGCAAAAGAAACCGGAAAGACACGCACCATGTTTGGTCGTATCCGTCCAATACCGGAATTGTCTTCCAGTAATTTTATGCAGCGTCAGTTTGGAGAACGTGTTGCCATGAATGCCCCAATTCAGGGAACAGCGGCAGATATTATAAAGATTGCGATGATACGTGTGCATGACAGACTGCTTCGGGAAGGATATGCCTCCCGTCTGATTTTGCAGGTGCATGATGAACTTTTGATTGAGACGAAAGAAGAAGAAAAAGAAAACGTAATTGCAATTTTGGAAGAAGAAATGCATGGTGCAGCCGAGCTTCTTGTTCCACTTGAAGTTGGAACAGAGTCAGGATATACATGGTATGATGCACATTAAGTTTGAGATTATTGAAAAAGATGGATTTGTTGAAGGAACAAGGATGGGAAACCATTATTAGATACAAGATATATAAAGTGAAAAATTTAGACATACGAAAGGAGAACTAGTATGAGATTTATCGGTATTACAGGCGGAGTAGGGGCAGGGAAGTCTGCTATTTTGTCTTATCTTGCAGAAAAACCATATACAAAGGTGATGTTGGCAGATGAAATTGCCCACAGACTGATGGAACCCGGAACGGAATGTTACAATGAGATTGTAAATCGTTTTGCCGGAGAAGATATTTTTAGTTCTCCTGTTTTTAAAGAAGAAGATACCATTATATCACCGGCCGAGCTTTTGGTTGCACATAAAATAGAACGGAAAGAACGAAAAAACAGACCATTTGACAATGGAAAACTGGCACAGGTTATTTTTTCAGATAAGAAAAAAAGAGCAGCATTGAATGCCATTGTGCATCCTGCGGTAAAAGATTATGTAAAAAAGGTATATCGACAGGAAGCGAAAAAAGGACAGTTAGAGCTTCTGGTTTTGGAAGCAGCTCTATTAATTGAAGACCATTATGATGAAATTTGTGATGAAATCTGGTATATTTATACAAGTGAAAATGTAAGACGCAAACGCTTGATAGAATCCAGAGGATATTCCAATGAAAAAATTAACAGTATCTTTAAGAGTCAGTTAAGTGAGCAGGAATTTAGGGAAAATTCATCGGTTGTCATTGATAATAATGGAACACCGGAGGAAACTTTCCAGCAGATAGAAAACGCTTTAAGGAGAAGAAAAGCAGATGAATAATGTTTTTGGTCTTGATATAGGCACAAGAAATATAGTAGGAACAGTTGGCTACCGTACCGAGCAGGGCGGATTTACGGTGATTGCTCAGAGCATACGTGAACATGAAACAAGAGCCATGTTAGATGGGCAGATTCACGATATTGGTCGCGTAGCGAGAACTATTGGTTTTGTAAAAGCAGAGTTAGAGGACCAGATTGGCATGCCGCTTGAAGAAGTATGCATTGCAGCCGCAGGTCGTGTATTAAAGACTGTTACTACATATGTAGAGTACGAGTATCCGGAAGAAAGTGTAGTTACCGGAGAAGATATCAATACGCTCCATTTATTGGGCGTGGAACAGGCACAGGAAATTTTAAAAGAAAAAAATGATACGGCTTATAAATTTTATTGCGTAGGTTATTCTGTAGTCCGCTATTACTTGAATGAGGAAAACTTTATCAGCATTGAAGGGCATAAGGCACGTCGTATTGGATGCGACATTATTGTAACATTCTTGCCGGAAGATGTTGTGGATGGCTTATATTCCGCAGTTGGACAAGCAGGTCTTGAAGTGGCAAATATGACATTGGAACCAATTGCAGCCATTAATGTTGCAATTCCAGAAAATTTCCGTATGTTAAATATTGCCTTAGTCGATGTAGGAGCAGGAACAAGCGATATTTCCGTAACGAAGGACGGCAGTATTATCGCCTATGGCATGATTCCGCATGCGGGCGATGAATTAACAGAATTAATTGTGCAAAATTATTTAGTAGATTTTAATACAGCAGAGAAGATGAAATTGGATTCCAGTACATTGGATGAGATTAATTATGAAGATATCATGTTCTTGCCGCATACAGTTTCTGCACAGGAAATTTGGGATTTAGTTACTCCGACTGTAGAGAATATTGCAACAGAAGTTGCAGAAAAAATCAAAGAATTAAATGGCGGAAAATCCGTAAGTGCATGTTTTGTTGTTGGTGGCGGTGGAAAAATCCACGGGTTTACGGAAATTTTGGCAGAAAAGCTTGGACTTATCAAGGAACGTGTCGCACTACGAGGTGAAGAAGTGCTTCGTCAGGTAGAATTTATCCAGCCGGATATTAAGAAAGACCCACTTTTGGTAACTCCGATTGGTATTTGCTTAAATTATTATGAACAGAGAAATAATTTTATTATGGTTCGTTTTAATGGCGAACGATTGAAATTATATGATAACAACCATCTGACGATTGTGGATGCGGCTCTTATGGCAGGTTTTCCAAATGAGCAGATTTTCCCAAAGAGAGGAAAATCCATCAATTTTACGGTAAATGGAACAGCACGTATTATTCGTGGAGAAGCAGGAGAAGCTGCGATTGTAACCTTAAATGGAGAACAGGCAAACATTAATACGCCATTAGAACCAAATTGTGAAATCAAAATTAAACCATCTACAAGGGGAGAAGATGCAGTTTATAAAGTAAGCATGTTGGAAGAATATAATCAATCCAATGTTACTTTTATTGTAAATGGCAAATTTGTAACTTGTCCGAAATTTGTAATGGTAAACGGCAAATTAGTTCCGGGTTCCTATGAAATTCAAGATGGTGATGCGATTGAAACCAGAAGTTTTTATACCGTAGCTCAAGTTGCGGAATTTATGGATGTGGAAATTGATGCAGATAGAGAAATTCTTGTAAATAACAGAAGTGCGGATTTTGATACTTTGGTATATGAGAATTTCACAATTGAATGGACACCACTTTCGTTTGGAGCAGCAGAAGAAAATCAAGATGAAAAATCAGCAGAAAAAGAAGATAAAACAAACGAAACAGAATATGCAGATGACATAAAGAATGGACAGATAAAAGCAGAGGCACTTTCCACAAACGAGATAGTCTCAAAATCAGAAACGGGAGTGGAAACAGAAATACTTGTTTATGTCAATAAAGAACCTGTTGTGTTAACGGGAAAAGAGAGTTATATTTTTGTAGATATTTTTGATTTTATTTCATTTGATTTGAATGCAGGAAATGGTCGTGCCATTGAAACATTAATTAATGGAAGAAAAGCACAATATACCGAGCCACTTTCTTCCGGTGATAAAATAGAATTGTTTTGGAAAGAGAATTAATTTTTTATGTTAGAATTATGTAGTATTGCAAGTGGCAGTAGTGGAAATTGCATTTGTATTGGAAATGACAATACGCATCTTTTAGTGGATGCAGGGATTAGCGGAAAACGCATTGAACAGGGGTTGAATCAAATAGAACTCAAAACTTCTGAGATGCAGGGCATTTTAATTACGCATGAACATATTGACCACATTGCAGGACTGGGTGTGTTGGCAAGACGTTATGGAATTCCAATGTACAGCACAGCAAAAACGATAGAGGCTATTTTACATACGAAATCAGTAGGAAATATTGATGAAAGTTTGTTTGAGGTCATTTCTCCGGGAGAAAATTTTAACATTGGGGAGTTAACGGTAAAGCCGATTTCCATTTCGCATGATGCGGCTGACCCGGTAGCATATAAAATCTCCGATAGTGAAAAAAATGTAGCCGTAGTTACGGATTTAGGGACATATGACCAAAGCCTTGTAAATGAATTGCAGGGCTTGGATGCCTTGCTTTTGGAGGCAAATCACGATGTCAATATGCTGCAAACAGGAGCATATCCATATCCGTTAAAGCGACGGATATTAGGAGACAGAGGGCACTTATCAAATGAACGAAGCGGACAGCTTTTGGGTGAACTTTTGCATGATGGGTTTCAGAGTGTGATTTTAGGGCATTTGAGCAAAGAAAATAATTATGAGAAACTTGCATATGAAGCCGTTCGCTTAGAAGTGACGATGGGAGATAATCCTTATAAAGCAGAGGATTTCCCGATGATGATTGCAAAGCGAGATAGTAATTCGCAGGTGATTCGTGTATAAAAATAGGCAAAATGAAAAGAAAGGAAAAGCTACTGTTTTTAGTAGCAAGGTACAAAAATGGAAAAAGCAAAAAATAGAGCAATTATTACAGTATTAGGAAAAGATACGATAGGTATCATCGCAAAGGTATGTACCTATCTTGCAGATAACAATATCAATATTTTAGATATTTCCCAAACAATCGTTTCCGATTTCTTCAATATGATGATGATTGTAGATTTATCCAAAACCCAAAAGCCATTCTCTGATATGACAGAAGAATTGGATAAACTTGGAGAAGGCATTGGTGTATCCGTAAAATGCCAAAGAGAAGAAATTTTTGAAATGATGCATAGAATATAATAGAAACTGCGATAGCAGTTTCTATTATGAGCAAGTAGCGAATGCGGATTGCGAATATCCGCTTAAGTTAAACTGCGATAGCAGTTTCTATTATGAGCAAGTAGCAAGTAACCAAAACAGAGAGGAAAAGTAGTATGATAAATAACTGGGAAGTTATCGAAACCAATCATATGATTGAGAAGGAAAACTTAGATGTAAGAACGATTACCATTGGTATCAGCCTTTTAGATTGTATTGATGCAGATTTAGATAAAGTAAATGAAAAAATTTATAACAAGATTACAACAGTTGCAAAGGATTTAGTTGCCACCGGACAGGAAATTGAAAACAATTATCGTATTCCAATTGTAAATAAACGTATTTCTGTTACTCCGATTGCATTAATAGGCGGTGCAGCATGTAAATCTCCGGAAGATTTTGTGACGATTGCAAAGACATTGGATAAAGCTGCAAAACAGGTAGGAGTAAACTTTATTGGTGGTTATTCCGCACTTGTTTCCAAAGGAATGACAACTGCAGATGAAAATCTGATTCGTTCCATTCCACAGGCATTGGCTTCCACCGATTTTGTATGTAGTTCTGTAAATGTAGGCTCTACAAAAACCGGTATCAATATGGATGCCGTAAAACTAATGGGTGAAATTGTAAAAGAAACAGCTGAAGCAACCAAAGAAAAAGATTCTTTAGGCTGTGCAAAATTGGTTATTTTCTGTAATGCTCCGGATGACAATCCATTTATGGCAGGTGCGTTCCATGGTGTGACAGAAGCAGATGCAATTATTAATGTAGGTGTAAGCGGACCGGGTGTTGTAAAGACCGCACTTGAAAAAGTACGTGGAGAAAGTTTTGAAGTGCTCTGTGAAACCATTAAAAAGACAGCATTTAAAGTAACGCGTGTAGGACAGCTTGTAGCAAAAGAAGCCTCTGAAAAACTGGGTATTCCATTTGGCATTATTGATTTATCATTAGCACCAACACCGGCAGTAGGGGATAGCGTAGCGGATATTCTTTGCGAAATCGGATTGGAACATCCGGGAGCACCGGGAACAACGGCTGCACTAGCACTTTTAAATGACCAAGTGAAAAAAGGTGGCATTATGGCATCCTCTTATGTAGGTGGATTAAGCGGTGCATTTATTCCGGTCAGCGAAGACCAAGGTATGATTGATGCAGTAGAAGCAGGTGCACTTACACTTGAAAAATTAGAAGCGATGACTTGCGTATGTTCCGTAGGTTTGGATATGATTGCAATTCCGGGAAGCACAAAGGCAACTACGATTTCGGGCATTATTGCGGATGAAATGGCAATTGGTATGATTAACCAGAAAACAACGGCTGTACGTTTGATTCCTGTGATTGGAAAAGATGTCGGAGAAATTGTAGAGTTTGGTGGATTATTAGGTTATGCACCGGTAATGCCGGTAAATAAATTTTCTTGTGATGCTTTTGTAAATCGTGGCGGACGTATTCCGGCTCCGGTACATAGCTTTAAAAATTAAAGGAAGTATCTGAGATTAAAGAGAATAATTGACAATATATGTAAAAATATGTAGAATGATAAAATATAATAGAGTAAAAGTGTAACATAATGTTGCACTTTTTCTTATTTCTTAATTGTATACATCTTTTTCTATATTGTTAACAGAAAAATAAGAAAAACTTATAGAAGTTAGTAAATAATTTATATTACTAATAAATTGACATATATTGTCAAGTGAAAAAAAACATGCTACAATTACCTGGTAGCATAAAAGAAGTTTAATTGATTAATATGTTGGTTTCTAATAAAAGCAAAAAATAATAACCAACAAAGAAAGGCATGGTCTTAAAATGAAAATACTATCACTTAAAGAAGAATTATCAGGAAACACTTATCCGGGCAGAGGAATTGTAATCGGACGATCCAAAGACGGAAAAAAAGCAATTACTGCTTATTTTATCATGGGAAGAAGCGAAAACAGCCGTAACCGTGTATTTGTAGAAGATGGTGAAGGCATCCGTACACAAGCGTTTGACCCATCCAAATTAAGTGACCCAAGTTTAATTATATATGCACCGGTTCGTGTATTGGGAAACAGCACAATCGTTACCAATGGCGACCAGACAGACACTATTTATGAATTAATGGAAAAAGGACAGACATTCGAACAGTCACTTCGTACAAGAGAATATGAACCGGACGCTCCAAACTATACACCACGTATTTCCGGTATTATGAATATCGAAAACGGAAGCTATGATTTTGCAATGTCTATTTTAAAAAGCAACAATGGTGACCCGGATTGCTGTAATCGTTATACTTATACTTATGACAATCCAAAAGCAGGCGAAGGACGTTTCATTCATACATACATGAGCGATGGCAATCCACTTCCAAGTTTTGAAGGCGAACCAAAAGTTGTGGAAATCGATGGCGATATTGATACGTTCACAAATATGGTATGGGAAAATTTAAACGCAGATAATAAAGTTTCACTTTTCGTTCGCTATATTGATATCGAGAGCGGAAGATATGAAACAAGAATTGTAAATAAGAATGTATAATAGTTAGAATGTTAAATTAGGAGAAAAATATGAGAGAATACGAATTAAAATACGGATGTAATCCAAATCAGAAACCTTCCAAAATCTATATGGAAAATGGGGAACTTCCTATCACAGTAGTAAATGGTAGAGCAGGATATATTAATCTTTTAGATGCATTTAATGGTTGGCAGTTAGTACGTGAATTGAAAAAAGCAACAGGTCTTCCTGCTGCAACTTCTTTTAAACACGTATCTCCTGCAGGTGCAGCAGTAGGTCTTCCGCTTACAGATGTAGAAAAGAAAATTTACTGGGTAGATGACCTTGATATTGAATTTACACCAATTGCAAATGCCTATATTCGTGCAAGAGGTGCAGATAGAATGTCTTCTTTTGGTGATTTTATTTCCCTTTCTGATGTGTGTGACAAATCCACAGCACTTGTCATTAAAAGAGAAGTATCTGATGGTGTGATTGCTCCAGGATATACAGAAGAAGCACTTGAAATCTTAAAAGCAAAGAAAAACGGCAATTATTGCGTTATCCAGATTGACCCGAATTACGAACCGGCTCCAATCGAAACAAAAGAAGTATTTGGCGTAACTTTCGAACAGGGTAGAAATGAACTTGTGATTGATGAAAACTTCTTTAGCAATATTGTAACAGAAAATAAAGAATTAACGGAACAGGCAAAGATTGACCTTGCTATCGCTATGATTACTTTAAAATATACACAGTCTAACTCTGTATGTTATGTAAAAGGAGGACAAGCAATCGGTATTGGTGCAGGACAGCAGTCTCGTATCCATTGTACACGCCTTGCAGGAAGCAAAGCAGACAATTGGTGGTTACGTCAGTCTCCACAGGTACTTGGACTTCAGTTTGTAGACGGCATCAAACGTGCAGACCGCGACAATGCAATTGACCTTTATATGGGTGAAGATTATATGGATGTGCTTGCAGATGGTGCATGGGAAACTATCTTTAAAGTAAAACCGGCAGTATTTACAGCAGAAGAAAAACGTGCATGGTTAGATAAGAACACAGATGTAGCACTTGGTTCTGATGCCTTCTTCCCATTTGGTGACAATATCGAACGTGCAAAGAAAAGCGGTGTAAAATACGTAGCACAGCCGGGCGGCTCTGTTCGTGATGACCATGTAATTTCTACATGTAATAAATATGATATGGTAATGAGCTTTACAGGAATTCGTTTGTTCCATCACTAATCTGACAGGGGGAAAAGATTATGAAAAATCATAAATTCTGGGCATGGGCAATGATTTTTTGCTTGTTTATGACAATGTATACCGGATATAAACATAAGTAATGCGGCAGTAATATAGCAAAGCATGCATTATCTGTTAGAATAAAGGATATTAAAAAAATGGAGTTGTTATTGAAAATTTTTATCGCAATAACAACTCTATTTTTTTATGGATTAGCCGAAGTAATAAAGTGCTCTGCGTCTTCTTGCTTCAGTTCATATTCTGTCATAATTAATTCTAATATTTTCTCGTTGGTTGCACCAACATTCTGGAGCATAAGTATGGATTTTTTTATGCCAATTATGCGTTCTTCGGCTTTACCTTTTTCTTTCCCTTCATTTACTCCATCTTCATAAAATTCCTGTAATGCTTTACACATGTTTTGTTTCTCCTTTCTGCTGTTGAACATAGTTTTTAAGTGTTTCGTTGTTCCAAGCAAGGCACTTATGGCGTAAGCATCTTCAGTATTCACGCATTCGAAATAAGCTCTGTGTGTATTGATATAATTCAGTAAGTCCTGCTTGTTATTTTTTCGCTGTAGCATAGGAAATATAATTTGCAAATCACTTTGAAAATCATCAAAATCAGAGATATTAAGCGGATTGATTAAGTTGATTTTGTAGTTAGGAATCCATTCTTGTATCCATTTTTGTTTTGCAAAATTGCCAAACATATCATGCAGCTCTAACGCACCGTCCCAAGGGGAATCCCCATAATAAAATACAAGGGTAATAACAGGAGATAAGCGGTCTTCTTTGCGAAAGCTCGAAAGGAATTCCTGTTGCGATACCTGTTTCTTTTGGGCGTCATCCAATTGTTCCCATAGTTTTCTCGCTTGGTCGGTATAGGCAAGTGCATCATAGAGCATATTTCGAACCGGCATGGCATAGTGTATGTTTTCCTGTATTTCTGTTGCTAAAATAACAAAAGTTATGTCATTTTTCCATTGTTTTACAATATCTCTGTAACGGGTCGATGTTTTTATTTTCTTATTTTTATCTTGTATGATAAGGTCAGATTCGTTGCGAATGTCGGATAGTTCTTCCTTTTTAATAATGGGTTTTCCTTGAAAAAGTACATGGTTGAAAAGGTCTGCAAAGCGAGCGTTTTTGCCAAGCCAATTTTTCACGGAATTGTCGTGTTTGGGCATGTTAATCCTCCTTTTATAGGGAGGGAAATTTCTAGTTGTTGGTTGTATGGAAATTGTAACATAATTTTTTATTTTCTATATTTTTAACCGAATTAAGTAGTCAAGTGGAATATAAATATTTATTTGACTACATGAATGTAAGAAAAAAGATTATATAAATAATATATCACTTTAAAGAGTAAAAAACAATGAAAATAATCTTAAAAATAGTGTAAAGTTACAGTAGGAAAACAAAGTGTAGATTTTTCTCGAAAATTTCAGCCAAATTTAGGCATATGCAAAGATACATATGCCTAAATCATATTACAATCCACTTTTCTCTTTCAATTTTTCATAAATCTCTAATGTATCTTCTTCCGTTTCCGCCCCAAGTACAATTGTTTTACCGGAAACATCAAGCACAACACAACTATCGCAATTTGTATAAGAATATCGAGTATAATTGCCAAAGGCATCATTTTGAAATGCACCCATAAGAAGTCGAAGACTTCCAAATCCAAATTCGCGTGAGCCGGCATCGATATTTTCCATATAGGAAATACTGTCAATAGAAGCATAGTCAATTTTCAAAGAGTTCCAATAGGTAGAGTCAACAATAAGTTTATCTTCATTATATTCAAAAGTAATATCCCCTGTTGTAATCAAAGCAGCCGATGCGATAAGTAAGATTGCTGCAATGACGGCAGAAATTTTATTTGCAGGAGTCTTTTCTATGGAAGCAGAGTAAGTGCCATTTGCTTTTTGTTTTATGGAATAAAGGTAGGAATAAAGCATAGGTACGACAAGTGCGAGAATTAATGCAATGATAAATATAGTAATCTTAAAATTTTCCGGTAAAAACAGAGAACATAACATCAAAAATCCGGAAAACACCCATGTTTTTCCACCAATGCGATGTGTTTGATTCCAGTTTTCTTCATTATTTAATGTCCATGAAAGTTTGATGCCAATCGTACTATTTTGTCTGCATTTTGGCAGATAATTTCCAATTAGCACAAACAGCAAACCGAAAAAAGCAGGCGTAATGTTTTCCATTTCAATTGTGGTATCAGATAAAAGTATATAGGATATACCGTTTGCAAATAATGATATGCAAGGACAAATCCAGAAAATCATATTCCAGACTTTTTGATTTTGATTTTTATTCTTAGAATCGGAAAATGTAAAAAACAAGCAAATCCAATGTCCAATCAGAATAAAAATAGTCATAGCAATATTTCCCATTAGTATAGGAAGTAAAATGATAGCGGAAGATAGCAATAGTTTTCCTTTATGTTCTTTCATCATAATTTGAGTCTCCTTTCAAATCCGTAATCCATAGCATGATTTCTTCCAAAACGGAAGCATTCAGCTCATAATAAATAAATTTTCCTTCCCGTGTGTCGCGAATTAAATCAGCTTCTTTTAACACCGAAAGATGTCGGGAAATGGAAGCACCCGTTACATCAAAGTGTGCCACAATTTCTCCGGCAGATAAACGTCCGGCTTTTAAAAGATTTAAAATTTCACGACGTATGGGGTCAGAAAGTGCTTTTAGTGTTGTTTGCAAAGCCATATGTATCACCTCACTCATTTAACATTTAACCTAATTGTTAAATATAATATAACATGGAAATGAAAAGATGTCAACAGTAAATTCGTAATTGAGTAATAAATGTAAGATATAGATGATGTGTTAGAACGAAAGAATAAATATTTTATAGTCATAAAGAGGGAAAATAGAATTTTGGAGGATATGAGGAAACATGAGAAAATTGTACTATGGGCTAATAAAGGAGAAGTGATAGCTGTAAATATAGTATTGAAAAGCTAAAATGATAATGTTATCCTTAGAGAGAAGATTTTGGCGGATTTAAGAAAGTGCGTATTTAAAGAAAACCAGATGCCGGATGTGGAAATGGCACTAAGATAATAAATGGAGGTACTTATGACATTTACAGAAAAATTTTATGTAGGCTATAGTGACATCAATAAAAATTATGAATTATCAAATGTAAGCATCTTAAAGATGTTTCAGGATATTGCATGTATGCATTCTTCAGAAGTAGGGGATGGAACGAAAAATACGAAAGACCGTTGGTTTTTGACAGGATATCATATTAAAGTATGCAAGCGACCGAAATATGAAGAACATCTTACGGCAGTAACATGGAATCGGGAAATGAAAAATGGTATAGCTTCTCGAGAAGTAGAATTTTATGATGAAAGTGGAGATTTAGCAATCGTAGGAATTTCCAACTGGGTACGTATCAATGGCGAAACATTGCGACCAACCCGCCTTTCCAAAGAAATTGCAGCACTATATCAGAGTGAACCGGAGCGTAAGAATTTTGAGTCAGCATGGGTAGCAAAATTAAAAGAATGTGATACTTATTTGGAGAAAAAGGAATATTTTATTGACCGTAACTGGATTGATGCAAATGAGCATATGAATAATGTCTATTATATTGATTTAGCCACACTTGCACTTCCGGAAGAAGTGTATCGGCAAGGGGAGTGTAATGAATTTATGATTACATATCGGAAAGCGATTGCTTGTGGGGAAACGATTTGCTGTTATTATGGGGAAGATGAAAAGGAACGAATGGTGTGTATTAAGTCGAAAGATTGTGAAGATGTGCATGCGATTGTGAAGATGTATAGATAGAATTGAAAAGGGGAACTCAGATTCATTTTATAGTGAATTGGAGTTCTTCTTTTGTATTATAGGTAAAATTTTTTGCATCAATAATAAAAAGAATGAAAATAAAATCAGTTTTATACCTAATTAAGCTATATAATACAAAGAGGTATATATTTTTTTGTTTTAATATCAGATAAAATAAAAACCTAAATGGCAATAATTTTTAAACACACTTTAATAATAGTTTCACTACATATAAATATTTTAGGATTATATCAGAACGAAGGATAAAAGAATGAAAAAATTGGAATACATTATAGGAGGATTTAATGAGTACATTAGAAGAAATTTTAACTAAATTAATGAAATTGGAATATGATATAAATGCATTTTGTGTGGTTTTAAAAGCTCTAAAAGTGTATTGTGAGGCAAAAAATAATGAAGAATTAAATGCTATCATTTGGCTGGCAGAAAAACAAATACAGGATTTAAGAAAACAGTTAGCTGATAGCATAACAAAATTAGACGAATATTTATTAGAGAGTAAATAATTAAGCAGCAAGAAAGTTTAACCTTGCTGTTTAATTTTTTTTGTTTTTTAAATGTAAAATAATACTATGAATTAATTCAATATCTTTATCTGATAATCCTGCTACATTTACGGAAGAAGTAGTATTTACTCCTAAAAGATAGTCAGTTGAAACTTGAAAAATATTTGCGAGTTCAATGATATATTGTGTAGAAGGAACTGAAATCCCCATCTCCCAAGCATTGACACTTGACCTTGTAATTCCAAGTTGTTTGGCAAGTTCTGTTTGTGTTTTATTTTGTTGTTCCCTTAGATTTTTAATTCTATCTGCAATCATTTTTATCACCTCTTTTAAAGTATGGTAAAATATGCAGACGAATATTTCATTATCATAATGATGTTTTAAATTGACAACAAGTGTGAATTGAACTATAATTATTAGAAATAAATGCAATAGAGAAAAATCTCTGAATGACAAAAGTGTTTGGCAGAGGATTTATAAAAGTTAATGAGTTTAAAAATAGAGAATCTAAAATTTTTGTCAAACGAGGATTCTAAAAATTTATTGCAAAAGAATGAGGAAAATCTAATATAAAACATAAATTTGAAAGAGGTTTTCCCAAAAAGAAAGGGCGGTGAAGTGAATTATAAAAAGTAAAAATATTTTTGTATTTTGCTAATATTTGAGTAAGTCAAAAAATGAAAAGGAGAACGATGATGAACGAAAAAGTAAGAGTAAAAAGATTTTTTGCTATTCTTCTCAGTTTTGCATTAGTTTTACAGATGGGATTGACTATTTTTCCACAAACTGTAATTGCAGAGGAAGAAGAAACGGTAACATTTGATGTAACATATAGTGACACAGAGCTGAAACGTGGAGATGAAATTACAGTTACAGTTAATATGCCGGAAAATAACGGACAGGCAATTGAGGCAGAACTTCAATATGATGCGGAAAAGTTAGAAGTGGTAAGCAAAACATCCGGAGATGGTCTTTCAGGTACAAATGGAGATACAGCATTTGCTGATGTAACAAATCTTACCGGAAAAGTAAAATTAGTAGCCGTATTGTCAAGTGTAGATACGCATTTTAAAGGTGGACAAATTTTAGAAGTAACTTTTAAAGTAAAAGATACAGCAACAGTAGGTGGAGTGGGACTTAAATTTATTTGCAATGATGTAGCTTATGAAAGCAGAACAGAAGTAGAAGGACAGTTAGCCTCTCATTCTATTACGGGTATTGTTCCTCAAAAAGCAGATGCAATGGTAGTAGTTCCATTAACAGGCTTGGTATTGGATAAAAGCAGTTTGGCTTTGAATAAAGGTGAGACAGCAACTTTAACTGTTGAAAAGCAACCGGCAGATGCAACAGCAGATAGCATTACATGGACATCTTCTGATACAAGTGTTGCAACTGTAAAAGATGGAGTTGTAAAGGCGTTAAAGAGTGGTAAAACAACTATTACAGCTTCTTGTAATGGCGTGACATCACAGGAATGTGTAGTAACAGTAACAACACCATTAAAGGGAATCGAAGTTACCGGAACAACAAATGAAGTGAAAAAAGGGGAAACCACAACATTAACAGTAACATATAATCCGACCGATGCAGATATTACCGGAAATGTGGAATGGAATTCCTCTGATAAGAATATTGCAGAAGTAAAAGATGGAGTTGTAACAGCGAAGAAAGAAGGAAACGTAATTATTACAGCAAAAATCGGAACATTTAGTGCAGAGTATACTCTTAGCGTAAAAGAAATTCACTTAACAGGAATCCAAACTGAAAAATCAGTAGAAGTGTTAAAAGGCAAGACAAAACAGTTAACTGTATCTTATTTGCCAGAAGATACAACAGATAATAAAGCAGTTGTATGGAGTTCTGATAATGAGGAAGTTGCAACTGTTTCAGCAGAAGGTATTGTAACAGCTAAAAAAGCGGGCATTGCTGAAATTACGGCAACAGTTGGTTCGCTTACCTCTGTGACAACAGTAACTGTAACGGAAATTCCAATCACAGAAGTTGCGTTTGAAAAAGAAAGTTTGGAAGTGGTAGTAGGACAGACAGCGGATGTTTCAGCATCTCTTAGCATTAAACCGGAAGATACAACAGATGATAAAACAGTTGCATGGAGCAGTTCAGATGAAACTGTAGTTGTAGTAGATAAAAATGGTGTCATTACAGCAAAGAATAAAGGTACAGCAACAATTACAGCAAAAGTTGGAAGTCTCTCAGCAGAATTGAAAGTAACTGTGAACGATATTCCGTTAGAAAGTATTGCATTTGATAAAGTAATCGAAGAAATGGAAGTTGGAGAAACGAAAACATTAGAAATTATCTACAATCCGGAAAATACAACAGATGAAAAAACAGTAGAATGGAGTACTTCTGATGATACTGTAATTAAAGTAGAAAATGGTAGTTTAACAGCATTAAAAGCAGGAAAGGCAACAATTACCGCAACATCAAACGGAAAAGAAGTATCTTGTGTGATTACAGTAAATGAAAAAGAAGAAGATACACCAGTAGATAAACCAGAAACCAATAAACCAGATACAGACAAACCAGAAACCGACAAACCGGAGACAGACAAACCAGAAACAGATAAACCGAAAGTGGATAACTCAGAGAATGATAACTCAGAAACAGATAAACCACAGACAGATGCGTCAGGGGATGAGAGTCCAAAAACATCAGATAGTGAATATCAAGTAGTATACCTTGTGCTATTGATTGGTTCATTAAGCGGTATTTGTATCCTTTTGGCATATAAACGTAGAAATATGTATCGTTAGTATTTATAAAAAAGAGGTATTGTAAATTCATTTGCAGTACCTCTTTTCGTAAAAAGATAATTATGAAACAGTTAATTTTAAAAGATGAAACTCTTATATGGACAGAAAAGTTATTATGGATTTCTTTTTTTATTTTTCCATTTTTATGGGGATTATTTTATGACTATACAGCTTGTTTTGCAGGAATCGTGTTTTGTGTATGTTTAATAGGTAATATTAGGTATACAAAAAAGATTATTTTTGAAAATAGTATACAAAAAGTTAGTTTTTGGGGTGTATTAGCAGGGTATCTTTTAGCTTGTTTTTTTGCAGTTGATAAAGGAATGGCTTTTCTTGGGCTTGGGAAAATAGCAGTAATTACTATTTTTTCTTTTCTTACTTTGCAGCTAAGAAAAGAAATCATAGAGAAATGTATACAGAGCATTTCGCATACAGGAGTTATAATGGTGCTTTGGTGCATTGTGGCGTACTTCATTCCGAATATAAAAGATTCTTTTTTTCAAGCACGAAGAATGGGCGGCTTTTTTCAATATTCGAATACGTTTGCTTTTTTTCTTTTGATAGGAATTGTATTGATTCTGGCAAAGGATACTTATAAAAAGTTGGATATGTTAAAGATAGCCATTTTATTATTAGGCTTGTTATGGAGTGGAAGCAGGTCTGTATTTTTGCTATTTGGAATAGTCATTTTCATATTTGCTTGGAAGAAAAGTATTTATAGAAAACGAATTTTGCTAATTGGAGCATGTACCATAGTACTTGTTATTGTTTATACGATGATAACAAAAGATGTACAGAATATAGGCAGAATTTTTACAGCATCGCTGCAATCAAGTACTCTGCTTGGAAGAATTCTTTATAACATAGATGGTATTAAGCTATTAATACGACATCCAATGGGACTTGGTTCTTTGGGATATTCCTATGTTCAACCAGTAGAACAGACAGGGATGTATACGACAATGTTCGTACATAATGATTTGTTGCAAATTGGTTTAGATGGTGGAATTTTAGCAATGATAAGTTTTTCCATTTGGATATGTAGCAATATATTCAATAAAAATATAAGGAAAAGAAATCGTGGCATTTTGATATTGTTTCTTTTGCATATATTGGTCGATTTTGATTTGCAATATACCTATTTGTTTTTGGTGCTGATTTTAGTTATAAATAGCGGGAAATCGGATACAGAAAAAGCGATTTTCTTAAATGGTCAGAGAATGGGTAAAGTGTTTTTTTCATGGATGATAGGCATATATAGTATTCTATTTTTGTATATAGGGATTGCAAACAGAGCAGAAGAAACCGGAAATCATACGTTAGCAGTAAAGATATATCCCTGGAATACGGAAAGCCTTACAAATCTTATGCTATCGTCGAAAACAGTAGAAGATGTGGAACAATATGCAGACAGGATTTTAAAACAAAATGAGTATTCATATGCAGCATATAACATGAAAGCGATAGTAGCTTTAGAACAAGAGAATTATAAAGATATGATTGCTTATAAGAAGAAAGCATTGTCTATTACAAAATATGAAATTGCGGAATATCAGGATTATATTGTAATGCTGAAAAAGGCAATTGATGACAGCATTGTCAGAAATGATGCAGAGGCTTATCAGACTTATGTCAAAGAATTACTGGCAATTCCAATGCAATTGGAAACGATTGAAGAAAATACGCATTGGTTAGCTTGGAAACTGCGAGATGTTCCTGATTTAACATTGGAACAGGAATATGTGGATTATATAGAGTGGTATAGGAGATTGGGAAATGAATAAAAGATGGAAAAAGATAGTGTGTTTTCTATTAATATGCATATTGACATTAGGAAGAAAACAGGCTGTTTTGGCAGAGGAAACGGCTACGATAATTGTTCAGGAAAAAGAATTACAGAGTAATGGAAATGTAACAGTAGAAATTTACATAAAAAATATAAAAAATCTTGGTGGGATGGATTTTTCACTTATCTATGATGCAGAAAAATTGACTTATGTAGATAGTGGGTTACAAGGAATATTTGCAGAAGGATTTGGAGAAACAAATCATGTTGAGAAAGAAAATATGGTTAGAATTGTTTCTATTTATCAAGATGGAATTTCAGAAGATGGAATGATTGCAACAATTACATTTCAATTAAAAGCGGAAAAAATGTATTTGCCAACATTACAAGTCAATGATTTGGTGGATGCAAGTTTAGAGATTAAGGATATTCCATTTGAAGTGCAGTATCAGCAGGCGAATGGAACGCAAAGTACAACACCGGAGCAGGGGGCAGAAAGTGAAGAAAATGAAAACCAAGGAACAGGGGATGAAAGTGTGGAAAGTACTACGGAAAATATAAGTAGTGCAAATACAGAAAATATTCAAGAAACAGATAATAATGTGAATGAAAATGGAACATCAGAAGAAATGCAAAATAGTGCTGGTGTGCAAGAAGAAGGAGAACATCAGACAGAACAGCAGGAAGGAAGTGGGATAGGCGAAAGTGAGGAAATGGAAGGAAAAGGAGGTGAAGAAGAAAAACAATCAGAGGAAAATGCAGATGTAAATTCAAGTAATAACATCATAGTAAAAGAACAAAAAACTATGGATATGCGAGTGTTTGTGGTATTGGTTGTGATGATTGGAAGTTTAGTTGGGATTTACATAATAAAAAAGAAGAAAGGATAGGTGGAATGAGAAAATGAAAAGAAGAATAGTTGCTCTTTTATTAGCATGTACAGTAAGTGTAACAAATATGAATATTTTATCTTCGCAAAGTTTTATGGCGGTAGAAAATAGTGAAATTGTACAGGAAATAGAAGAACAGGTAGAAGAAACATCACAGATAGTAAGTGATACGGAAGAAGTGGTAGAAACAACGAAGACGGAAAGTGAAAATTCAAGTGAAGCAGAAAAAGAAGAAAAAAGTGAAGCTTCAAGTGAAACAGAAAAAGAAGTAATAAGTGAAACTTTGAATGAAGTAATCTCCGAAGTAGTAAGTGAAAACGTTTCAGAAACTGTAGAAATGAATCAACAACAGCAAGCTATGACTGTAGCAACAAGTACGGAGTATGAATATACTGTAGAATCTTCTACTAAAAAAATTACAATTACCAAGTATGTAGGAACGGAATCAAAAGTAACAATACCATCTGCAATAGATGGCTACAAAGTAACCGGGATTGGTTCTTATGCATTTGAAAATTGCGAAAGTTTGACAGAGATAGAGATAGCATCTAGTGTAAAGACGATTGGATATGGGGCGTTTCAAGGTTGTGAGAATTTAAAATCAGTTACATTGAATGATGGTGTGGAAACAATTGGTGAGTATGCATTTCAGAATTGTAAAAATTTGCCTAACATTACCATTACAAACAATGTGGAAAACATAAATTCATATGCATTTTATGGATGTGAGAGTTTAACAGAAATCGAGATACCGTCTAATGTGGAATATTTAGGAAATGCTGCATTTGAAAACTGTGAAAAGTTAGCAAAAATAACATTACATAGTGGCTTGAAAACAATGGGAAGACGTTTCTTATCGGGAACACAGGTAACAGAGATTGTTATTCCAAAAACCATAGAAAATATGAACGATGCATTATCCAATGCGGAAAAACTAACAAAGGTAACCTTTGCGTCAGGAATAAAGACTATCCCAAGTCAAGCATTGTGTAAGGATTATTCTAGTGATGTGATAAATGTAACAGAGGTAATATTACCAACAGGAATCACGGAAATTGGTTCCTATGCATTTCAGAATTGCGATACTCTAACGGAAATAAAATTGCCATCAAGCATAGAAACAATAGGATATATGGCATTTAATGATTGTGACGGATTAACAGAACTTACCTTGTCGGAAGAACTAAAAACAATCGGACAGGGTGCATTTCAAAACTGTAGAAATCTTACAGGGATTACAATTCCTAAAAATGTGAAAACCATAAATGAAAGTGCATTTTATGGATGTGAGAGTTTGACAGAAATGGAAATACCATCAAATGTAGAATATCTTGGAAACTATGCATTTGGAAACTGTGAGAAGTTGGAAAAGATAACTTTAAATAGTGGGTTAAAAACAATAGGAAACAATTTCTTATGGGGAACACAGGTAACAGAGATTATTATTCCAAAAACAGTAGAAAGCATGGAATATGCTTTATCAGGTGTAGAAGGATTAACAAAAGTAACATTTGCATCAGGAATGAAAAAGATTCCAAGTAGTGCAATTTGTAAATATTATTATGATGATGAATGGAATATAACAGAAGTCTTTGTACCGGCTAGTGTAATAGAGGTTGGTTACAACGCATTTGGTGATTTGAAAGGTACATTAAATCTTGCATCAGAAGATTCCGGAGCATCCATTTATGCAATTGACAATGAAATGTCTTATATTGCAAAAACTACAGGAATTTCTGATAAAGAAGGAAGATACCTCGCTAGAAATAAAACAAATTACACTACGACTTTAAGTGGTTCTACAACTTCCGGATATGTAAATTTAAATTTGGAATATGCATTTAAAGATGAGGCAAAAAAATTAGTAGAAACATCTAATATGCAGTTGAAAATTAAACTTCCATCCGTGGCACAATTAGCTGAAGGAACATTTAAACTAAATGGAAAAACATATGGCGTAAGTATGGATGAAAATGGATATATTTATGTCCCGGTTGATAAAATGGAAGGAAATGCGGCTTTTTCCGTAAAAGTTTCTAACGTATCGTATTTAATGACTTATGCACAGCTTGAATATATATATAATGGAGAAACAAAAACGGAAACACTTGGCATTGTGGATATGGGACAGGATATTTTTACATTAAGTGTACCAGACGAAACATCATCTGCAAATATTGATGTATTGGGATTTGCAAATCCTCAGCAAGAAGTACATATTTATTTGGAAGATAAAAAAGTTGCTACCGTTACAACCTCAAAAACAGGAAGTTATTTTACAACAATTGAAATTCCAAATGTACAAGAAGGAACTTTTTATAAGATAGAAGCAACAACTTCAAAAGATGGAAAAACATCTTCTGTTATAGCTTATACCAAGTATACACAAAATGCAGTCAAACTCACAGAATGTACGATGTATTACAGGGAAAAAGCATATGATTTACTTACTTTATCAGGACAGCGTCCGGTTATTACATGGGATAGTTACAGTAAATTTACATTTAGTGTAGCATTTGATGATAATAGTAGTGTGGATGACGTTACTATAGTAAGTACAAAAAATGGTGAGGTAAAGAAATTAAAAGCAACATGGAATGAAGCACAGAATGCATTTATTGCGGCAGGATTTGTAAATTATGTTCCTGGAAATATTACAGTAGAGTATGGAAAAAGCTTGGGAGAAAATTTCAACAATAGTAAGGTAGAAATTGGAACTTTATATGAAGATGAAGAAAAAGTTGGATATGAGTCAAAAGTAAGCTTAGAAGCTATACCAGAATTTTATTTCTTAAAAGAAATAGAACAAAATATATCTAAAATTCCGGAAGGAAACTTCGAGCAGGTTGAGTACGATGGCGATATTTATTATTTCTTAAATGAAGATAAATATATCCAAAAAGATGGAAAAGCGTATGCGTGCGAAGAACTATATGCATTACAAGAAGATGGAACCTATACGTTATTACGTACAGGTGTTGGTTTAGAAGTAGAAGAATCCATAAAGAAAACTCGTGCGATGAGTGAAATGGAGACATTAAAAGAACTTAAGACATTGTTAGACTTGCTTACTGATGTTTCAGAGGATACCGAAGAAAGCGAATTATATGTATTGCTGGAAAAAACAATTACTGCTGCACAAAAATCGTTTGAATCATCATCTTCAGAATATCAAGAGTTGGAAATGCTTAAAACAGAATTAGAAATAGCAAAAATCGGACTTGATACTAAGGAAGCATTTAAGAAAATTAATAAAATTATTGAGAATGCTTCGGATTTTAGTGATGACCCTGATATTCTTCCATCTGATGATATAGCTGAAAAAATGCAAGAAACGGTGGAAGCAATGAGTGAGTGTGCACAAAAAGTTTCCAATAATATGCTTAGAAAGATAATGGAAAAACTGGTAGAAAGAGGCTGGTTTGAAAAGAGCTTGATTGAAAAATCCATGAGTATTTTAGAGAAGAAAGTGGAAAATGGAGGAGTCAATTTTAATCCAAAATACAGCATTGACCCATCCGGTTATATTTATGAGGCAGTAAAAAGCAATCGAGTAGAAAATGCCATAACAACTATTTACTACAAAGACCCTGAAACCGGAGAAACTACCTTATGGAATGCAGAAGAATATGACCAATCAAATCCACTTTATACAGATAAAGAAGGTTGCTATGCATGGGATGTTCCGGAAGGTTTATGGCAAGTAAAAGTAGAAAAAGAGGGATATGAAACTACTTATAGTGAATGGCTTCCTGTTCCACCACCACAATTAGATGTTAACCTCGCTTTAATATCAAAGGAAAAAGCAGAAATTGAAAGTTTTGTAGCTCATTCTGATTATGCAAGTGTTGTATTTTCGAAGTATATGATACCGGAAAGCGTAAAAGAGATGAAATTAACAGATGCAAATGGAAATACAATCACATTTACGTTGGAATATGATAAAGAAAGCGTGAATGCAGAGGGTATTAATTTCGCAAAAGAATATATTTTACGCTTTGATAATGGCATAACTTTAGAACCGGATACAAACTGTACATTGTCTGTAAGCAATACATTAAAGAGTTATGCAAATGTTTCTATGGATGCGAAAACATCTACTGTACAGGTTCAGAAAAATACAGAAATTATTGCACCGGATGAAGTGATAGTAAAAATGGGAACAGTTTTAGAAGTTCCGGTATGTATCGTAAATGGCAAAGATGGAATGAAACTTTCCGCACTTTCATCTTTTGATACAATTGCATCCGTAAAAGAAATTGGAGCAGATAAAATTTATGTTTCAGGAAATATGTATGGAGATACAGAGATTACAGTAACGATTCCGGAATCCGATGTAAAGAAGGTAATAAAAGTAACTGTAGATAAAGTTTCACAAGAAGCAGAAGTTGAACAAACTGTAATTCTTCCGCAATCCACATATACAGTATCCGTTGGAGAAAGTGTAGAAATTATTCCGAAGGTTTATCCAAATGCTTCTTTAAAAGGTAAGTGGGTGTTAAATGATACGGAAGGTATTGTTTCTGTAAAAGAGAATACATTTACTGCACAAAAAGAGGGAGAAGTGACAGCACGTTATATTGTTCAATCGGAAAATGGAAAAGAGATATTTGCAGAATGTAAAATTACAGTACAAAGTCAGATTATGTTAGGAGATATTAATGGAGATGGAAAAGTAAAAATCAACGATATGCTTACCATTCTTCATGGAATTTCCGGTAGTCAGACATTAAGTGAAAGTCAACAACTTGCAGCAGATATTGATAAAGACGGAAAAGTAACGGTTCGAGATATGCTTCGAATTATGCATTATATTAGTGGTTCAAGCAGTACATTGTAAAAGGAAAGATAGTAACAAAATATTAGATTTCATAATAGGACAAGATATTTTTAGTTATTTATATCCATTATATACCCCAGATTATGTTGTAGTCTGGGGTATAAGAAAGTAGTAAGAGAGGACTTTTAATATTCACTTTATGTTATTAGGAGGGATGAATAATGAAAAGAAGATATATAGCAGCTTTATTAGTGTTAAGCATGAGTCTGACAGGGATTACAATTCCAACAGAACAATGCTTTTCAACAGAAGTGACAGAGATGGAAGAAATAGTGACGGAAGATATTGCAGAAGTTGAAGAAGGCGAAGAAATGGTAGAGTTGACGGAAACTGAAGTATCGAGTGAGTCAGCAGAACATGCAGAGTATGAAGGATTCATAGAGAATGTAGAAATATTGGAGGATACATCAAAAGAGTCGGAATTGACAGAAGGAACGGAAGAACAAGAAATGGTGGAAACGAAAGAAATCGCAAAACCAGTAGAAGGAGAAGTGTCAGAAATATCAGAAGCAGATAATAATACTGAAGAAGTTGTAAATATTCCTGATAAAGTATTATATTCTATAATTGCAAGTGAATGTGATAATAATGAAGATGGGATTATCACAAAAGCAGAAATGGAGACGGTAACGAGGATTTGGTCTTATAAAGATGGAATTTCTGATTTGACAGGATTGGAATATGCAGTTAATTTATATGAATTAAATTTACGAGGAGATAATACAATTACAAATATTGAGTCATTAGCTGGATTGGAAAAGTTAGACTATGTTGATTTAGATAATAACCAAATTAGTGATATTAGTCCGCTTGCAAATCTTGTAAATTTAAAAAATCTTTCTTTAAGTAATAATCAAATTAGTGATATTAGTGTACTTTCTAATTTGAAAAATTTAAGAAGTATTAATTTGAGTGATAATCCAATTAGTGACATAAATTCATTATTAGGATTAGAAAATTTATATGGACTATACTTGGATGGTAATTCTATTAAAGATATCAGTATGTTGGCTAATTTAAAAAGATTAAGCTATATATCATTAGCGGGTAATCAAATCAGCGACATTTCGATTTTATCTGAGTTCGAATATTTGTATGAGCTTGATTTAGCGAATAACCAGATTAGTGATATTAGTGCATTATTAGGATTGAATAACTTAGAATATCTTAATTTGAGTAATAATCAAATTAGTGATATTAGTGTACTTGGTAATTTGGAAAATTTGGGTGACATAGATTTAACGAATAATCAAATCACACAAATTCCATCATTTAAATCTTGTTTTGGAATGGAAGAATTACTATTAAAAGGAAACCCATTACAAAATATTGCAAATGCAAAACAACTTTTGGATGTAGAAATAGAAGGTACTATACGCATAACAGCCAGTCCAGAATATGTAACACCGGAAATGCAGTTTGATAATTTTTTTGATACAAGTGAAAGAAAAATGTATGTGGGAAATCAAATGCAGCTTGAATTAGAAAAAACATATTTAAGAACAGGTGAAAAAGTTAAAATAACCTATAAAAGTGGGAATACAGATTTATTAAGTATTGATTCAGAAGGGTGGATGTCTGCGAAAAAGTCCGGAACAGTAAATGTAACAGCAACTTGTGGAACTATGCAAAAAACATTTAAAGTTACAATTTTAGAGCAGGAAGAAGTGGTAAAGGAAAGTTCTGAAAAGTTACCAAGTATAATTACAAGTAGTTATGAAGATACAGCTGCTATTTTGGATACAAAGGATTTGTTATGGAGTGTGAATACCAATAAACATATTGAGAAAACAGAATTGGTTGGAAGTAATGTGAAAGATTATTATATAGCAGAAGTAGTATATTCAAAAGACAGACTTTCTTGGTGGAATAATTATGTTGTATTAAATAAAGAGAATACTTTATTGGAATATAATAAATTAGATGAAAATGCAGGATATAATAAAAATATTTTAGCAGAAGATGTGAGAACTATAGCAAGAAGTGGATATTATGAATGTTATTTAACAGAAAATGATGATTTATATTATCTTGAAACGGTTATAACAGGTAAGAGAAATGTATTAATTGCTAAAAATGTAAAAAATTATAATATGGAATCTTATCCAAAAAAAGTTTTTACAAACGATGGAGATGTTCTTCTCATTGATAATATATATGACATTGATAATTCTACAGTTGTTTATTCCAACTTGGGAACAGAGTGTGTATTTAGTGCGACAGATGATGGATTTTTAATTTTAAATGGGAATACAGCTATCTATTATAACGAAAATGGAGAAAAGCAAGCGGAATTGGAAGATGTAGTGGAAATCGGAGTGCAAAATAGAGAGGATTTTCCATTTTTTGTAGTAAAAAATGATGGAACAACAGCAGAGTATCAGAACGGCACTTGGGTAACTTATGGAAAAGATTCTATGAAACTTCCAATAAAACAGGAATTTTCGGTATATCCTGATACATATATCCTTGATGCAGAAAACACATTATGGTGTGAAAATGAAAAAGTAGAAGAAAATGTAACTTACATAAACCAAACAGTATATTTATCAAATGGAAATTTGTATACGTTTAAAGAACATAAAGTTGTTTTAACAGATGTGAAGGAATATTGTATAGCTGAACCTTATTATTATAATAGAGTCTATTATTTAACAAATGATGGAACAGTTTGGGAATTGATTGATTCTGATAGAAAAAATCAAGTCTTAAATAGTGTTGTAGATATTATTACAACAGAATCAAGTGTTTATATGGTAAGACAAGATGGTTCTGTTTGGAAGTATGGTAATTATGGAGATAATATAGGTGTTGCTTATATGGTGCAATCAGGAGATTCTGTTGTAATGGGTGACATCAGTGGAGATGGAGAAATAAAAATTAACGATATGCTAACAATTCTTCATGGAATTTCCGGTAGTCAGACATTAAATGAAAGCCAACAGCTTGCAGCAGATATTGATAAAGACGGAAAAGTAACAGTTCGTGATATGCTTCGAATTATGCACTATATTAGTGGGGCAAGTAGTACGTTATAAGAATGAAATTAAAATAATGGAAACCGTTAAAAACGAAAGGGATTTTTATGAAAAAGTTTTTTTATATAAAAAATATAAGATATCTTGCCTTTATAATCATGTCCATATATTGTATATTGTTCTATAAAACAACATTTTATGCAGAAGAAAATTCAACGCAAAATAATGAAGCAGATTATAAATTATATGCAATGAATGACTGGGCAAAAGAATTTATTAGCATTCCGGAGTCATATCCTGTTTCTTTTCAAATTCCAATTTCGGCAGCTTCTGATATATCGTATCGTGTAATTAGTGGTGATAGTGTAGAAGTTAGTGACGCAGGATTGGTTACTCCGAAGATTGTTACATGGTATTATATAGACTATGGTAATTATTCTGTTGGAACGACAGTTCCCGAAGAAGGTGTAGAATATAGCAAAATTACGAATAAAGTTGAATACGGAATTTCTACAATACAAGTTATTGAAAATGGGGAAACTTTTGAGATAACGGTAGAAGTCTGTGATTATGCTACTGTTTATGCGGATGAAGTCATTGATACTTATATTAAGGAAAAATTTACAGATAGTATGTCAGTAGAAAAAAAATTAGACATGATTTGTAGATTTCCAGCTTCTTATAATTATAGTGATGAGTATTCGGGTTATTCTGGTATGATTGTTTCTGGTGGTGGAGATTGTTGGGCAAGTACTAGTCTGATTTTGGAAGTTTGTGAAAGATTGGGAGTGGAAGCAAAGGCTCGTAATGGAAATAGGGATTTTGGAGCAGGTTCTGGACATATTAATGTATTGGTTATCATTGGAGAAGGGGATTATTATGAGTTAGATGCTGGATATGTTGGAGAGGCACCTCGTGGTTATAGTGTTGAACATCGTACATCATTATTTTCTTATCGTAATGTAACAGATGGAATTGAAGTGTATCAATATGATGGAGACATAGCGGACATGTCTACGCTTGTTGTCCCAGAAACGATTGATTCTAAAACAGTTGTAGCAATTGGAGAGAAATTTATTTCTTTAGAAGGTGTGAAAGAAGTAGTTTTACCGAATACGATAACAACGATTAAAAAGAGTGCCTTTAACAGTTGTGGTAATTTACAGACATTACATATTCCGGCTTCGGTTACGAACATTGGAGATTTAGTATTTACAAATTGTAAATCACTAACAAATTTAACTTGTAGTGAAGATAATTCGGTATATGCAACAAAAGATAGTATTCTTTATGATAAGAATTATACAAAGGTATTTTTTGCACCAACTTGCACAAATGTGGAATTACCTGTCCAAACAGATACAATTGGAGACTATGCTTTCTATTATAATAGAAATGTTACAGAGTTTGTATTGTCAGAGAATATAAAAATATTGCAAGAGGGAGCATTTTCTTCGTGTTTTAATTTGGAAAAGGCAGAATTGAAAGCAGTTGAAAAAATAGGTTCTTATGCGTTTGCTATGTGTTCCGAATTAAAAAAGGTTACATTGAAAGCAGTTGAAGAAATAGGTTCTTATGCATTTGCAGATAATAACACATCCGAGGCAGTTTTTTTTGAAGGAAATGCACCGATATTTGGGGAGAATGTATTTTACAATACTACAACAACCGTATATTATCCTATTGGTGATGATACATGGACAGAAGCTATTATGCAAAATTATGGAGGAATGATTACTTGGGTTTCATATGACCCTAATATTACAATGGGAGATGTAAGTGGGGACAAAGAAGTGAAAATTAATGATATGCTTATGATTCTTCATGGTATTTCAGGTAGTCAGATATTAGACGAAAATCAGCAGATTGCTGCAGATATTGATAAGGATGGGGAAGTAACCGTTCGCGATATGCTTCGTGTGATGCATTATATTAGTGGAGCGAGTAGTGCGTTATAATAAGGGGATTTTAATAATTGATATATTGTAAAAGTAATGAGTAAATTTTATTTTAAATAGTTAGGAAAATGGGGTTATTAATATGATTATTAATAGCCCCATATCTGAAAATATATTTAAAAAAGAGGGATATATGCGTATGAAAAAAAGAATTTTAGCAATTTTGCTTTCAGCAGTAATGGGAATTACAGCAATTCCTACTATATTTATAGAAGCTACAGAAATTCAAAAAGAAGATGAAATGAATACTATACAAGTTAATAGTGAAGGCGTTGAAATTGTAGAAAGTGGTTCTTGTGGAAAAAATGCTATATATACATTGGATAATGAAGGTACGTTGATTGTATCAGGAAATGGAATAATAAATGATTATGCATTTAAGAAAAATAATGAAATAAAAAAGGTAGTGATTCAAAGTGGTATAACGCAAATAGGTAAAAATGTATTTGATAATTGCAAAAATTTAATAGATATAGAAATATCAGAAACCGTAGTTGCAATTGGCGAAGGGACTTTTTGGGGTTGCAGTAGCTTAAATAATGTAGAATTGCCGAAAAAGTTGACAAAAATAGAAGGGTATACATTTAATGGTTGCAGTAGCTTAATAAGTGTGGATATACCTAAAGATGTGAGTAGTATAGGGGAGTTTGCATTTGATGGATGTAGTAATTTAACAAATATAGAAATACCAGAAAATGTAAAAAATATAGGGAGAAATGCGTTCAATGGTTGTAAAAGTTTGAGCAGTGTAGACTTACCGAAAGGAATAATGGAGATTAAGGGTGGAACATTTTTTAATTGTGTCAATTTAACAATTGTATATTTGCCGGAAGGAGTAACAACTATAGGAAGTTATGCGTTTTATAACTGTACAAGCTTAAAAAGTATTAATTTATCAGAAAAAGTAAATAGTATAGGAGAATATGTTTTCGAGAATTGTGACAAATTGACTCTTTACTGTATAGAGAATTCTTATGTTCATTCTTATGCGAGGGATAATGATATTCCATATACTTTTATTGAAGAAGGAATCGAAACAGTAAAAAAAGAATCCAAAAATGATATTCAAGTTTATGTACTGGAGTCAGAAGAATTATGGACATATATTAGTGGAGCTAATATAACAGTAGAACATTTTGGAAGTGCTACAACAGATGTGAATGGTTATGCAAGAATTGAAAATACATTAACAGAACAACCATTGGTAAATTCTAAAATATCTATAACAAAAGAAGGATATAGGGAATATTATTTTTATAAAGATATTTATCATAGAGATGCAGAATTATTATGGGATACAAATAGTCTAGGTGGTTTAAGATTAAAAAAATTACAAGATGGTGATGAAACAAATCCATATGTATCAACATTAATGTGTCAAACGAGGAATGGCTTTGATAATGTTATGCAGTCTTCCATAACATATAATGCAGAAGAAACAGCAGAAGCAGTAACTATGCAGGTAAATGCAATATGGAATGAGAAAACACCGTTATCTTATGTTTTATATCAAGAGAATGGTAACTCATATACAAGCACGGATGGTAAATTTACTCTTAATATTCCAAATGCATTTGAGGCAAATAAGAAAATTTATATAAAACTTATAGCAACAGATGGCACAACTGTGATAGAAGAAACTTTATTTAAAATAAAGAAAAGAGTACAGTCATCAGTTCCGGAAACTGATGGAGGAATGAAGTTAGATTTAATTGATACAGATTCAACTGGGATATTAGGAGAAGATATTGCATTTTTATCTGGTCAGGAAGTAAAACTTGAATTGAAAAATGTAGAGATTAAGGCTAGTGTGGAACAAGGTAGAGTAAGAATTCTAATAGGACCAAGTGAAAAGTTCTTAGAAGAAAATGAATTTAGTGAAACTATTACAAATGAAGATTGGGAAAAGTGGAAAAAATTATGTGAAAATCAACCAGAAGATTTAGAGTTCCTATCTAAGTTGGGAAATATGGTTAAAGGTATAGACATGGCTCTTATTAGTGAAATAGCTAAAGCTGATACAAAGGTATATGGATATGCAGAGGGTGTTTTGAATGATAGTAATGAAGTGGTGCTTGTAGGAGGTTTAAAGATTCAAGCATCAATAGAAACAGGATTACAGGGACAGTATACAGTTGGACCAATACCAATATATGCAAAAGCTTCGATTAGTGTAGAAGGCGGTGCGGAAGGTTCGATAGGTTATAATTGGACAAAAAAACAACTTGATAAGGAAGAAACAAAGATAACATTTGAAGTTGAACCGGCTCTTAAAGGAGAAGGTGGCGTAGGTGTTATGGCAGTTGCAACAGTAGGATTGGAAGGCAAGGGAAGTCTGCCAATTGAGGCAAATATTGGAGGAGATGGAGAGTATAAGATTTCTGTGAAAGCAGGACTTTCATTAAAAGCCCAACTCCTTTGCTTTGAGTATGTTTTAGAATTAGCAGAAGCAGAAATTCAGTTATTACCGGAAGAAGAAAAGATAACCAGAAGTCTTATGCAATCTCTCTCTATGAGAGATTTTTCCCTTTCTGCTAGTGAACATTTGTCCGAAGAAAGCCTATGGCTAGGAGACACCGCAATACAACCATTCTCATTAGAAACAACCGAAACCAATTTAGTAGAACGCACCCTAAAAACAAATATCAATCCGGATGCCCAAATCCAACTTATCGACACAGGCACAACAAAAATGATACTATGGACAGAAAGTGATGCAAATAGAGAAATTATCAACAATTCAAAACTCGTATACTCTATCTACAACGAACAAACCGACACATGGTCAACACCAATGGCAGTTGCTGATGATGGCACAGCCGATTATGCACCAACTGTTGTTACAGATGGAGAAAAGATTTATGTCGCATGGCAAAATATTTCAAAAACTTTTACCAATGATGCAACACTATCCGAAGTAGCAAAAGCGAGTACCATCGCAATGTCCGTATGGTCAGAAGAAACAGGATTTTCCAAACCGATTACTGTAAGTAAAGCAAATACAATGGCAGTAACACCAAAGATTGCATTAAACAATGAGGGCAATCCATATGTTGCATATATTGAAAACACAAACAACGATTTACTACTTACAAGCGGTACAAACAATATTTTATACTCTGTTATAAAAGAAAATAACATAGTACATAACACTTTTGTAGAAAATGCAGGTTTAGTCATGGCATTAGATACAACATACATAAATGGATATGAAGTAAGCTATACCTTAGATACCGATAATGATTTAGCAACATTAGAAGACAGAGAAATTATCACAAATGACAAAAGCGAACTCTCGACTAAAAATGAAGTTATGGATTCTAATGCAATCTATATCAAAAATGGAAATAAAAAACTTCGTTTCTGGTATCAAAATAATAGTATCCATATGTCAGATGAAGATGGAATGGAAACCATTATTTATCAAGATGAAACAGGCACATTGACAGATGATTTCCATGTGGTAAGCGGAGCAGAAGGTCAACTTGCCGTAATATGGACAGCAACAGATGAAGAAAGCAATAATCAGATAGAAGGAATTTTATATAATACTGAAGATGGTTCATGGACTAAATCAGTCCAAATTTCTGATACGGATGCTCATGTTTACAATCCGCAAGGCATTTTCACAGAAGATGGAAAGTTACAGTTTCTTTACAAAAAGACAGGTACACAAACGGATTTATGTGTATTGATGGTAACACCTTCTGTTGATTTGGCAGTTGATGGTGTATATTGTGATGAAACAACATTTGCTCCGGGAAGTGTAGCAACGTTTAGTGTAAAAATAACAAATAATGGAACAAAGAAAGCAGATACTTACACAGTAAACATTGATGGAACAAAATCAACTTTTACACAAGCGTTAGAGCCAAGTGAAAGTACTGTTGTAGAAGCAATTTATATGGTTCCTGCGGATTTTGATTATAGAACATTAAATATTACGGTTGAAGCAGAAAATGATACAGACATTACAGATAATACATGTTCTTATGAAGTTGGTTATCCAGAAGTAGTTGTAAATGTAAATGATAGTAAGTATGAATTTGGACAGCTTGTGGAAGTGCGTGTTGCAAATGAAAGTTGCATCGATACTACTGCGGTATTAGAAGTTCGAAAAGATAGCAGAGATGGAGAATTACTAAAAACAATAGACCTTGGAACACTTACCAAAGGAGAACTTACAACAGCAACTTATTTATGGAATGAGGAGACAGAAAATTATTCTGAAGATGCGGAGGCATTATATTTTAATGTTGTATCTGAAAAAGCAGAAAAATACACCAACAATAACTATGATTTTGTTGTAACACCTACAAAAGAATCAGATGTAGAAGAAAGTTTTGTATTGGGTGATTTGAATGGGGACGGAGCAGTTAAGATTAATGATATGCTTACCATTTTACATGCTATTTCAGGTAGTCAAACATTAAGTGAAAGTCAACAACTTGTAGCAGATATTGATAAAGATGGAAAGGTAACAGTTCGTGATATGCTTCGTATTATGCATTATATTAGTGGGGCGAGCAGTACATTATAGAAAATTATTATATATATTTATTTGTAAAGAACTTAAAATTGAGGAATTGATGTAATAAGTGTGATGGTTTAAGTAATATTACTCTAAACGAAACAAGACTCCCATGTGTTGCGAATGCATGGGAGTTTTACTGTATTTTAAAATGTTATAATTCTTAAGGAAAGTATCATATTCAGAACTGCAAAAAAGAACAGTTTTCATAAAA
>CALAST010000067.1 GCA_937889225.1 uncultured Lachnobacterium sp. | reverse complement strand
GCAGGGATTCCTTTAAAAATTTAATTCACTATTATTTATGCAATGTTGTACTAGATAAATCAGCAGAACGAGCAGGAACACAGGCAGGAATTATAGTCGGTGTGATTGGCTCACTTCTTATGGGGATTGGAATGAGCTGTAGTATGGTATGGAAAGGTGTTCTTTTTATTCCCGGAATTGCAATTGGTATCTGCGGATTGGCAATGATGGCAGCAGGATATCCTTTATATAAAAAAATAACAAAGAAACAAAGAGAAAAGATTGCAGAACAGATTCTTGAATTAAGTAATGATTTAATCATTTCCTAATTAAAGAAGAAGTGATTGCTTTTAGATAGATATGATATAAAATAAGAGAAAGAAGGACAAAATTATGGAAAAGAAAAATTTTATCACATTGGTATTAGGTGTTGTTGGAGGTTTATTGTTTGCACTTGGAATGTGCATGTGCTTACTTCCGGAATGGAATATGTTTAACACAGGCGTTGTCTTAACAGCAATTGGTCTTGTTGTAATTATTGCAACAATTTTTGTATATCGCAAAATGTCCGGTGCAGCACCAATTCGAATTAATGCAAAAGTTGTAGGAAAAGTCCTTTACGGAGTGGTTTCTTCCTTAGTACTTGGTGTAGGTATGTCAATGATTATGGTATTTGAAGGAATGATGATTCCGGGAATTATCATAGGGATTGTAGGCATTGTAATGTTATTATTCTTAATTCCGATGTGTATTGGATTGAAAGACAGCAAGAAAAACTAAATTTCAGAATAGCAGGAATCAATAAAATAAGTGATATTCGGTTATGAATAAGCAGTAAAGTGAACTGTGAATATCTGATTAACAAAAAAGTATAAAATAAAAAAGGAGAAAAAATTATGTCATTAAGAGAAATGAATGAAAAAATTGAAAAAACAGTAGTAGAAGGTTACAAAAAAATTGAAGAAGGCGTTGTAGGTACTTATAAAAAAATCGAAGAAAACGCAGTAAACAGCTATACAAAAGTAGAAGATGCATTTGTAGAAAAATTCCTTACAAAAGAAGGAGAAACTGTAGAAGAAGCAAAAGAACGTCTTACCGGAAAAAATGCAGAATAAATGATAATGCGATATTTGTGAAGATAAGAAGTTAAAAAAGTCAAGCGGATATTCGCAATCCGCATTCGCTACTTGCTTATAACCGAATAGCTGCTATCGCAGCTTGTCGGTTAAAATCTTCGCTTAACTAAAAATACATAATATTCCCGAAACTTTCAAGAATGGCTAAGAAATTAGTGAAAAAGAAAGTTTCGGGATTTTTTATTTTAACCGAATTGCATATTCCCGAATAAATTAGAAAAAATAATAATAAATAGTTATTTTAAAATAGGATTTTTAAATTTAGGTATTGACATATAATAAAGAATTAGCTATACTTAACTCAAGTTAGAGATGACTAACTAGAAAGGACTAGAAAATATGTGTCAGGAAGTTTTTAAAATTGTACAGGAAATGGATAAAAAACATATCGAAACAAAACTTGCCCTTCAATGTGCCCCATTGATTACAGGGATAAAGATTTCCAATTTGCTTATCGTTTCCACAGAAGATGAAGCAAATGTACGCACAATTTTAAAAAGAACAGGGATTTCTCATTACCGTTTGCTCCGCCAAGATAACAAAACCACATACCTTTTGTTTCATCGTTCAAAATTAAGTGCATATTTACAAGACTCCGAAGTACAAGATATGTTATCAAGAAACGGTTATGAGAAAGATTCTCTGGGACAGATTATGCGTCGCTTTCAGAAGCGATACGAGACATATATGAGCGAAGGAGAACAGTTCCCACATGAAATGGGACTTCTCCTTGGCTATCCGGTTGAAGATGTCGTTGGATTTATGGAGAATAATGGAAAGAACTATCTCTATTCCGGTTATTGGAAAGTCTATAGTGATGTTTCAAAGAAAAGGGCATTATTTAAACAGTATGAAGATTCTGTGGATGATGTAATCCGATTACTGGACAAAGGAATTGGCATTCGCTTGATAATCGAAGCGTATCGCTTAGATGTTCAAAGAAATAAGCAGGCATTGGCTGTCTGATATTGTAAGTATAAGAGTATATAGGCAGAGTATTTTCAATATTAAAGTAACTATATTATATATAGAAGATTTTTCTTACAATATAAGTAGCAACGATTATCAGGATAATTGTATGCAAAAAAATATAGGAGGAATTTTTAAAATGAGTAAAATCAATGTAGTTTATTGGAGTGGCACAGGCAATACACAGGCAATGGCAGAAGCGATTGCGAAAGGAATTGCAGATGCAGGAAAAGAAGCAAACTGTGTAGCAGTTTCAGATGCATCTTTAGATGAATTAAAAGAACAGTCTGTATTTGCACTTGGCTGTGCTGCAATGGGTGCGGAAGTATTGGAAGAAGCAGAAATGGAACCATTTGTAGCAGAAATAGAGACATTTGCCTCAGGAAAAAATATTGCATTATTCGGTTCTTATGGATGGGGCGATGGCGAATGGATGCGTGATTGGGTAGACCGCATGAAAGCAGCAGGTGCGAATGTTGTAAATGGTGAAGGTCTTATCTGTCAGGATGCACCGGATGCAGAAGGTGTTTCTCAGTGTGAAGCACTTGGAAAACAGTTAGCAGGAATGTAAGATACATAAAAACGCTATCTCATAAATTGCGAAAATGGATGTTGCGTTAAAAAATAAATAGATAAGCGGATGATAAAAATCTGCTTGAAAATAATAGAAATTTAGATTGTTAAAAAAGATTGTTATGAAAATTGAGAAGCTGCAAGTGAAGGTATTTTCTTTTCCACTTGCGGCTTTTCTATTTTTTGATAGTTAACCAAGTTTGATAATAGCTATAAAAATCCCCCATGAAACATGGGGGATTGATTTTTTATATTATTTTGTAAGTAATAACATAATTTCGTTACTACGTTTTACAAATTCTGCCATCGCATCTACAGATAATGGCTGGTTGGAAAGGAGTGCTAAATCATAAAGCTGTTTTGCAAACATTGGCACATGTTCGCTTTCCTTATTTTCCATAATATATTTTACAAGTGCATTATTTGCATTCAAAGTAAGTGTCTGGTCAGCCGGGAACATGCCAAAGTCCATCATGCCGCCCATACCGTTTGCTGCATACATTTTCATCATATCCTGCATACGGCGACCTTCTTCCGAAAGTGTAATAACAGAAGCGATACCGTCATTTTTAAGTTTTTCTACTTTTACAGTAATCTTATCGTTATTTAATGCAGATTTGAATACTTCTGATAAAGAAGCAGTAACATCTGTTAAATCTTCACCGTTTTCATCTTTTAAAGAATCTGTAAGGTCTGCATCAATACGCATAAAACGATAATGTTCATTTCTCATTTCAAGCTGAGAAATAAAGGAAGTGTCAATGTGGTGGTCTAAAATAACCGCATTCATGCCTTGTTCTTTAAATAAGTTGATATACTGTCCCTGCTGATTTTTGTCAGTTACATAGTAAACAGTTGCACGTTCATCTTTTGGTTCTTCCGCAGTATCTGTTACAACTTCCGCTTCTACTTTTTCGCCATTTTCATCTACAGCTTCTTCTGGTTCAGCCGGTTTTAATAATTCCGGAAGAGTCTGATATTTATCGTTAATGTCTTTAAAGAGAATGTAATCATTCATCTTATCGCAGAATTTTTCATCTTTTAAGCAACCGAATTTGATAAATGGGCTGATATCATCCCAGTATTTTTCATAGGATTCTTTTTCAGTTTTGCACATACCAATTAACTTGTCAGCAACTTTCTTGCTGATGTATTCGGAGATTTTCTTTACAAAGCCATCGTTCTGTAATGCACTTCTGGATACGTTCAGTGGTAAATCAGGACAGTCAATCACACCTTTTAACAACATTAAAAATTCAGGGATTACTTCTTTGATATTGTCCGCAATAAATACCTGATTGTTGTAAAGTTTAATGGTTCCTTCAATAGAATCATATTCGGTATTGATTTTTGGGAAGTAAAGGATACCTTTTAAGTTGAAAGGATAATCCATATTTAAGTGAATCCAGAACAATGGTTCTTTGTAATCTAAGAATACTTTGCGGTAAAATGCTTTGTATTCTTCTTCTGTACATTCACTTGGTGTTTTTGCCCAAAGTGGGTTTGTATCATTTAATGCTACAGGACGTTTTACAATTTTTAATTTTTCTTTTGCAGGAGAAACTTCTACGATTTCTTTTGTACCGTCTTCGTTTTCTTTTTCTTCTGTCTTTGCTTCTTCAAAGATTTCTTCTACAACTTCATCGGTATCAAGCTTATCTGCTTTGTCAATTGTTTCGTACTGAACTTCTGCGTTTGCTTTGCTTAAATAGATTTCTGTTGGCATAAAAGAGCAGTATTTTTCAATTACTTCTTTTGCACGATATTCATTTGCGAAAGCAAGGCTTTCTTCATTTAAATATAAAGTGATTTCTGTACCAACGGTTGTTTTGTCGCTATCAGAAAGTTCGTATTCTGTACCGCCATCGCAAGACCAATGTACTGCAGTTGCACCTTCCTGATAAGAAAGTGTGTCAATCGTTACTTCATCTGCAACCATAAATGCAGAATAGAAGCCTAAACCGAAATGACCGATAATCTGGTCATCGTTGGATTTATCTTTGTATTTTTCAATAAAGTCTGTCGCACCGGAAAATGCGATTTTTGTAATATATTCTTCTACTTCATCTGCTGTCATACCAAGACCATTGTCGATAAACTTAATTGTTTTATCTTCCGGACTTACAATCACTTCGATTTTTGCTTTGTAATCAGCAGGAAGGCTGTATTCGCCCATCATATCTAATTTTTTTAATTTTGTAATCGCATCACATCCGTTTGAGATTAATTCACGATAGAAAATATCGTGGTCAGAATATAACCATTTTTTAATAATAGGAAACAGGTTTTCGCTGTCGATAGAAAGATTGCCATGTTTGTTTGCCATGTTTAGTACTCCTTAACGTATTTATTATTTTTGAAACATGTAATTTGTAAAAATAACATGTTGTTTGCCTATTTAAAATAATAGCCTCTTAAAACAAAAAAGTCAATAGAAAATTAGCACTCTTTTAAAATGAGTGCTAACAAAAACGAGAAAATGCAGTAAAATCAAGTGATTTTATAATTCTTAAATGTTTATAAATTCAAAATAGTTAGTATCTTTTTTATTCATTATGTAATCTTTATTGTATACAAAGTACTAGATTGATATATTTTTTCCAATCTCAAAATAGTTTTTTTGAAATTTTTCTATATGCTTATTTATGGTATTTATCTAATGATACTATTTATTAGTATTGTTCTTAATGAGAGTTATTCTTGTTGCTTAAAAGGAATAATTAATATAAAATATAAAAAAGAGTAAATACGCAATAGTTAGTGGGAGATAATGGTATGAATACAAAAGAGTTAAAACAGTATTTAGATATGGTAGTGGAATTGGAAGAAAATATATATTTACAAAATAATCTTTATATAAAAATAAAACAAAAAATGGATACGTTAGGAGTAAAAGCAAGATTTGTAGAGCCGGTTGCGATGGAAAAACCGGTTGAGCCTATGCGACCATCGGAAACTATAGAAGAAGCAGAAGAAACAACAGAAGAAACAACGAAAACATTACAAACGATAGGATGCCTTTTAATTCTTCTTGTAATAGGTATTGCTATAGATGCAAAGAATAGTTGGTATGCTTCCTTGGGATTCTTATTGTGGTTTCTGTCAGGTTTAGCACTTATTGTTAATATAATATTTTTTTTACCAGCTGCAATCATAGACGATAGATTAGAAATGAAAAAAAGAGAAAACCTTGCAAGAGAATTATATGAAAAGGAACTCGCAGAGTATAAAGCAAAAATGGTACGATATGAAGAAAATAAAAGGAAAATAGCAAAATATAAAGGAAAGATAACAGAAGATAGGAAACGCATCGAAAAAGAAATGATATACAAAAAACAACTAGCTAATGAATTGGATAAAATTGATAAAATTCGTAAAGTAGAGCAGAATATTTTAACACAGGTTTATGCAAAGAATATTATTTATCCGAAATATCGCAATTTTGTTATGGTATGCTCTTTGTATGAATATATTTGTTCGGGACGTTGTGATAGTCTGGAGGGGCGTGATGGAGCATATAATATTTTAGAACTGGAGATTCGTATGGATAGAATTATCACAAAATTAGATAAAGTTATTGAACAATTGGACGCAATTCAAGGAAATCAGTACATGCTTTATAATGCAGTCAAGGAAGTAGGTTGGCGAACATCACAAATAATGAGTTCATTAAGTGATATGAATATGCAGCTTCGTGATATAGAGGGACAATTTACTATACAAGGAGAACAGTTATACCAAAAAATAGAAAAAATACAGGAAAATTCAGCACTTTCTGCATATTGTGCAGAACGTACACAAAAAGAACTTCATTATATGAACCAAATGAATTATTATACTGCAAGGAATGAAGAATTTTTAGAATCACCGCCAAAATAGATGGAATGAAAGAACTGCGTTTGAAATTCAAGCGGATATTCGCAATCCACTATACGCAGATAAAAAAGATAGCAAACTTTAAAGCACAGATTTTTGGCTTATAAAAGTAAGAAGAAAAATTATTTTTAAGGGGGGAAGTCTGCCCTTTTGATTCCAACAGTAACTTTACACTGTCCAATAGATTAGTAGAGCTTGTCACCTTTTTTGCTGTATGATATACTTATTTTAACTGATTAACGATATTTTGACGGAGAAAACATATGGCAAAAATGACAGTATATCATGGTGGATATTTGCCTGTAAAACTTCCGGAGATTCGTATAGGCAGAAATACGAAAGACTTCGGAACAGGTTTCTACTGTACTATTATAAAAGAACAGGCTCAAAAATGGGCAAGGCGATATAAATATTGATAATATTAAATAATATAAAATTATTTAAATATATATTGTATTATTTCTTTCTGAGTAATATAATTGAGAGAATTTCATAATTCGTAGACATTGATTTTATGCGGATTTCAGGAAAGTA
>CALAST010000066.1 GCA_937889225.1 uncultured Lachnobacterium sp. | reverse complement strand
AAAGCGGAGCAAAAGAAGTACATATTCGTCCGGCTTGTCCGCCAATTATGTATGGTTGTAAATATCTGAATTTCTCACGTTCATCTTCTGAAATGGATTTGATTGCAAGACGTACGATTTTAAAAAGAGAAGGAAAGATTACACCGGAACTTTTAGAAGAATATTCGAACCCGGACAGCGAAAGTTATAAGAACATGGTAGAAGATATTCGTAAGGAACTCAACTTTACATCCTTAAAATATCATCGCTTGGATGATATGTTGGATTCGATTGGAGTTTCTCCGTGTAAATTATGTACCTATTGTTGGAATGGGAAAGAATAGGATAGTAACTGGAAAAAATACAAGGCATATGATATGATAATCATATGTCTTATTTTTATGTGATGAAAAGTGACAAGAAACAGCTATATCCGCTTGTAGTTGCATAAAAATATGCAATTTGAGGAGAGTAAATGTTAAGTAGATACTTTGTTTTTTGGAGGAAATACGATGCGGCAAATGGAATTTAAAATGGAAAGACAAGGGCTTACCAAAGTAGGAGAGAGACTTTCCGTAACAGAAGGAAAGCTGCCGATGTCTTATTATTATACGCTGGAACATGCGATTGCAATGTCCGGGAATTATGAAGTAAGTGAGCGTTTAAAATCAACAGAAGGCGTTGTAGTAGATATCAAAGAAACAGAAAAAGGATTTTTTGTGACAATGGAGTTTGATGAATGATGAAAATATTATTGACTGCAATTAATGCAAAATATATCCATTCCAATTTGGCGGTGCATTCTTTAAAAGCATATGCAAAAGAATATGCTTCTCATATAGAAATTGGAGAATTTACAATCAATAATCGAGTGGATGACATTTTAACCGAAATATACAAAAGAAAGCCGGATGTACTTTGCTTTTCCTGTTATATTTGG
Organism: uncultured Lachnobacterium sp.; assembly: GCA_937889225.1. Taxonomy (GTDB): domain Bacteria; phylum Bacillota; class Clostridia; order Lachnospirales; family Lachnospiraceae; genus Roseburia. The sequence continues at coordinate 1,828 of CALAST010000066.1, read as the reverse complement.
AATATTCGCTATGTGGAAGAAATTATAAAAGAATACCATAAATTATGTCCGAATGTCCCAATCTGGTTAGGTGGTCCGGAAGTATCATTTGAAACAACTGCATTTTTAGAAAGTCATCCAGAAGTCACCGGAATTATGATAGGCGAAGGCGAAGAAACGTTTCGTGAGTTGTGTGGATACTATGAAACCTTAAGTAGTGAAAATGTGGAAAAGTCATGTCAAGCTAAGAATCCAAATCGTCATGCTGTATATCAAGAAGAAGCTTGTGTTCACGAGGAAGCGAGATTAGTAGATTTAGAATGTGTATCTTGTAATGAGAATACACTATATATAAGCACAAATAAAATGCAGAAAGAAGAACAAAAAGAGGTGGTGCGGAAGCTTGAAAGAATCAAGGGAATTGCTTATCGAAGAGTGCAAAATAAAGAAAATGCGTGTGCCTGCAATAACAGCACAAAAGACAGTAACTCAAATACAAAGAACGGCAAATCTAAGGATAGTGTTACAGAAATTATCACAACCTCGCCAAGACCGATTATGGATATGCGAAAAATTCCATTTTGTTATAATAAAATGGAAGATTTTTCAAACCGCATTATTTACTATGAAAGCAGTAGAGGATGTCCGTTTTCGTGCAGCTATTGTCTGTCTTCCGTAGATAAAAAGCTTCGTTTTCGAGCTTTAACACAGGTAAAAGAGGAGCTGGCATTTTTTATTGAGCAAAAAGTGCCGCAGATTAAGTTTGTAGACCGTACATTTAACTGCAATTATCAACATGCGATGGAAATTTGGCGTTTTATCAAAGAAAAGGATAATGGCATTACCAATTTCCACTTTGAAATTTCTGCAGATTTGTTAAATGAAGAAGAATTGAAACTGATTTCTGATATGCGTCCAGGATTAATTCAGTTGGAAATTGGAGTGCAATCTACAAATGAAGTCACCGTAAAAGAGATCAAACGAACCATGAAATTGGAACGTTTAAAAGAAATTGTAAGAACCATACAAAGTTTTCACAATATCCATCAGCATCTGGATTTGATTGCGGGACTTCCATATGAAGATTATGCGACTTTCCAAAAATCGTTTGATGACGTATATGAATTACAGCCGGAGCAGTTGCAGCTTGGATTTTTAAAAGTATTAAAAGGCTCTTATATGTACGAACATGCCAACGAATATGGAATCTGCTACCACGATTTTCCACCATACGAAGTACTTTCCACAAACTGGCTTTCTTTCGATGAAATAATCCGATTAAAGAGAATAGAGGAAGTATTGGAGGTTTATTATAACAGCAGACAGTTTGAAATATCTATTTATGTGTTGGGTACTTGTTTTGCAAGTGCATTTTTGATGTATGAAAAATTAGGGGATTTTTATGAAGAAAAAGGATACTTTGGCATGAGCCATTCTCGCATTCGCAGGTGTGAAATTCTAATTGAGTTTGTAACATATCTTAAAGATTTGGAAGAAGTTTCGCAAGAAGCTTTGAATTGCATCAAAGAAGCACTAATATTTGATTTATATTATAGGGAAAATTGCAAAAGTCGACCAAACTGGGCATTTGATGCAGGCACATGGAAAGCAATTACACGTTTTTATTGTAAAAATGGAAAATTGTCACATATAGAGCCATTTCACTATGATTTTTTGAATATGACAGCGACATTGCCAGCTTATACAGAAAAGGAAAACTGGGTATTATTTTCTTATGACAAAAGAAACCCACTTACACATCAGGCAGAAGTAAACTATATTTTCCCGGAAGCAGATATTTAACCGAATCAAGAAAATCCCCCACTTCAAGTGCGTAGAGCACTAAGTG
>CALAST010000065.1 GCA_937889225.1 uncultured Lachnobacterium sp. | reverse complement strand
TAGGGGTACTTTACGCTTTTATGAGTAAGAAAATCGGAAAGTTATCCACAATAGGACTGTTTTGAATTATGAAATTTCCTCAAATATAAAATGAAATGTTATAAATAAGTATAAAATAATATCATTATATAGGTAATTGTGAAATATATTGCTAAAAAATGGTGTATTTTGTTTGGGATTTTGAAATTATCTATAATAATGAGTAAGAAGAAAGGGATTAAGATATGAAAAAACGTTTGATAAGTATGATACTTGCCACAAGTATGCTTGTAGTATCCTTGACAGGTTGTAGCAGTACAAATAATGATAAAAATGTACAAAATGATAGAAAAGATTTAGAAAAAGTAACATTTGCTCTTGATTGGACACCAAATACCAATCATACAGGCTTATATGTTGCACAGGAAAAAGGATATTTTGAAGAAGCAGGTTTGGATGTGGAAATTGTACAGTCACCGGAAGACAGTTCGGTTGTACTGGTTGGCTCAGGTAAGGCTCAGTTTGGTATATCTTTCCAAGATTCGCTTGCTGCTGCATTTTCCGGAGAGGATGCCATTCCTGTAACAGCTGTTGCCGGCATTATCCAGCATAATACTTCGGGTATTATTTCACGGAAAGGTGAAGGCATGGATACGCCAAAAGGTATGGAAGGACATACTTATGCGACTTGGAATGGTGCGATTGAGCTTGCAACTTTAGAGGAAGTTGTAAAAGCAGATGGAGGGGATTTTGAAAAAGTTGAGTTGATTCCAAGTACTGTAACAGATGAGGTTTCTGCCCTTAAGACAAATTCCGTAGATTCCATTTGGATTTTCTATGCATGGGCAGGTATTAAGACGGAATTGGAAGAACTGGAAACAGATTATTTTGCATTTGCAGATATTGACCCGGTATTTGATTACTATACACCGGTTATTATAGGAAATAATGATTTCTTAAATGAAAATTCCGAAACAGCAAAAGCCTTTATGCATGCGGTAAGCAAAGGCTATACATTTGCCATTGAAAATCCAAAAGAAGCAGCGGAAATTCTTTGTAAATATGCTCCTGAATTGGATAAAGAATTAGTAACGGCAAGTCAGGAGTATTTAGCAGAGCAATATCAGTCAGATGCACCATATTGGGGATATATTGATGCAGAACGTTGGAATAATTTCTATAAATGGGTAAATAAGAATAATCTGACAGAGGATGAAGTTTTGCTTGATACAGGATTTACAAATGAATTTTTGCAATAATTGATTTTGTTTATTCATAAGAGAGCTATTTTGAGAGTGATTATTTCGTTTTTATAAAAATAAAGGAGTTGTTACAAAGAGATAAGTTGCTGTATCATGTTTATTTTGTAATAACTCCTTAAAATATATAGGAGGAGTGTATGAATGAATTTCAATGTAAATACATCATACAAGAGAAAGCATGACAGTTTTAAAAGTAGATGGTGTTTCAAAGAGTTTTGAAAATGAACAAATTATAAGCCAAATTTCATTAGAATTACAGGAAGGAGAACTTGTTTCCCTTCTTGGAGTGAGTGGCGGTGGAAAAACTACGCTGTTTAACATTATTGCAGGGTTAAAAGAACCGGATACAGGCAAAGTATATTTAGAGGGCAACGATATTACGGGAAAACCGGGAAATATCAGCTATATGTTGCAAAAAGATTTACTTTTGCCCTATTGCACCATTGTGGATAATGTAGCACTTCCGCTTATGATTCGTGGAATGGATAAAAAAGAGGCAAGGGAAAAAGCCGCGGCTTATTTTGATGAATTTGGTTTGGAAGGGACACAGAAAAAATATCCTGCTCAATTATCGGGTGGTATGAAACAAAGAGCTGCGTTGCTTCGGACTTATCTGTTTTCAGAAAAAGTAGCACTTTTGGATGAACCGTTTTCCGCACTTGACATGTTGACAAAAGGTACAGTCCATGAATGGTACTTAAATGTTATGGAAAAAATCAAACTTTCTACCTTGTTTATTACGCATGATATTGATGAAGCTATCTTATTGTCAGACCGTATTTACTTACTTACCGGAAGACCGGGTTCCATTACAAAGGAAATTGTGATAAAAGAGCCAAAGCCACGCAGAAAAGATTTTAATCTTTCGGAAGAATTTTTAAGTTATAAAAGGGAAATTATTTCGCATCTTGAGAATTATGGAGAAAGTCAAGGGATTTAGGATTCTTTTTTGAAAAGGGGCATAGATTCAGATTTTTCTGTCTCTATGCCCCACACATTTTTATTAAAAAATATATTCTATTTTCGATGCTATTATCATTTTCTAAAATTCTTATGATATCGGAGTTTTATATTATGACTGATTTCATAATTTATTGTAAGCGATATCACAGGTTATATCCAAAATTATATCGAAAAAAGATTCTGCGATACGCTTTGTGCCACACGAGTGGTGGATTCTCTTTCTATCAACTGTGGACGAAGTAACGTCTTGCTGATGGAAATATGGTGAATCAGCGAATTTAAGATAACATAAGCACATCTGCCTAATTCATTACGCTGTTGTGAAATGGTTGTAAGCGGTGGTTCTGTAGTTGCGGCAATTGGAATGTTATCAAAACCAACAACGCTGACATCTTCCGGAACACGAATATTGTGAGCATTACAATATTCAATAACGCCTTGTGCAATGAGGTCGCTGGCACATACAATCGCAGTTGCCCCTTCTGCCAAAAGACCCGGAACATGGTATTTTGCACTAGCGGAGACATAATAGCCATGAGTCATAAGACTGTCTTCAAATGGAAGTCCAAATTCGCGTATAGCATTTTCAAAAGCAGTTTGTCTTTGGTCCGTTACAAGAGAGTGGAAAGGCCCATTGATAAAGCCAATTTTCTTATGTCCTAAATTTTTAAGATGTTCTACTGCAAGATGAATGCCTTCATAACTGTCTGTTCCCAAATAGCATACATTTGGATTGCCATCAATAAAGTTGTCAAATAAAACAGTTGGCATTGTTGTATATGGGAGTTGCTTCATCCATGGGTCGTGCAATGCAAGACCAAGCAGAAAAGCACCGCAATAGCCGTTTTTCAATAAATAGGTATCATATTTTTCACGTTCCTGAAATTCCGGTGTAATCGGAATAACAGTAATATCCCATTTATGTTGAAATGCATTTTGCTTAAACCCTAATACAATGTCATAGCCAAAAGAATCTAATGTTTCATAGTCCATATTTTCTAGAAATAAACACAATTTGCGATATTCTTCTTTTTTTGAACGTTTTGTACTGTAGCCCATTTCAACAGCTGTATCAAGTACAAGCTGCCTTAAATCATCACTTATATCACTAGCACCGTTTAATCCTTTGGATACTGTGCTTACGGAAACCCCTAATTGTTTTGCTATATCTTTAATTGTCGTCATTTTTTACCTCATTTTTCCTGTACCAATATCAACGTTTTCTATTATAATGAATAATTGAAACATAATCAATAAAATGAGCGAAATAATTTTCGAAAAATACTAAAATTTTATAGTTATATTTCAAAAAAATGAGTTTTTTTTCGGTAAAATATCCTAAAATACTTGTCTACATTGAAAGAAAGTTGACAAAATTGATAAAATTTCGTACGTTAGATTTTTGATGTTGAAAATTCAGCGTACGTTTTTTGCGAAATTTTTCGGAACTTTTTTGGCTTTTACTTAACAAATAAGAAAGAATATGGTATCATAAACATAATAAACGCAAATGACGAACGGGACAAAAGAGAGTCAGTTATTTGCATAATTAACATAAAAGGAGAGATAAAAGAAATGAAACGTGCAAGTGGAATTTTGCTTCCAATATTCAGCCTTCCATCGAAATATGGCATTGGCTGTTTTTCTAAGGAAGCATATGAATGGGTTGACCAGTTAAAGGAGGCAGGACAGAGTTATTGGCAAATTTTGCCATTAGCACCAACAAGTTATGGAGATTCTCCATATCAGTCATTTTCTTCTTATGCAGGAAATCCATATTTTATAGATTTAGAAACTCTTATTGAGGAAGGTGTTTTAACAGAAGAAGAGTGTGAGGCAGTAGATTTTGGTGATAATCCGGATTATATTGATTATGGTAAGATACATGAGAATCGTTTTACATTACTTCGTAAAGCATATGAACGCAGCAATATCTCACAGAATCCGGAATATAACAAGTTTGTTTATGAAAACGGATATTGGTTAGATGATTATGCATTATTTATGGCAGTAAAAGAGCGTTTTGAAGGAAAGGCATGGGTTGAATGGGCAGAAGATATCCGTAAGCGTTGGGCAAATGCAATGGATTATTACCGCAGAGAATGCTATTTTGACATTGAATTTTATAAATATTTGCAGTTCAAATTCAATGAACAATGGACCAAGTTAAAAAAATATGCAAATGAAAACGAAGTGGAAATTATTGGCGATATTCCAATTTATGTAGCATTTGACTCTGCAGATGCATGGGCTTCTCCACAGTTATTCCAGTTTGATGATAATTACATACCGGTTGCAGTAGCTGGTTGCCCACCGGATGCGTTTTCCGCAACAGGACAGTTATGGGGAAATCCATTATACAAATGGGATTACCATAAACAGACAGGTTATGAATGGTGGTGCAAACGTATCTCACATTGCTTTACATTATATGATATAGTAAGAATTGACCACTTCCGTGGCTTTGAATCTTATTACAGCATTCCATACGGTGAAGAAACAGCAATAAATGGGCACTGGGAAATTGGACCTGGTATTGATTTATTCAATACAATCAATAAGAAATTAGGTGAAAAACAGATTATTGCAGAAGATTTGGGCACGATTACAGATGCAGTTATTAAATTGTTAAAAGACAGCGGATATCCGGGCATGAAAGTTTTGGAATTTGCATTTGACCCAAGAGAAGCAAGTAATTATTTGCCACACAATTATGATAAGAATTCGGTTGTTTACACAGGAACACATGATAATGAGACATTAGTGCAATGGTACAAAGGTCTTGACAAAGAAAGTAAAGCATTTGCAGAAGAATATATCAATTCCCGTACTCCTGCAAAAGAAAAATATTGGGATTTCATACGTCTTGCAATGATGAGTGTAGCAAATACTTGTATTACTCCAATTCAGGACTTTATGGGACTTGGTGCAGAAGCCAGATTGAATCATCCGTCTACACTTGGCATGAACTGGAAGTGGAGAATGAAACCGGAAATGATTTCCAATGAATTAAGCAAGAAGATTTATGCTCTTACAAAACTTAGTGACCGTTTATCGGATGGCATGAAAAAAGTAGAATATAAAAAATTGCAGGAAAAAATCTCAGCTGAGAAAGAAACAAAGGAAAAAGCTCCGAAAGAAAAAGCTGCGAAAGAAAAAGCGACAAAAACAAAAAAAACTGCAAAAAAAGCAGATAAAGAAGAAGTTGCGGAATAATAAAAGTTATGCTATCGTTAACGATGCCTTATAAATATGAAGTTGTGAAAATAAGAAATGGGGTATTGGCTGTATAATACCCCATTTGTATCGTTATACTTTGTAAAGTTATAATTGTGCCTTATGTGTTTCCAACATCTCATGAATCACATTTTGGAAGTATGCTCCAATATGTTTTTTTGCTTCCGGGCTTAATTCATTGTAAGGAATAGCTTGTCCATATTCGATGATAACGTTGGATTTCTTTACCCATGGAAAATTCTTTTCAAAAATTTCACCCGTTCCGGTAATGGCAATTGGAACAATTTTGCATCCTGTTTTCTGAGCGATTTTAAAGCTGGCAGATTTAAATTCCAAGAGACTGGCAGAGTCTTGTGCATCGCGGTTTCGGGTGCCCTCCGGGAAAATGCAAATAGAAATACCGCTGTTTACCAAATCGATTGCACTTAAGATGGTTTTTAATCCTTGTTTGATATCATCGCGGTCTAAAAACAGGCAGTGAAGTCGTTTCATCCATGCACGCAGGGCAGGAACTTTTAAAACGCCATTCTTGGAAATATAGCCGGTTAAATGTGGAACTCTGGAATAAGTATATACGATGTCAAACATACTTCTGTGGTTGGCAATATATAAAACGGCTTCGTCTTTTGGAACATTTTCTTCTCCGATGACGGTAAGTTTAGAACCGGAAAGAAAGGCAACAACTTTTAAGATAAACTGTACGATTCTAAGTTGACAGATATCGGCTTTGTATGGATTGGATTTGCCGTAAATCCAAAAAATTCCAAGCAATGGATAGCCGATAATAAAAAAACATAAGACAAATAAAAAAATAATAATCGTTTTCATAAATATACCCCTGTATTTTCTTTTGTGAATATCCGCTTGATAAGTCTATCTCATTATACATAAGGAAATGTGAAAAATCAATGTGTTAAATTAGGTTAAAGCCATGGTTTTCTATTAGATGTTACTGTACAGAGGTTAGTTTGACACTTCTAAAAAAAGGTATATACTAAAAA
>CALAST010000064.1 GCA_937889225.1 uncultured Lachnobacterium sp. | reverse complement strand
TGACAAAGCAGAAATCTGAATGTTTTTACGTCCGTTGTCGGACTTTGTTGCAGATTGTTTCCTTGTCGGGCATATTTTTTAGATAGAAGTTCCGCATAGAGAAAAGTAGTTTTATTGTATTGATTTTTTAAAATTATTTTCATTTTTCTATGTAGGACTTTTTCTATGTATATGTAGTTTGTTAAAGGGAGATGGTGTTTATAGGAGAGTTAAAAAAAGATGAATGGAGTGGATTTGCAAATTTAATGGCAGACTTGATTGAGAAATATGCTTCTGTGATTGATATTGCAAATCTTCCAGACAAAGTAATAGAAAATTATTCAGAAGAATCAAAGGCGAATATTGAAAAAGTAAAATAGTATGATATAATAAACGTGTGAAATTTGTCCAAACTTATTTGGGAATAAGAAGTATAGGTTTTGGAATTATTACAGACAAAATAAGAGGATGTTGTTATGACTAGCAAAAAAATAAAAGTATATATTTATACAAGAGTGTCAACTACTATGCAGATAGATGGATATTCTCTTGATGCTCAAAAAAACAGAATAAAAGCATTTGCTGATTATAATGATTATGAAATCGTTGGTGAGTATGAAGATGCAGGAAAATCGGGTAAGTCTATTGATGGTAGAGTTGAGTTTAATCGTATGATGGAGGATGTGAAGTCAGGAAAAGATAAAGTATCCTTTGTTTTAGTATTCAAATTATCTCGATTTGGTAGAAATGCTGCTGATGTGCTTTCTACTTTGCAGGTTATGCAAGACTTTGGAGTAAATCTGATTTGTGTAGAAGATGGGATTGATTCTTCTAAAGAAGCTGGAAAACTGATGATTTCTGTTTTGTCAGCCGTTGCAGAAATCGAACGTGAAAATATTCGAATTCAGACAATGGAAGGTCGTATTCAGAAGGCTCGTGAGGGAAAATGGAATGGTGGTTTTGCACCTTATGGATATAGCTTGGAAAAAGGAAAACTATTTATCAATGAAGAAGAAGCAGTTGCGATTCGTGTTATATTTGACCAGTATGTGCATACAGATATGGGGGCAAATGGTATAGCTAAGTATCTTGATAATCATGGTATTGGTAAAATACCACGACAGAATGGTAAAAATCCATTATTTGATGCTGCTCTGATAAGAAGAATTATCAAGAACCCTGTTTATTGTGGAAAGATTGCCTACGGAAGAAGAAAGACGGAAAAAGTACATGGAACAAGAAATGATTATCATTTGGTAGAGCAAGAGAATTATTTACTTGTGGATGGATTACACGAAGCAATTGTATCAGAAGAATTATGGCAGGAAGCACAGGTAAAGGTTTTGGCACAAGCCAAAAAGTATGAAAAGATTAATAGTGGAAAAGATACAAAAATACATCTGTTATCAGGAATTGTAAAATGTCCTGTTTGTGGTGTTGGAATGTATGGAAATAAGAGTATCAAGAGAAAATCAGACGGAACACATTATAAAGATTTTTATTATTATGCTTGTAAACATCGTAGTAAAACTCGTGGACATAAGTGTGATTACAAAAAACAAATAAATGAAGAACTTTTGGATAGTGCAGTGACGGAAGTGATTATAAAATTAGTTAGCAATCCGAAATTTGCAACAATGATGCAAGAAAAAATCAGCATGAAAGTAGATACAACTGCTATCATTCAAGAGATAGAGAATTACGAAAAACAACTTCGTCAGAGTTATTCTGTAAAATCGAAGTTGATGGAAGAAATTGATTCGCTTGATCCAGATGATAGACATTACATAAAGCGTAAATCAGACCTTGATGATCGACTTTATAAAATGTATGATAAGATAGAAGAAATTGAAAGTCAGCTTATTTCAGCAAGAGCAAAGAAAACAGCAATCGAAGCTGAGAAGTTGACTGGAGATAATATCTACAAGGTATTGATTTATTTTGACAAGTTATATTCGGTAATGAATGAAGCGGAAAAACGTCAGATTATGGAATCATTAATTTCGGAGATTCAAGTCTACGAGGAAAGAAAAGCTAATGGACAGTGGTTGAAATCAATTAAATTTAAGTTGCCAATTATCGAAGAAGATATGATGTTAAGTTTGGACAACGATACTCATGTGGAGACTGTGGTTTCGCTACACAGAAAAATTATGTAGAAATCCTTGAATTTACGCACTTTACAGAGTTTTTTTCATTTTCTTGCGATAGTGAAAATGGCAGAAGAAAAGAGCTGATAAGAAAGATCACTGTAGTTGTGGCACTTGACCTCGGTACTGTGGATACAAAAAATCCGGAATATGAAAGTTAATATAGAACTATCAGAAATTGATAGAAATCAGGGATGCTTAGAAAACTAGGTATCCCTGTTTTTATATAGGGTACTCTGTGATGGGTACCTTTTTCATTATCATAAATAACAAGGAGGAAAAGTAGATGAACACAGCGTTAAGAGCAGAAGAAACAAAAGCAATGATTTTTATCAGCGAAGCACATGAAAAATTCTATTATGAAAAATTGAAAGAAGTCAGATGTGAGGATGTGTACCACAAAGCATTGGTCTATTGCCTCGGTATCTGCAATGACACAAGAAATAATATTTACCGAATTTATGATTTTAAGACCGGACTTGTGAAAACGAAATGTTTGCAAGAAGGATGGCAGACAAGTGGAAGTGTAAGAGTAGTTCGTATGGCGTTTAATTTATATTGTAACGGAATGCCGAGTGTATCCAATTACAAAAAGAAAGAGGAACAGTTAAAAGAAGCAGAACTTTATTCTGTGGAAGAATTATTTTGTTGTGCCTATGCTCCATATTTTTGGCAGGCAGTACAGATTCGTTATCCGGAGTACGCAGTTTACAATCATAAGCTTTATGCAATGTTTGGAGGGATGGATTGATGCTGAAGGTTCGATTGATGGGAACAAAAAATACAATTAAGTGGTTTAAAAAGATACTTTACAAACATCCGAAGATTGAAGTATTAGAATGTTCCGATTTTTACAGAAACAAGGGAACAAATCGATTTTACAGAATGTATGTAGAAGTTGAGAAACGTATGGGTAAATAAAGTTGCGATTCAGAGCTAAGTTTGGAAATTTTTAATCACAGTTTTTTATAAAAGAACTTTTAACAAAAGTATTCAATTATAAAAGTTGAAGAATATTGTGCAGAAATAAGCTTAGCTCTGAATTTTTAGAATGAATGAGAAAAGAGGATTATCATGTGTAAAATTATTGCGGTTGCAAATCAAAAAGGTGGGGTTGGCAAGACCACTACAGTAGGAAATTTAGGTATCGGACTTGTAAAACAGGGGAAAAAGGTGCTTTTAATTGATGCAGATCCACAGGGCAGTCTTACAGCAAGTCTTGGTTTTCAAGAGCCGGATAATATTGAGATAACATTGGCAAGTGTTATGGGAAAAATTATCAATGAGGAAGAAGTTAAGCCAACCGAAGGCTTGCTTCATCACGAAGAAGGTGTGGATATCATGCCTGGAAATATTGAACTGTCCGGATTGGAAGTATCCCTTGTAAATGTGATGAGCAGAGAACGTATCCTGCAGGAATATGTCAATGTTGTAAAAGACAGATATGATTACATTTTAATCGACTGTATGCCATCGTTTGGTATGATTACCATTAATGCGTTTTCGTGTGCAGATAGTATTTTAATTCCGGTACAGGCTGCTTATCTTCCAGTCAAAGGGTTACAGCAACTTATCAAAACGATTGGAAAAGTAAAACGTCAAATCAATCCGAAGTTGGAAATCGAAGGAATTTTGCTCACGATGGTGGATAACCGAACCAATTATGCAAAAGATATTGATGCAATGATAAGAGAGAACTATGGAAGTAAAGTGAAAATCTTTGCGAATAACATTCCAAATTCGGTAAGAGCTGCAGAAATTTCAGCAGAAGGAGTCAGTATCTTTGTCCATGATCCAAAAGGAAAAGTAGCATCTGCATATCTCTCTTTGACAGAGGAGGTGCTTGCAAATGGCTAAGCCGAAAGCAAAAAGTGCTTCAAAAATTAAGATTGACAGTTTTGATGATTTGTTTGGCTGTTCCGAAGTAAAAAGTTCTAATCAAACAGAACAGGTGGCAGAAGTTCCTCTTGAAGATTTACATACCTTTCAAAATCATCCGTTTCGAGTTTTGGATGATGAAAAAATGGAAGAAACCGTAGAAAGCATAAAGAAATATGGAGTGCTTATGCCGGGAATTGCAAGAATACGTAAAGAAGGCGGTTATGAAATCATTGCAGGACACCGCAGAAAAAGAGGCTGTGAATTGGCAGGAAAAACAACCATGCCGGTATTTATTCGTGATTACACAGATGATGAAGCAGTTGTAATTATGGTGGATTCCAATATTCAAAGAGAAGATATTTTGCCAAGTGAAAAAGCAAGAGCCTATCTTATGAAGTATGAAGCAATGCAACATCGTGGTAGAAAAACAGGTGAAAGTACGCTTGAAATCATAGGAGAACCGGCAGGCGAAAGTGGAAAGACCGTGCAAAGATACATCCGTCTAGCAAATCTTGTGGACGGATTACTGGAGATGGTGGATAACCGAAAGCTTGCATTTATACCCGCTGTAGATATTTCTTATCTTACGAAAGAACAGCAGATGTGGGTATTTGATATTTTAAGAAGTGGCAGTTGCAGCATCAGCAAGGAGCAGGCTGCAAATTTGAAAGCATATGCGAAGTCGGGAGAATTAACACCAGCTGTGGCAGAATTGATTTTGCTGAAGAAAAAAGAGAAAGAATGGAAGATAACCATTAAGGGAGATGCTATTAGACGTTATTTTCCGGAAACTTACAGTGATGAAGATGTAGAAGCAGTTATTATGGAACTTTTGGATGAATGGAAAAGAAAACAGAAAGAGGATTAGAGGATGGGCAAACAATTGGGATTTGATTACTATTATGGGATAGAAGCAGAACAATTCTCTTTCTATCGTGTGCCGAGAATGTTGGTCAAGGATGAGAGATTTAAGGATTTATCGAGCGATGCAAAGTTATTGTATGGATTAATGCTTGACCGTATGTCTCTGTCCATGAAAAACGGATGGCTGGATGCAGAAGACAGAGCATATATCTACTATACCATAGAAGACATTATGGAAGATTTGGGATGCCGCAAAGATAAGGGGGTTAAGGTTCTGGCAGAACTGGATAGTAAAAAAGGAATCGGTCTGATTGAGAAAAAACGACAGGGACTTGGAAGACCGGATATCATTTATGTGAAAAATTTTGCTTCCTGTATGGAAGAAAATAAGATGGAATTTCCAGATATTATTGAGGATGAAGCGGAAGATATTTCAGAAGTCGGAAAAACCGAAGTCTGGAAGTCGGAAAATGAATACTCCAATTATGCTGATATGGAGAACTGGTGGGAGAGAGCAGATGATGTTTGTGAGGAAAATGCTCAAAATACGGATGAAAATGACATTGAAGCAGCAATATTTGAGGATTCCGCACTGGATGAGGCAGAAAATGGATTTTCAAGAAGTTCAGAATGCCGAATTCAAGAAGTAGATAAAACCGAATTCAAGAAGTCGGGAAAACCGAATTCAGGAAGTCGGGAAAACCGAATTCAAGAAGTCGGAAAAACCGAATTCAGGAAGTCGGAAAAACCGAATTCAAGAAGTCGGAAAATCGAACTTCAAGAAGTCGGTTTTTCCGACCCTAATTATACTAATATAAACTATACGGATCTTAGTTATACAGAGGATAGTTATAACAATCCTATCCATCTGAATCCTATCTATCCTTCTGATGGGATGGAAGATGGATGTGATGGATTAGATGAATCTTCTGCGTACATTTCTTTGATTAAAAAAAATATCGAGTATGACCTTTATATGCAGGATACCACTTGGAACGACAGAGAATTGTATGAGGAACTGTTCCAGCTTATTTGTGATGTCGTTTGTGTGAAACGCAAATCGGTACGTATCGGAGGGGAAGACTATCCTTACGAAGTTGTGAAGTCAAAGTTTTTAAAACTGAATCATTCCCATTTGGACTATGTGATGTATTGTATACAGCGTGCAACCACGAAGATTGGAAATATCAAAGCATATATGATAACTGCATTGTATAATGCACCGAATACCATAAATCATTATTACCGACAGTTAGTTCAGCATGATATGTATGGTGGCGGATGGGAAGAAAATGGAATTGTATAAAATTCCGTAATTGTTTGCTGATCATCTTATGAAGAAACTTCAGGACACCGTGTCCTGAGCTTAAGAAAAATAACAAAAATTTTTGAGATTACTATGTCAAAATTAGAAAAAAGCAGATTTTAAGACGGAAAGGAGTTGGAATGAGAATATTTCGTGGGATTCCGCCATAACGGAAACACATTTAAAAATTTGTATTGATACAATGGCAGGTTATTTATGCGAAAATACCAGCTTGAACGCAAACAAATAATCCGCCATTGCAGAGCAGACAAGCTGTCTGCGTTCATGAGCAAGTAGCGAAAGCGGATTGCGAATGTCTGCTTTACTAAAATTTTGGGAAAGGGGGAACGAAGGCTATGGAAAATGGAGAAATTACTGTGATTGAAGACACGGAAGAAAAAAATGGGAATGAAAAAAAGCAAAAACAGAAAAAGTGGTTAAAACGAATCTTGTTTGTGTTGCTGATATTGTTGCTGTTGTTGTTTTTCTTCTTTCTTTTGCAGAGAGAGGAAACGAAAGTTTATATCCGTGAGTATGAAGACCATGTGGAATGTTTGTGGGAAACAAAAGAAGATGTGGAAAATCCAAGAATTAATATTGCGGTAAGCCAGAGATACGAAATCAGCGATGAAAATCCATTGTTTTATATCGGCTATCCGGAAGACAATGTGTTTGATATTGTGCTGACCTTTTATGATAAGGCAGATAAGGTTCTGTATGAAACGAAGTACATACAACCGGGTACAAATGTAGCGATTGACGGAACAACTTTTGTATTAAAAGATACCGAAGAATATCGATGCAACATATCTGCGTATGACAGGGATACCGGAAAACTTATGAGCAGTTCTGTGAATGTCATTATGAAAATTCGTTATCAGTAGCGGAGGTGGTGGCAGTTGCAGGAAGAAATTACAGGAAAGACCATTATGCTTGCAGTGAATACCACAAAGCTGACGGCAGGTGTGCTGGAACGGATGGTAAAGGCTTATCTTTCGGGACAGGGGCAAAAGATACATCAGCCAAAACAAGGGAAACAGACGGTCAAAGATTTGGTAAAGCAGAATGCCGGCGTATTCAATATTGAGATTACGGATGGAAATATTCGCTCCTTTGACCGTGTGGCGAAGAAATATCATGTCGATTATGCGATAAAAAAGGATAAGAATGTAAGTCCGCCAAAGTATATGGTATTTTTCAAAGCAAGGGATGCGGATGTGCTGACGCAGGCTTTTCGGGATTATGTGCATGCAAATGAGAGAAAAGCGAAGAAACGGGTATCCGTAAAGAAAAATCTGGAACATTTCCGTAGTGTTGTAGAGAAGCAAAAACTTCGTGTGAAAGAGCATATCGTGGACAGGGGGCGGAAACTTTGAGAAAGATACTTCCGTGGATTCCGTATCTTGTGTTTGGATATATGGCAGCTCTTGTTTTTAAGATGTACCGCCTGAGCAGTGGTGCGAATATATGGACAAAACTTTTGTATGTGTGTTCCAATATCGGAAGCCTATGGGAACATCCGTTGCAGGGGCTTTTGGTGGAAGATATGCTTGTAGGAGTTACTGCGGCATGTTTTTTCTACTTAATAGTACAATATCGTATTCATCATGGAAAAAAATTCCGTCATGGTATGGAATATGGTTCTGCGAGATGGGGAACAGCGAAGGACATTCAGCCTTACATGGATAAGGTATTTGAAAACAATATTATTCTGACAGCGACAGAAGGGTTGATGATGTCCGGCAGACCAAAACACCCAAAATATGCAAGAAACAAAAATGTGGTTGTAATAGGTGGTTCCGGCACAGGTAAGAGCCGTTTTGTTGTCAAACCAAATTTGATGCAGATGCACAGTTCCTATGTCGTGACCGATCCCAAAGGAACCATTCTGATCGAGTGTGGATTTATGCTGGAAAAGAATGGATACCGGATAAAGGTGTTCAACACCGTTAATTTTGCAAGATCCATGCATTACAATCCGTTTGCATATATAAAAAGTGAAAAAGACATTTTAAAATTGGTAAATGTGATTATGACGAACACAAAAGGCGAAGGGGAAAAATCAGGCGACGATTTTTGGCAGAAAGCGGAAAGATTGTTATACTGTGCGTTCATCGGATACATTTATTATGAATGTGTAGAGGAAGAACAAAACTTTGCAACCCTGCTTGCCATGATAAATGCATGTGAGGTGCGCGAGGAAGATGAAACATTTAAAAATGAAGTAGACCTGATGTTTGAGGAACTTGAAAAAGAGAATCCGAATCATTTTGCGGTAAGACAGTACCGAAAATTTAAACTTGCGGCGGGCAAAACGGCAAAATCGATTTTAATTTCCTGCGGTGCAAGGCTTGCGATATTTGATATTCAGGAACTGTTGGATCTGACAGCTTATGATGAGATGGAACTGGATACACTTGGAGATGAAAAGACAGCACTTTTTGTTATTATTTCTGATACGGATGATACGTTTAATTTTCTCGTAGCAATTATGTACAGCCAGATGTTTAATCTGCTTTGTGAAAAAGCAGATAATGTATATAATGGCAGGCTGCCTGTTCATGTTCGGATGTTGCTGGATGAATTTAGCAACATCGGCTTGATTCCGAAGTTTGAAAAGCTGATTGCCACGATACGAAGCAGGGAAATATCGGCAAGCATTATTCTACAGTCCAAAACACAGTTGAAAGCATTGTATAAGGATAATGCGAGCATTATCGAAGATAATTGCGACTGCACGTTGTTTCTTGGAGGCAAGGAGAAGAATACCTTAAAAGATTTTGCAGAGCTTTTAGGAAAGGAAACGATTGACTTATATTCGACCTCGGATACACGAGGAGCAAGTCGGTCCAGTTCCGTAAACTATCAGAAAACCGGAAAAGAACTGATGACTCCGGATGAGATTGCGGTTATGGATGGTGCGAAATGTATCCTGCAGGTTCGTGGGGTCAGACCATTTTTATCGGATAAATATGATATTACAAAGCATAAGCAGTATAAATATCTGTCTGATTATGATGAAAAAAATGCGTTTGACATTGAAGCATATATAAAAAATCGCAACCGATTGAAAGTAACACCGGATATGGAGGTGGATGAAGCTAGGGATTTTGGAACAATGAATTAAATATCAGGAAAGTCTTTTGGACATGGTTCAAAAGCAGATGAAGATTGCAGAAAGAAACATGCAGTCTTTTTTTATACTAAAAATTGAGAAAAATGTAATTGTTCAGTACAGTTCAAAACACTTGTTGTTTTGAGCGTGAGAACATGATGCGGAGTTGAGTAAACCCATCTGCATAGCAGATTTTGCATGGGTTTGCGAATCTGGGTATTGAATAATTAAAAAAATAAAAAGAAAGAAGGAATTGCTTATGGAATTTTTTGCAGCAACAATAACTGCTCTTATCACGATTGTAACAGCACTCGGAGCTATTGTAGGTGTATGGGGTGTGGTAAATCTTTTGGAAGGATATGGCGGTGAAAACCCAAGTGCGAAATCACAGGGAGTGAAACAGCTTGCGGCAGGCGGGGGTATCATTCTACTTGCACAGACCGTATTACCGGAACTGATTTCACTGTTTGGATAAGATATGGATGGAATTTTAGAAAAGCTGAATGAACTGATAAAGGAAATTCTGCAGGAATGGGTAAGTTCCAATCTTGCAGACATGTTTACGGATGTGAACAGTCAGGTGGAAAGCATTGCAGGGGAAGTCAGCAGGACACCTGCCACATGGAATGCCACGATATTTACGATGATTGAAGGGTTGTCGGAAAATGTGATTGTTCCCATAGCCGGTATCGTGATTGCCTATGTGCTCTGTTATGAACTTATCAGCATGGTTATGGAAAAAAATAACATGCAGGATTTTGATACCAGTCTGTTTTTTCGTTATCTGTTTAAAGCGGGCATTGGCGTATGGCTGGTATCCAATACATTTAACATTACTATGGCAGTATTTGATATGGCATCGGATACCGTAAACAGTGCGGCGGCTTACATAACAGGAACTACAAGTCTGGATATGGAAGAAGTTTTGAATGAAATGCTCGAAACATCGGTATCGCTGATGGGTATAGGGGAACTGATAGCTTTAGGTATCGAAAGCAGTATTGTAAAGCTTGGCATGAAAGTGATGTCTGTACTAATTACAGTTATACTGTACGGGCGTATGATGGAAATTTACCTTTATATATCCATATCGCCGGTTCCGTTTGCAACATTTACAAATCGTGAATGGGGAGACATTGGCACGAATTATCTGAAAGGACTGTTTGCACTTGCTTTTCAGGGATTTTTTATCATGGTATGTGTGGCAATTTATGCGGCACTTGTAGCCGGAATCGCTTATACGGATAACATACATTCTGCCATGTGGTCAGCTGCAGGGTATGTTGTGTTGTTATGTTTTGCATTATTTAAAACGGGTGGTTTATCTAAGAGTATTTTCCATGCCATGTAGAAAAGGGAAAAAACAGAGGACTAGAGGACACGGTGTCCTGAAGTGGAAAGAGTTTAAATCATGAAGTGCCTAAAATCGAAAAGTAGCGAAGTAGAGGACACGGTGTCCTGAGGTTGAGAAATGTTTAAACCACGAAGTGCCTAAAGGCGAAAAGCAACAAAGTAGAGGACACGGTGTCCTGAAGTGGAAAATGCCTAAATCACGAAGTGCTTAAAAGAAAGCAGGAAAATGTGTAGAACGTGTCAAGGGTAGGGTGGAGATTTTCGTTTTTCGACATGAGAACAATGAAAAAAATTAGATAAGAAAATACTACCCGACCTTGACACAGAACCAATCTGATAATGAGACAAAGGCAAGGGCAGATTTGTCCCTTGCCTTGATAACTTACACGGATTTTAGAAAAATGTGTAAGTGTTTTGCATAGCAGTTGTGTTTTATTGATGAAAATAGAAGAAGTAAATTTATCACAAAAATTGCGTTTTCATTGATTCAGGAATGGTAATTGTGAAAGAATGAAACAGTTAAAAAATAAAAGAGAGGAAGAAAAGTGATATGACGATTTCAGTAAAAGTCCCCAAGGACATATCAGCAATAAAGAAGAAGCTGTTATTTAATCTTACAAAAAGGCAGATTATCAGTTTCTTTTTAGCAGGAGCAGTGGGGATTCTGGTTTACATTTTTATAAAGAAATATATCCCGACAGATATGGCAGCTCTTGTCATGGTGGTGGTTATGATGCCATTTCTGTTTGTGGGGATTTATGAAAAAGACGGATATTCGGCAGAAAAAATCATTTATTTCATGATACGCAGGATGTTTCTGTTGCCGGGAATCCGTCCTTACAGGGCAGAAAATTTTTATGAATGCCTAAAAGAAGATAAAGGGCAGGAAACATCCGGCAGAAAAAAGAAAAGGGAAATAAAGAAACTGTCAAAAAAAGTAGACAACAGAGCAAAAACCATCAGCGTAAAAAAGAAACAGAAGGGAGATAAAAAACTGATTGCAGAAAAGAAAAAGTAAAAAATCGAAAAAAATACCCGATACCGCACAGAAAAGCATTCCGTTTGAGACCATGTATCCCGATGGGCTGTGTCAGGTAACGGAAAATTTCTATAATCGCATGATTGAGCTTTCGGATGTGAATTACGAACTGCTTGGGGAATCGGATAAAAAGGATTTTCACAAAAAATACAAACAGCTTATCAACTATTTTGATTCGGAAGTTTATGTGCAGATGCTACTTATCAATCGACGGGTAGGTACATCTGTTTTAACGAAACGTGTGCATTTGAATCCGGCAGAAGATGGTTACGATCATATCCGAGAAGAAGTAAGCCATATTTTAGAAGAATTTGCAGTAAAAGAGACAAAAGGCATTGTACGAACACGTTATCTTTTGTTTGGCATTAAAAGGGAATCAAGAAAAGAAGCGGCAGGGTATCTGAAAAACATGGAAGAAGATATTCGGGATAATTTCGCAAAATTGGGTGTGAAAACAAGGAGTTTAAACGGAACACAGCGTCTGAAAGTGCTGTATGAATATTTTAATCAGGATATACAAAGTCCGTTTCGTTTTTCCTATGCAAATGCTGCAGCTAACGGGCATAGCGTAAAGGATTATATTGCACCACCGGTATTTGATTTTCGACATGCTTCTTATTTAAAATCGGGAAACATGCATGGAAGCATGTTTTATGTGGCCATGCTTACGGAAAATCTGGAGGATGATTTTTTGGCAAAGATGATGGCAGTTGATGAAAATATTACGGTGTCCATACATTATTACTGCATGGATCCAGTAGAGGCAGTAAAGCTCATTCGTCAGACGTTGTCGGATGTGCAGGCAATGAAACTCGAAAAACAGAAAGAGGCTGTAAATAAAGGGTATGACATGGAGATTATGCCTGCGGATATTCATGCGTATGAAAAAAATCTGTTGGAACATGCGGATTACATGAATGCCACAAATCAGAAAGTCATCTGGACAACTTTTCTGATTGGGTGTTTTGGTAGGACAAAGCAGGAAATGGGGCATACTATACAGAAAGTAAAAGGAATTGTAGAGCAGGCAAGCTGTGAACTGCGTCCGCTTACAAACCAGCAGGAAGATGCCTTTATGTCAGATTCTCCGATTGGAACGAATAAAATCGGGATTCTGCGAAATCTGATAACGGATGTCATTGCTTCTTTTGTTCCGTTTCGTACAAAGGAACTGCATACCGGAGGTGAGGAATTGTATTACGGAATCAATTCCCTTTCCGGAAATCTGATTTTTGCAGACCGAAAAAGATTGAAAACACCAAACGGAGTGGTATTGGGAAAACCGGGAAGTGGGAAAAGTTTCAGCGGAAAAAGGGAGATTTTATTTAGTTTCCTGATGACGGATGACCATATCGTGATATATGATCCCGAAAACGAGTACCATTCCTTAGTAGATGCACTCGGTGGAGAGATTGTACGCCTTGCTGCAGATTCGGACAGATTTTTAAACCCCATGGACATTCAGCTCAGCCATATGGAAGACAAGGATGCACTTGATCTGAAAAGTGATTTTATCCTGACATTATGTGATATGGTGGCAGGCAAGCAGACACCGCTTGGAAATGATGACAGGGGTGTGGTTGACCAGTGTATCGCTCAGATTTACAAAAAGTATTATGCAAATCCCATACCGGAAAATATGCCGATACTGGAAGATTTATATAATGCTTTGAATGAAATGAACGATGAAAGGGCAAAGCGAATTGCGGATAATCTTTACCTTTTTGTGCATGGTTCGCAGAATTACTTTAATCATCGCACAAATATTGATGTGGAAAATCGTATTGTCTGTTATGAAACCTGTGACCTCGGTACACAGCTTCGAGAACTGGGCATGCTTGTCGTACAGGATGCGGTTTGGAACAGGGTAGCAAAAAACAGAGAGCAAAAACGTTCCACAAGATATTACTGTGATGAGGTACATCTTTTGCTGAAAGAAAGACAGACGGCAGGGTATATTGTGGAAATGTGGAAGCGATTCCGTAAATGGGGTGGTATTCCAACTGCCCTGACACAGAATGTAGCCGACTTCTTACGTTCTCCGGAAATCGAGGGCATTCTTGGGAACAGCGATTTTGTCTGTCTTTTGAACCAGAGTCCGGAAGACAGGGAAATTTTAGCAGGGAAACTGCATTTGTCAAAGGAACAGCTTGCTTATGTAACGGATTCTGAGCAGGGATGTGGTCTTCTGAAATATGACAGTGTGGTAATTCCTTTTAAGGATCATTATCCGAAGCATACAAAAACCTATGCAATAATGACAACGAAACCGGATGAGGCACTTTAAATGGAAGATGATAAAAGAAAAAAAGAGGAAAATCTTTCGGAAGAAGCCTTAAAAGAAGCAAATGCACTCCAAAAGAAAGCCCTGCAGAAACAGATGCAGAAAAAACGTTATAAACGGATGTATGCAGCGGCTTATCGAAGTAAGAGAAAATACAGAACTTCCAATAAAGGAAAACAACACAAAATTTTTAGAAAAAATGGAAGAAACAGAGGAAAGCAAACGGTTGTCCATGCAAAAAAGAAACATACAAAAATGGTTATAGTGATTGGAATCTGTGCTTTATTGCTTGTTGGTGTAATGACCGGACTTTCTTCCTGCAGCATGATGGTTGCAGAGGCGGTGGCAATGGTGCTGACTGGAAGTTTTCTGAGTGAAGCTGTGGAAATTGATAAAGCGGAGTTATATCTTACAGAGCTTGAAATGGAACTGGAAGACAGCATAAATCATATCGAGGAAGATTATCCTGATTATGAAGAATATCGTTATTCCATAGGAAATATCGGACATTCTCCGTTTGTGCTGATCAGCTATTTATCTGCCATTCACCCAGGATTTACGTTTTCGGATGTAAAAGAAGAAATTGAAGTGCTGCATGAAAAGATGTATCGTCTTTCCCTTACATCATCGACAGAAATGAGAAGCCGAATGGAAACTCGAACCCGAATGGAAACGAGAACACGCACCGAAACCCGAACCCGCATGGAGACGAGGACACGCATTGAAACGGAGACAAGACTGGAAACCAAAACAAGAACCGAAACCCGTTTTATGAGAGTTCCAATTATAGATGATTTTGGAAATGTCACATGGGAAATCCAAAGTTATGAGGTGGAAGTCGAATACGAGGAAGAAGTGGAATATGAAGTGGAAGTCGAGTATGAGGTCGAAGTGGAGTATGAAGTAGAGGTCGAGTACGAAGTGGAAATCGAGTATGAAGTCGAAGTGGAATATGAAGTGCAGATTCTGACAGTTACTTTGGTAAGTACACCATTGGAAACCATTGTTGCAGAGAGCATGAGTGAAGAAGAAACCGAATTGTATCAGGTATATATGGAAACGAAAGGGCTTATGCAGTCTTTTACAGCACCACTTCCAAGTGGCTGGCAGGAGAATATCAGTTGTTATTATGGTTATCGTATCCATCCTATTTCAAAAGAGCGACAGCTTCACAGGGGACTCGATATTGCCATGCCGGAGGGAACACCAATTTATGCAGCACATAATGGAAAAATTGTCACAGCACAATACAGCAATTCGTATGGAAATTATGTAGTAATTGAAGGCGAAGATGGTGTTGTTACAAAATATGCCCATATAAAAGAAATCCATGTTTCTGTGGATATGGAAGTAGAAGCAGGAACAATCATCGGAACTGTAGGAAGTACTGGAATCAGCACTGGAAACCACTTACATTTGGAACTTCTGATAGATGGGGAGTATTATAATCCAATATTTTATTTTGCAGAGGAATAGCAAATAAGAAAAATAACGAAATTCATATGTTTATGAGTAAGTAACAATAGTGAATTAGAAATATTCACTATGTCAGAGGTTTACATGGTATCTGTTAGGTGTATCAATAAATTATTGCTATTTATAAGGTACGAGTGAATAGTGAATGTTTTGAGTGAGGAAAAAGGCAGGTGAGGAATTGACAAAGGAAAAAGCAATACAGGAATTAAAGAAAAACCGAGAGAAAATAGCGAAAGCACAAAAGAGAGAAAGCGAATTGGTAGAATACATTCGTGAAAAGGAAAAAGAAGAAGCAATGGCTATTTTGGAGAAATTTAAAATTTCTCCGGAAGAGCTTGGGGAAATGTTGGAAGAACATAAAGCAGAAAATCGAAAACTGCTTTTAAAAGCAGAAGAAAGAGAAAATAGTTTATTACAAGTGCAACAAAATAGCAGATGTTTAGAAGCAGACCGTGTGGATGAAAATTTGGAAGAAAACACGGAATTGCGATAAGCATATAAAATAGGTAACAGTTTAACCAAATCAAGAAAATCCCTCACTTCAAATGCGTAGAGCATTAAGTGGTGGCTAAGGGGAGTTTCTTGTATCGGTTGGGGATTACAAGCCCCAACTTGCGTTCGCAGTTCTGCTCTCTAGGAGCGAAGCGACAACGAGAGCAGATTACGGAGAACCATGCAGAGTAGATAAACCGCAAAGCGGTTATTTGGCTATGAGCAAGTAGCGAATGCGGATTGCGAATATCCGCTTGTTTTCTGTTATTAAAATATGCCAAATTAAAAAATAAAAAACGAAATGGAGAAATGAACATGAAAAAGAATGTAATCACAGCAATGCTGACAATGATGGTACTTATGGCATCTTTACCAATGACTACCCTTGCAGAAACAACAACCATAAAGCCAAACGATGGGGATACAGCAAACGTAATTGCTTCTGCGGATGTAACAGAAGCAGATTTGGAAGAACTCGGTTTGAATCTTGTACTTTCCATTCCGACATCGATTTCTTTAGAGTTGGATGAAGATAAAAACTTTACCGGAGAAGATGTGGTGTATGCATACGGACTGATGGAAGAAAAGACCATGCTTTCCGTGGCAGTAAATGATCAGGATGCAGATTATGGAAATGTATATTTCAAGAAAAATGCAGATACAGAAGCGGTATTATTTGATAATGATTTTTACAATGGAAGTGTAACAGAAACTTTGAGTAGTGGAACATTTACAGCAGAGCAGACACTTGCAAATTATATGAATATGAAAGAAAGCAAAGATGTGGAGCATAAGGCAGTTCTTTCTGTTTCTATTGAGGGAATGCTTCCAATTTATGGAGTGGGGGGTTATTACACAAACGTACCGATTGTGATTTCATTTGAAGATGTGCAGTAGGATAACAGCCTATGAAAAAAAGAAAAAAATTTTATGGGAAGAAAAGGCAACGGGGAGCGATTTATCGCTCTCTGTTGTGCTTCATGCTGTCATTTGGTTTTCTGTTAGAGTTTCTTAGTCCGATATCCGTACAGGCTGCAGAAATGGGAGAAAATGTGACAGTAGAAGAAAGCACAGAAATAGAGGTCAATACTAAAAAGAAACACAATACAGAAAATGAATCGGATACCGAAAGCAATCAGGAGTTGGAAAATGAGCAGACTGAAGAAGTGGAGCAGAATAGCGAAACAGAGATAGTTTTGGAAGCAGAGCAAAATAATGAAACGGAACAAAGTTTGGATGCTGAACAAAATAGTGAGGTGGAGCAAAGTTTAGATACGGAGAAAGAAAGTGCCGAAGGACAAAACTTAGAAATCGAGCAGAATAGCGAAACAGAACAAAGTTTAGAGACAGAACAAAATAGTGAAGTGGAGCAAAGTTCAGATACAGAGAAAGAAAGTGCCAAACGACAAAATTTAGAAACGGAGCAAAATACCGAAATCGAACAAATTTCAGAGACAGAGCAAACTTTGGAAACAGAGAATACCATGCAATCAGAAAACATAGGACAGATGGAAGTTGCAGGGATTGAGATGTTATCCAAAACAGAGGCAATAACAGAAGAATCCACAGAAGTCGTTACTTATACCCATATGGATGAATTGGGAAATGTATTTACTTATCGCTTGGATGAAAACGGGCAGGCAGTTATTTTTGAAATTACACTTTTGGGAAGTGCATTGACGATACCGGCAGAGCTGGACGGATATGTGGTAGCTTCTGTAGAAAATGACAAAAACTGTGTAATTAGCAATCCTGAAATAATGATTCCGGAACTCACGATTACTTGTGCATCCGTTGGAGCAAATGCGTTTCAAGGTCTTTTCATTGGAACGCTTACTTTGGCAGAGGGAATAAAAAGTTTTTCCGGATATGTGGAAACGGCAACCGGTCATATATGGAAACAGTTTGGAGATTGTACGATAGAAACTCTGATTGTGGAAGTAGCAGATTTTGAAATGATCATTCCACAGGAGACTACTTTGCATCCGGATGTGCATGGAATATTTGCCGGTTCGCAAATCGGGACAGTCATATTTCATGAAAATGTAGAGCGTATTCCAGAGTTTTTGTTTTGTGGAGCAATCCTGCAAATGGATGAGTTGACTTTGTCTGTTCCTGTGATTGGAGCAATGGCATTTTATGGGGAAAACATACATATCGAAAATCTGATACTGGAGGAAAGTGTTACAACTTTTGAGGAATCACCATATTCTACTGCAGTCCATCACCATTATAAACAGTTTGGAGATGCTGAAATTGATTGTGTTACTCTGCTTGCAAGAACAACGCAACTGGGATATAAAATGCCGACTTCGGCAGCTGTGGATTTTGATGGTCCGTTTCATGGAGCAGAGCTTGGGGAACTTATCATTGGAGAAAATGTAAGTGTGATTGCAGAATTGCTTTTCCAAAATTCATTGCTTTCCATGGAGAGATTGGAACTGCATGTGCAGGAACTTGGTGCGTATGCGTTCAGCGGTACAAAGATTTCTTTTGGAACACTTGTGATTGGAAGTGAGGTGCAGACATTTGCAGAATCCTATTACAGTACGGCAATCAATCATTACTACGAACAGTTTTCTGCGATAAAAGTAGAAAATTTGATATATGAAGCACCGGATGTGAAACTTTCTTATACACAAGAGAAAGGAACGATAACTACGGTATATGGAATGTTCCGACAAGCAGAAATCAGAACACTTACCATCGGAGAAAATGTAGAGAGCCTTCCGGAGTATCTGTTTGATAGTGCAAAAATGTCCGTGGAAGAACTGTATGTAAACGTAAAGGAAATCGGAGCAAGTGCATTTTCAGGAGCCGATATTTCCATCGGAACACTTACGGTTGGAGAAGATGTGGAAATTTTTGCAGAATCGTATTACAGCACAGCAACGTCACATGAGTATAACCAGTTTGCGGCAGTAACCATAGATAAGGTTTGTTACGAAGCAAAAGCGACAGAATTGTCACATGTAGTAGGAACAGCCTCCGTTGAAACTGTGTATGGAATGTTTCGGCAGGCGAAAATCGGAACGCTTACTATTGGCGAGTATGTAGAGAGTCTTCCGGAATATCTGTTTGACAGTGCAGAAATGTCATTGGAGGAATTACATGTAAATGTAAAGCAGATTGGCGCATATGCATTTTCGGGGCCGGATATTTCCATTGGTACATTGACGATAGGGGAAGATGTGGAAATTTTTGAAGAATCCTATTACAGTACCACCATATCCATGAGTACAACCAGTTTGCTGAAACGAGTGTAGGCACAGTATGTTACAATGCCAAGTTTGCAGAATTATCATATGTGGCAGGAAAGAACAGTATATTTTCCGTGTATGGAATGTTCCACAAAGCAGAGATTGGAGATGTGGTAATTGGAGAACAAGTAGAAATCCTTCCAGAGTATCTGTTTGATGAAGCAAAAATAAATTTGGAAAGTTTAACATTAAATGTAAAAGAAATCGGGTCAAATGCGTTTTCCGGTTCTGCTATTTCGATAGGAACACTTACGATTGGAGAAAATGTGGAAATGTTTTCGGAATCTTATTTCAGTACAACAGCTTCTCACGACTATATGCAGTTTGCATATAGCCAGATTGGGACACTTCGTTTTCTGCCGGAAGTACTTGTACTTACCAATGATGTTGCCAGTATGACCAGTACGTCTGATGTGGAAAGTCCGTTTATGAGAAGTGAAATAAACATATTGGAAATTTCTGAGAATGTAAAATCCATTCCGAATTATATCTTTCAGGATGCAGAAATGACATTAGAACGCCTTACCATTACAGCAGAAAGTGTGGGAGCATCGGCATTTTGCAGTTCGTATATTTCCATTGGGGAACTTATCATAGCAGAAAATGTAAGTGCATTTGTTACGGATATGTCCGGAAAAAGCCTTGCATTTACCTATAACACGATTGGAAAAGTGTTTTACAATGCAATAGCGGCAGGAATGGATTCGCCAAAAACCGGAACGTATGGCCCATTTCGTTCAGCGGATATCACTACCTTTTTAGTTGGAGAAAATGTCACATTTTTGGATAATTATCTGTTAAGGAGTAATGCATTTACAGACTGCTATGTCTATGCAATTACAACAGATGATATGCATAAAACACAGACATTCAAAACATCATATCTTCCGGCTTCCGAGAATTTGTATATTCATTATAACAGTGACTTAAAAACTTACTTTGAAAATGGAGCAGAACAGATTGAGTGGTTATGTAAGGAATATCTGATACAGGACGGGTATGGGGACGTACTCTATGATGAAGAAACCGGTACATATAATATAGAAGTTTTTAAGCATTGTTCGGTGTGTGGTTATGAAGTAGTGGATTTGGAAGAAGCGGATTTAACCTACGAATTGTATTTATCCATTCCGGTTGAAATAGCATTAACTTTGGATGCAGAACATATGACATATGCAGGAAGTGAAAGTATTTATGCCTATGGAAGACTTGGAAATGCCTATACCGGAATTCGTATCAGTATAGACGAAAATGCACAAGAGTATGGAACTGCTCGAAAGGGAACAGAAACAGTTGATATTTCGGATTGTTTGAACATGAATATTTCAGGAAGTACGGAGTATTCTTGTAGTTCGGCACAGCTTCAGGAAAATGCAGATTTTATGCAAAATAATAGAATGGAAGAATGTGATACTGAAGAACTTCAAGTGTCGGTAGGGGCAGTAGAATTATTGCAGAATGGTATCGGAACATATGAAATTCCGGTGCCGCTTTTCATAGAAATAGTAACTTCTGAAAGTGAGGAAACAATAGAAGAATGAAAATTAAGATAAAACCATGGAAGATTAAAATTAAAAGAAAAAAGCAGCCTTATGGATATAAAAAGGCTGTGAGAGAAAATGAAGCAAAGATGAAAGACAGGAAAATCATGCAGGGGATTCGAGGCGGAATGGTGTTACTCTTTGCGATACTGCTTGGCGTGTCATCATTTGTAGTAGAGCATCAAATGTGTGCATATGCGGGTATCACAGAATCTGAACCAGAGGTGTCGGTAATTGCTGAAACATATGCAGAAACAGAAAGTATGCAAAATAAGCAATTAGAAGAACGGCAGGAAATGGAAAAATTCCAAGCAGAGGATTTGGTGCATGCATTGTCAATGGAAGCAGAGGTGAGTGAAAGTTCTGAAACTACACAGTCTGAAGAAGTAGAAAATAGTGAGAATGTGAAAAATACACTATCCACAGAAACAGAGAATAGTGAGAGTTTGGAACACACACTCTCTACAGAATCAGAGAATAGTGAAAACTCGGAAAATACAGAAACAGCGGAAGATACACAGGGAAAGGATGATACGGAATATATCGCACCGGATGTGAAAATTACGATTGAGCCACAGGCAGGCTGGCATAAAGATGAGGCAGCTGTATCCGTATCTGCAGAAGATACGCTTGCGACGGAAAATTTTGTAATGGATTCCGTAAAAGTGAAAATCAGCAAAAACGGAAACTGGATGGACATTACGGATGATTTGCGTTTTGTAGTTTCCGAAAACTGTAGTGTATATGTGATGGTTACGGATAAAAATGGAGCAACTTATGAGAAAACACGCTACATCACTTGTTTTGATAAGACAAAGCCGGTTTTAAATGCGGCGGTAAATGGTGGACTTCTTTCCGTGCAGGCAATGGACAGCGATTCAGGAGTTAAGGCAGTTTATGTAAACGGATATGAATTTACGGAACTGACAAATGGCATATTAAATGTACGTTTGCAGGAATTTGATACCGGATATGAATATTTTACCATACAGGCAATTGACATGGCTGGAAACATGTCGGATGTTTATAAGACAAAAAATATTTATTATCGTACCGAAGAAGAAAAAGAGGAAACAATTCTGCCGGAAAATGCGACACCGACTCCGCCTTCGGATGCACAGGCAGAGGTAATCGAGTATGTAGATGAAAGCAAAAAAGAGTTTTATACCATAAAAACTAATACGGAAAAGGTATTTTATCTTGTGATTGATAAATCCGGGGAAGTGAAAAAGTGTACTTTTTAACAGAAGTAAGCGAAAGGGATTTACTGAATGTCACATCGGATACGATGCAGACCTTACCACAGAATAATGCGATTGTAGAGAGTGCAGTACCGGATGAAAGTACGAAAGAGCAGGAAACAGACGGTATTTTAAATAAGGAAGATAGTGATACAAATTC
>CALAST010000063.1 GCA_937889225.1 uncultured Lachnobacterium sp. | reverse complement strand
TTTTTACTATGGGGTTAGTAAAAACTATATATAATGTATTGGGGGGTTTTTACATGGATTATAATAGCACTTTCCTCACAATAAGTGTGCACAAACTTCATAAAAGTTTTCAATTTTTTTTGTGCATTTTTATACCTTCTAATTTTAGTTTTTCCAAAAAACCGAAAAATATGCACGAAAAAACCGAGTTTTTTGACTCGGTTTTTGTTTTCGTATATTTTCGGAATATTTTTCCAAATATTTAATCTGTTATTTTCTTAAGGCTAATGCTTTCTTTTTTCTCATTTTCTTCAAACAATGCTTCAAATTCCTCTCTGGAAATCTTTTCTTTTTCCAAAAGAAGCTGTGCACAGCTCTCTAATACATCGCGTTTTTCTAAAATCATCTCTTTTGCTTTTGCATAAGCATCATCAATGATACGTTTTACTTCCATATCAATCGCACTTGCAATGCCTTCGCTATAGCCTCTTGTATGAGCAAGGTCACGTCCGATAAAGACTTCATTGTCATCATCGCTGTAACAAATAAGACCTACATTTTCTGACATACCATATTTTGTTACCATGTCTTTTGCAAGCCTTGTGCATTGCTTGATATCCTGTGAGGCACCTGTAGTTACATCATCAAAAATAAGTTCCTCCGCAACGCGTCCGCCAAGTCCTACAATAATCTGCTGAATCATGCGCCCTTTAGAGTTAAACATTTCATCTTTTTCAGGCAGTGGCATGGTATAACCGGCAGCTCCTGCTCCTGTTGGAATAATGGATACGGTATATACCGGTCCTACATCCGGCAAAAGATGGAATAAAATCGCATGACCTGCCTCATGGTAGGCTGTAATACGTCTTTCTTTCTCAGAAATGATACGGCTTTTCTTTTCCGCACCAATGCCGACTTTTACAAAGGATTTACGGATATCCGCCTGTGTAATAAAACCACGGTTTTCTCTTGCTGTAGCAATTGCTGCTTCATTTAAAAGGTTTTCCAAATCTGCCCCTGTAAATCCGGCAGTTGTCTGTGCAACCTGTTTTAAGTCCACATCATCTCCAAGCGGCTTATTTTTTGCATGGACATTTAAAATTTCTTCACGTCCGCCAACATCCGGTCTGCCTACTACGATTTTTCTATCAAAACGCCCCGGACGCATAATTGCAGGGTCTAAGATATCGACACGGTTGGTTGCCGCCATAACGATAATACCTTCATTTACACCAAATCCGTCCATTTCTACGAGCATCTGGTTCAAGGTCTGTTCACGTTCATCATGTCCGCCACCCATACCTGTTCCACGACGTCTTGCTACGGCATCAATCTCATCAATAAACACGATACAAGGTGCATTTTTCTTGGCATCTTCAAATAAATCTCTTACACGCGATGCACCGACACCGACAAACATTTCCACAAAGTCCGAACCGGAAATCGTAAAGAATGGAACGCCCGCTTCCCCTGCAACTGCTTTTGCAAGCAACGTTTTACCGGTTCCCGGAGGTCCTACCAAAAGGACACCTTTTGGAATTCTTGCACCTAACTGCGTATATTTGCTTGGTGCTTTTAAGAAATCTACAATTTCTTCCAATTCTTCTTTTTCTTCATGAAGACCTGCTACATTTGCGAAAGTGACTTTTTTATGTTCATCCGTAGACAGCTTTGCTCGGCTTTTTCCAAAATTCATCATTTTGCTGCCGCCACTTTGAGCTGCCGAATTATTATTCATTATCACAAAAAGAATAAAAAATGCTCCAAAAATCAAAAGATACGGAAGCAATGTCATAAGCCAGTTTTCCTGCGGAACATTCTTGCAGACATAACTGGTAAATTCATAAGAATCCATTAACTCCTGAATTTCATTTACATCAGAAGTATAGAGTGTTTTTTTGCTCTCATCCTTCAAAAGCACCTGCACGCTTCCTGTTGGAATTTCCCTGTTTTGATTTACTACTACGCTTACCACATTTTCATTTGCCAGAGCCGCTTCAAACTCTGCCTTTGTCCAAGAGCCTGTACCATTATTTCCTGTCATCGTATACCATAATAACACGACAAGCAAAATAAACATTGCATACGTTCCAAACCCCGGAAAACCAATATTTCTTTTTTTTGTATTCAATTTACTGCTTCTCCTTTATTCCGTTTCCACAAAACCAATGTACGGAAGATTACGAAATCTCTGATCCCAATCCAGACCATATCCTACGATAAACTTATCCGGTACTACAAATCCCGTATAATCGACTTTAATATCTTTTACTACACGTCTTTCCGGCTTATCTAATAACGTACATAAAGTAAGTGTCTTTGGATTTCTGCTTTCAAATAACTGCAACAAACGGCTTAAGGTATTTCCGGAATCGATAATGTCTTCTACTACAATAACATTTTCACCTTCAATAGAACCTTCCAAATCCTGTTTTACATTAATAACACCTGATGATTTTGTCTGAGCACCATAGCTGGAAACTGTCATAAAATCAATCACGGTTGGAAGGTCGATTCGTTTTGCCAATTCTGTCGCAAAGAAAACAGAACCTCTTAAAATGCAAATCAGGTATACGGATTCTCCCTTAAAACGTTCGGTGATTTCTGCACCCATTTCTGCTACACGCTTGCTGATTTGTTCTTCCGTTAAATATACGGATACATTGTGTTCCTGTGCGTAACTCATTTTACATTCCTCCATTGTAATCAATCTCTATTATTGTTTTTGTATCTTCCGTTACTTTCACATGTTCGCTGATACGTCCGCCCACAATCCAAACTATCTGTGAGTCTTGTGCCAAAAGCCACATACTGTTTCGTTTGTGGACAGGAATCTTTTCATCAATAAAATATTGCTTGAGTTTTTTTCTGCGACCAGCTACATCACTAATGAAATAATCCCCACTTTGCCGCGTTCGTATACAAAAACCTTGTTTTATCTTATCATAATCCAGCCATTTCGTATATGTTTTTTTCGGAATTTTCTCGATTTCCATTGTATTTTGGCATACTTTCAAGGTAATTTTCTCTCCATTTTCTCCCAATGGAATATGAATTTGCT
The DNA here is from genome assembly GCA_937889225.1 of uncultured Lachnobacterium sp. GTDB lineage: Bacteria > Bacillota > Clostridia > Lachnospirales > Lachnospiraceae > Roseburia. Next base: position 15,155 of record CALAST010000063.1, on the reverse strand, counting down.
TTCCACTCTCTGCACACGCACACAGCATTTCTTTGGAAATTTTAATTTCGTTCAAACCAATTTGTGTTTTTAAATCTTTTTGTTTCTCATCTTTATATAAAAAAATATTGTCATATTCTTTCTTCGCTGTTAATCCATATGGTAAATGCATTTGTTTTCCTGATTGAGCATTTCCCAGATTTATAAGACTTTCTACATGAACCGAGGAAATATCTTTTTTACTGCCTGCGGCTTTTGCCATAAATTCATATAGAACTTGCTTTTGCAAAGCAGGATGCAACTCTCTCAGTTTCTTTATATCTAAACACCATCTATCCTCTTTTTTTTCTACCAAAAACGCTATCTGTTTTTGTGCTTCCATCTCCATATAATCCCGAATTTCTGAAACTGCCGCTGCTGTTTTATTGATATGCCCAATTGCCTGCTTATTTATCTGTTCCAAATGCGGCATCACAATATTTCTCAAATAATTCCTGCTATAATCATTCTCCAAATTTGTAGCATCTATACAAAATGTTTGTCCTAATTCTTTTAAATATGCTTCTATTTCGCCTCTATGAACTGTTAGAATCGGGCGAATATAAACGATGCCATCGTCATCCTTTCGAACCGGCAAAATCCCGCTAAGCCCCCCTAGCGAGCTTCCTCGCAGCATTTGAAACAATACGGTTTCTGCATTGTCCTCCATATGATGTGCCAGGGCAATTTTTGCATGTTTTTCTAAGGCATACTCCCGAAATTTCGCATAACGCAGCATACGTGCCGCTTCCTCTAACCCAATTTTGTGCTCTTTTGCATAGGAACATGCATCTACGCAAAATGTCACACACGGAATTTCTAACTTTTTACATAAGTTTTCTACAAAATAAGCATCTTCTTTACTTTCTTTTCCACGAATGCCATGCTCTACGTGGACAACATGCAACGAAAATCCCATCCTCTGTTCTAATTCCTTTAAAAGCAATAGCAGACATACTGAATCTGCACCACCTGAGACAGCTGCTGCTATACAATCGCCTTTCTTTGCCATATTCCATTCTTCCATTTGCTTTTGTACTCTTTGAAGCATTATTTCTCCCAAATCCCTGTCACTAAAATTGTCATGTCATCCATTGCATAGCCACCTGTATAAAGCATTACTTTATGCAAAATTTCTTCTGCCATTGCTCCGGCATTATCGGTTCGAATCTCATTAATGATATCGCAAAGTGTTTCCTTTGGATTTCTGACATGTAGATATTCTAACACACCATCCGTAACCATTACAAGAAAATCCCCATTATACAAGGTTGTTTTCGTACTCTCTACTTCAAGTCTTACATCCGCACCTGCCGGAAGCGTTCCTTTATCGATACATTCTACTTCCGATTTTCGTTTGATAAATGTTGCCGCACCACCGATTTTAATCAATTCCATTTTTCCTGTATATAAATCAATGACCGAATAATCCAATGTGGAAAACGAATTATCCTCCCCTTGTAATACCATTGCAGAATTCATTAGTTTCACGGCTGTTTCCTTGCGAAATCCTGCTTCAATGAATTTTTGAAGCAAATCTACCACCATTTCGCTTTCCTGGCTTGCATGGCTCCCCGAACCCATTCCATCCGAAATGCAAATATGGTAATTCCCATCATCCAAAGAAAAAAAGGAAAAACTATCCCCCGTCACAGAAGAACCATTTTTCTTTTCCGATGCAATGCCCTGTAAAACATAATATCCGGTATCCTCATACAATACCACAGACACGGCATCCGGTGTCAAAAGTCCTTTGGTATCTTTTCCAGCCCGAAGCGGCTTTCGTACTGCCTTTTCTACGGCTTTTACATAATGTTTGACAGGAATTCCTCCATTCCATTTGCTCGAAACATCTGCTTCAATGCATAGTTTTTTATTTTCTTCGTAAATATGCAGATTTTCCACAAAAAGCCCGCTTTCTTTGGCTTCGTATATAATTCCTGCTCTTGTGCTTTTATATTTCTGGTCACAAAGCACTCTTGTTTTTGACCAGTTCTCTACGAGATTTGCCATAGCATCAAGCTGTTGAGCAATCACATAACGATTTTCCAAGAGGCGGTTGTACCATGCCTGATTTAACTCTAATCTTCCAAATGCACGTATGGCTTCCTCCACCATTCCCTCATACTGCTTACAGCCCTCTACATAGGGTAATTCCATCAATTCTTCTTTTTGGGTATGATTTACAACCGCATGAAGAAGTGCCCGAATTCCACCTTGTCTTCGCATTCGGTTTTCATTCCAACAAACGACACAGCCATCACACCCTGCACAGAGCCTTCCTGTCAATTCCTGCTCTAATAAACTCACTTCTTCCATTTCCGGCGTTTCTTTTGGTCTGCTCATTGCCATAAAGGCATCTGACAAGCCGTTTACGGCATATGCAAAGGATTCCATTTTTTCTGCCCGTGGACCGCTGGCAAATGCCATTGTCCTGCCTGTTTTTTGCTTTCCACGTTCCATAGTCAACATATATCCTATTTTTACCGGAAATCCAAATATATAATGCATTCCTATGGTCAATATAAAAATGACTATTCCCTCTAATATATTTGCCCAGAAAATCTGCTTGTTTTCCAACCAACCCACAGTTCCTGCATAATTCATGGCAATCGCCGCCATGCCCGCAATAAAACCGCCTACCATACTGCTGCATGTCCGATTTGCCCATAAATACAAACGTATTCCGATTGCAATTACTGCAAGAACAAATATGTAACGCACCATTACATGAAACTCCATAAATGCATACATTCCTGCCATCGTGCCTGCTACAACACCAAATGACGCATATCCTTTTAAGCTATATACTGCAAAATAGGACGGCACAAAAGGATAATACCCCTGTATCCCTGCCATACAGCACAAAAAGGCAAGCATTCCCTTTAATATTTCTTTTCCCAATACTTTTCCGATTTTCTTTACATCCAGCTTTCGTTTCATTTTTAACCTCCAAATCCATTTTCCTGCAATTATAGAGGTCTTGCCTTAAATACTTTGTCAAAATCTCATGTAGTTTTTTGCCATCTTTTCGTCAAAAAAAGCGGCGAAATCTTTTTATTCGCCGCTTTCCTTAAAAATAATCTCATTTTCGAACACAAGTCCCAACTTGTTTGCCATATCTTTTATGTATTCCACGGATTTTGTATATAAATCCAATTCTTCCAATTCTTTTTCTCTTTCTGATTCTTGTGCAATCTGTTCTTCGAGATTCTGTTCACGCTGTGCATAGATTGCATCCTTTTCTTTTAGCCTGTAAATTTGAACTGACATAACACTTAAGAAGATAAGTACGATAACAATAATACTTATGGTTCCCGGGTCATGTCTTTTTTTTCGTTTCCCATTTTTCATGTAAGTACCCTCTTAATATTACTATCACATATCATTGAGTCTTGTATTTGTTGCTTGCAAATTTCTTTCACAAATATAAAGCGTTCAAATACGACTCCATCATGTTCCAGCAACAAGCCTTTCTGTATACTTCATATCTTTCAATATATTGTAACTTCTTTTCTTAACAATTTCAACTAAAAAATTATCTGGCGAATACTTTTCCAAAAATACCCTCTTTATTTTTTGTAACTGCCGGAATCTGGGAGTAGGAAAATCCTTCTATCATCCCTTCAATATCTACTTCCCCCTTATCCAGATTCAGTCGGTTCACATGCAAATCTTTTCCTTTCACATGAAGCATTCCCAGTTCTGTCTCCAATAAAATTTCTGCCACGTCAAACGAGATTACATCAATAATTCCGGTAAAAGAACCTACCTTTCGATTTGTCATGACCACTTTATGGGATTTATTTATCATCTTTTCTTCCATACAAAAACCTCCTATACATTTACTATATTAGGAGGTCTCGGTATTTATGATACATATTCAAATAATTCTTTTGCTTCTTCTTTTTTTGTGGTGTCTGCAATAGCAAGAACTCTTACTTTTACGGTTTTTTGTCCAAATGCAATTTCGATAATATCTCCGACTTTTACATTTACAGAAGCTTTTGCCGGCTTATCATTTACCATAACACGACCTGCATCGCAGGCTTCATTTGCAACGGTTCTTCTTTTAATAATACGTGACACCTTTAAAAATTTATCTAATCTCATAATTAATTAGTTTATAGAATCTTTTAAAGCTTTTCCTGCTTTAAACTTTGGAGCTTTAGAAGCTGCAATAATCATTTCTTCACCTGTCTGTGGGTTTCTTCCGATTCTTTCTGCTCTTTCGGAAACTTCAAAAGTACCAAATCCTACTAACTGTACTTTTCCACCATTCTTTAATTCATCTGCAACAACTTCTGTAAAAGCTTTTAAAGCTGCTTCAGCATCTTTTTTAGAAAGACCTGCTTTTTCTGCCATAGCTGCAACTAATTCTGTCTTGTTCATATCAAATATTCTCCTTTTAAAAATGTAATTATATATACTCAAAAGTGTACAACTATATTTATTAGGATAGCACACTTTTCTACCTTGATTGGTAGTAATGGTTTCTTGGTTGGCATTCACAGAGCAACGGACTTACCATCTCTTGGTCGTAATGCCTGCCTTATAAGAAGCAAATGTAGAATATTTAATAAAAGATATTAAATATCCTTTATTTCATTTTACTGCAAAGTTACACTTCAACAATAAAAATACGTTGAATTTGTGTCAAAACCAAAAAATTTGTATATGCGTAATCCAAGTGAATCCGTAAAGCAGACACTCACAATCCGCATTCGTTGCTTGTTCTGCGTTTGAATTACCCACCTACATATATATACTGTTTTTTGTTATATTTGTCAAGGAAAACGTGCTATGTTCAATTTCCAGTTATAATATTGCTCTGCAAAAGCTCACTTAACAGTTCTTCCAATACTTCTTCCGAATCTTCAGTGCTTTCTTGTGTATCCTCAGAATCTTGTTCTGTTTCTTCGGATTCCTCCGTTTCTTCTTCCTCGTCTTCTTCCAATTCAATCTCTATCGTAGCCTCTTTGGAATTGACATTTAAGTATTTCTCCCACGCAGTATACCCTTCTGCCTCTACCACAATCGAATGAATACCATAGGTAAGTTCTACCGGCTCGGAAATATCAATGGTTTTGCCATCAATCTTAATTGTTACGCCTTCCGTATCTGTTTCAAATGTAATAAGTCCTTTTTTATAACCTTCGCCTTTCAAAGTATCCAAATCCACGGTTGTTGTCTCACCACGCAAAATTTCAATTTCACAGCTTCCTCCCCATCCGTCATTTGCTACTTTTAACGTATAATTACCTTCCGGAAGCTCCATTTCCATATTTTCTGTAATAATAGCAAAAATATTCGTATTTAGCTGTATAAAGCTTTCCTCAAATAATTCCGTATTTGTAAGAGCAAGCGTTCCCTGCCCTTTCGTTACCATAACAGATAAGACTTTTTTTTCCTCACCAATGACTGTCAATGTATCATTTTCTGAGACATCCGCCCATGCGATTCTTTCTCCATTTGAAAATACCATCGTTTGATTTGTAATGGCATATTTCGTATCTGCAATTGTAAATACGCCTTTTTCCTCATCTATGGAAAAACGGCTAATATTTTCATAACTCCAAACCTCAGGACTTATCTTCACTTCTAACAAATATCCCAGGCTATCTTGTTTTCCTAACGTAATCACTTTTCCTACGGAAAAATCTCCACTTGTTGTTATGTCATCATACTTATCCTTAAATAAGGTTGACATGGCATATGTATAGCTGTATTCATCGCTATCTTCATAAGAATATACTTTTAGTATCTGATTTTCGGCATCATGCTCTAAAATTAAATACTGCTTTTCTTTCTCCCCTTCATGCTGCACCTGCTCTTTTTGACTTTCCTTTTTCTCTTTTGGTACAGATGTACAGCCCCATAAACAAAGAACTGCACACAAAATGGCAAACAAATATAAAATGCTTCTTTTGTTCTTATCCTTCATAAAATTTTTAGGCTATGAAATTCCTCTATACATAAAAACAGCACTACAAAACTAAATTTTTAGCATTTTTCTTTCATTATGAGGAACCTTCCACTTTTCCTTTCAAAACTTTTTTAATTCGTAACATTCTCTTCAAAACACTTACAGATAAAGTATACATGATTACGAAAAAAATGAAAACAGCTTTTCCATAAATTTTGCTTTTTGTGTTTCCTGTTCAATAACTTTTTTTAGCTTTTCGATATCCCTCCCTGATATCCATGCTTTATGCGAACCCATATAATGGTTTGTCACTTTCCACAATTTTTCCGGAAATAAAAAAAGTCCATACAATGTTTCATATTCTGCTTTGCTGATTTTTCTTTCTGCATCATATGTCTTTATTAGCTGTTCGCCTAATTCTTTATCCCAGTTATTTTTTTCAAGCATCTTTCGTACAAAATTTGCCAAATCTCCCATAGAATTGCTTAAAACTAGGGATTCAAAATGAATCATACGCCAGTTTTGTCCATCAAAAATTACATTATGCTGATTGAAATCCCCATGACAAAAAATATCCGTTTTACTTGCATCTTCCTGTCCTGCCAACATATCAATGGATTTTTTTGCTCCTATCAGCATATTGTTGTAATTCTCCATGTAAATGCGTTCAAATTCATTCTTCTTGCGTTTCGTACGAATATGGTTTTTTACCTTTATCAGTTCCTTATAATGGCGGTTCTTAACATCATAAAGGGGGACTTTCTTTACGTTAATTTCTCCCATCTGTGCTGCTATCTGCTGTGCATATTTATGAAACGAAGCTAACAGTTTTACTGCCTGTTTCATTTCTTCTAATGAAGTCGTCTTCATTTCCACTCCTTCATAGTAATCCTTTAAGATAAAGCGTTCCCCGGTTGCCTCATCCTCCGTAACTGCTTCTCCATCTTTATTTAACGTAATCTGTTCTGCCAAAAAACCTTTTTTATTTAGATTTTCCAAAAACTCTTTCAAAAAAGCCCCTCTCTCTTTCGAGCCTTGAAATGGCATTAGCATTTTTTTCCCGTCTGGTGTGTCACAAATATATGCCCCTCTCCCTTTTATCAGCTGATTTATCTCTATCTCATACTGTTCTAAAATCGTCTCTGTCTGATTATACAAAAAAATCCCCTCCATATGATTCACTATCTGTTTATCATATGAAAGGGGATAACAACTTATTCGCTTGTTTTATTAACTTTTCGATTTCTGTTTCATCTGCATGAACATATAAAAAATAAAATAAACCTTTATGGTTAAACATTTCTTATTTATTGAAGTCGTCTGCTGCAAAGCGGACATTTACAAGTTTTAGTAATGTTTCTTTCTTGTTTAATTGAGGTTCGTTTAAAACAGCCTGATATAATTCTTCAAGTACATAACCTAGTTCTTTCCCTTGCTTCATCCCCATCTCAATCAAATCTTTTCCGTTTACCGCTAAATCTTTTTTCTGCACGCAAATGGCATTATCTATTACATCTTGATAAAATGCTTCCAATTCATCAATATAATGCAGTTTTTCTTCTCTGCAATAAAGGCTTTGTGCTAATGTATCTGCTTTTTTTACTGCCAAAAGCATTGGAAAATAATCCGACCCTACGGCACTAATGAGCTTTCGAACTTTAGCCGGATGAGAAAGTGCAGGTCGTTCATCATGGTAACGCACCATTCTTACTACTTTATCAATTGTGTCATTATCCAATTTCAGTCTTCGCATAATCTTTTTGGATTTTTCCACACCTTTTTGCGGATGTCCGTGAAAATGACTTCCTTTTTCATCCACCGTATGACACTCCGGCTTTGCAATATCGTGAAGCAACATCGAAAGCCTCATCACTTTGTCCGCTGGAATATGCTTCATGGATGTAATGGTATGCTCCCCCACCGTATACATATGATGTTTTGTATTTTGGGGTGTTTCCATCATAGTGTCAAATTCCGGCAAAAAGATATGAGTAAGCCCTAATTCATAAGCCGTTCTTATTTCTTCCGGATGGTTGGAAACAAGTATCTTAATCAGTTCTGTTGTAATTCGCTCCGCACTTACTTTTGCAATTGTTGGTGCTAATTTGCGAATCGCTTCTTTTGTATTTTCTTCTATGGAAAAACCAAGCTGTGCGGCAAAACGCACGGCACGAAGCATACGAAGGGCATCTTCGGAAAAACGTTCCATTGGATTGCCGACACATCGAATGATTTTTCGTTCCAAATCGCCTTTTCCGTCAAATTCATCCACCAAGCCTGTCTTGTCATTGTAAGCCATGGCATTAATCGTAAAATCACGGCGTTTTAAATCTTCAATCAAACTTGCGGTAAATGTTACTTCTTTCGGATGTCTGGCATCTTCATATTCGCCATCAATGCGATATGTCGTGACTTCATAACCGACATGATTTCGCATAACCGTTACCGTTCCATGCTCAATGCCTGTATCAATCGTATGAGAAAAAATCGCTTTTACCTGCTCCGGTTTTGCGGAAGTCGTAATGTCCCAATCTCCGGGCGTACGGAAAAGGAGGGTATCACGCACACACCCTCCTACTGCATAGGCTTCATAACCATATTCTGTTAATCTATCAATAATAAACTTTACATCTTCCGGTAAATGAAACATAAGTCCTCCCATACTCGAACCGCTTACCAACTTTCGCAAAATAGGATTCTGTATAACAGAATCCCAGTTACTCTGCAACTGATTTTGCTCAACTTGAGGCGTTTGACCAATCAAAAAATCACCAAACATGCTTATCTAATAAATTTGTTCGCATATTTGTCAATTTTTCGGCAGTTCGAAACTGTTTATTCTCTAATATGCCTTGCCCCAATAAACAAGTTTATGAGCCGGTTTTCCACAGCATACACAAACGTTAGAAATTTGCTCTTGGTCATCAAACGGCATACAACGGCTTGTTACACCGGTATCTTCTTTAATCTTAAGCTCACAAGCTAAATCTTCACACCACATACCACGGATAAATCCTGTTCTGCTTTCTGCTTTCTGTACAAAATCTGCATAATTTTTTGCATCACAAATATGGTCATTTAAGAATGCTTTTGCTCTTGCAAGCATATCTGCCTGCATGCTTTCTAAGATTTCAGCAAGCTTTTCATTTAATTCATCTAATGCTACAACAATCTTTTCTCTTGTATCACGACGAACAACTACACATTGATTTGCTTCGATATCCTTTGGTCCAAGTTCTACACGAACAGGGATTCCTTGAATTTCCTGTTCTGCAAATTTCCATCCCGGACTCTTATCGGTTGCATCGATTTTTACGCGAAAATCTTTGGAAAGGCTTTCTTTTACATCGTATGCTTTATCTAAAACGCCTTCTTTACGCTGCTGAATCGGTACTACCATTACCTGTGTTGGAGCTACTCTTGGTGGAAGCACAAGACCGGAATCATCGCCATGTACCATGATAATCGCACCAATTAATCGGGTAGACATTCCCCATGAAGTTTCATGGCAGTACTGTAATTTATTTTCTTTGTCTGTGTACTGAATGCCAAATGCTTTTGCAAATCCATCACCGAAGTTATGAGAAGTACCAGACTGAAGTGCTTTTCCATCGTGCATCAATGCTTCAATGGTATAAGTCGCTTCTGCACCTGCAAATTTTTCTTTGTCTGTCTTACGTCCTTTTACAACCGGAATTGCCAAAACTTCTTCTAAGAAATCTGCATATAAGTTTAACATCTGTACGGTTCTTTCTTCAGCTTCTTCTGCTGTTGCATGAACGGTATGACCTTCCTGCCATAAAAATTCAGAAGAACGTAAAAATGGTCTTGTGGTCTTTTCCCAACGTACAACGGAACACCATTGGTTATATACTTTTGGTAAGTCTCTGTGAGACTGTACAATATTTGCAAATAATTCACAGAATAAGGTTTCGGAAGTCGGTCTTACGCATAAGCGTTCCTGTAATTCTTCCATTCCGCCATGTGTTACCCATGCTACTTCCGGTGCAAATCCTTCTACATGGTCTTTTTCTTTTTGAAGAAGACTCTCTGGAATAAACATTGGCATATATACATTTTCTACGCCTGTTGCTTTAAATCTTTCATCTAACTGCTTCTGGATATTTTCCCAGATAGCATAGCCATTTGGCTTAAAAATCATACATCCCTTTACAGATGAATAATCCATAAGCTCTGCTTTTTTTACAACGTCTGTATACCATTGTGCAAAATCTTCCTCCATGGAAGTAATGGCTTCTACTAATTTTTTGTCCTTTGCCATATCTAAATCTCCTACTTGTTGCTTGTTCATTTTTATTATTTTACTATGATAGTCCAAAAGGCTATAAATTGTCAAGTTTCGTGTAGCTCAGATAATATAAAATTATCAGAATTATCAAAAAAGCCCTGTCCTATAATATTTCAACAATTACAATACTTCCCTTGGTATAAGGAATTTTTGGGTAACTATAAGCAAATTATTAGGGTCAATTTCTCGATTGTCTTTTGAGTTCATTAATGATACTTGAAACGTTTCTCCATAATTCATGCCATTTGTTGATTTTCCAATTCCTAACTTATAATATCTGATATCATCATTCCAAACAGCAAAATAAGCAGAACGATATCTCATATCTGTGTTTTTATACAAATAAACCGTTGGGGTTTCCAATATGTTTATAATTTTTGGAAAATTAGTTATTCTAATTTCTTCTCTTTTGTGATTTGCTATATCATGTAAGTGCGAAATCAATATATTTCTATTTTTCAAAGCATTCCAACCTGCAATACCATTATACCCAAAATAAGAAAAACCTGCCAAATGACAGAACTGGTCTGAATCAAAAACCAAACGAATTGTTTCATTATTACTTAGCATATATGTATACACATTTTTTGTTAAATTATCTATATAAAATTCTTGTAACACACCTGTTGTAAGTCGATTTGCAAATATTCGATTTAAGTGCAACAAATCCTCTTTGGTATATATTTTTGCCATATTTCTACCACCTACGAAAAAACCCTCATCCTGATTGGATGAGGGTAAATATTCAATTTTGGTGTCGACTAAGATTTCCCCTCTTAGCAGGTTCTACAATACCCATAACAACCATATAGTCCGGGTCAGATGACATTGAACACCCACAATGTCCAACAAATCAAATTTGTTCTATACTTAATTATATTATAGCAAATTCTTTTAATTTGTAAATATTAATTTTTCAAAATCCACAGAAATTAATTTTTATAAGTGAATGTAGTTTTCAAAAGGGTATAAACCATAAAAAATTGATTTCCGTGCTAACCATAGCGAATCAGATTATGAATATTTATCAGACTTTGAACTTACTAAAATTTACTATACGAAGAATAGTTTTGTTCAATATAATCATTCCACTCTGCTACAAGTTGTGCATAGGTTTTATCAAGCGAAGCATATTCACCATCTTTTTTACAAGCATAATAAATGGCTGTTTCTTCGCCATAACAATTTATCACATAACCGATAAACGATGCTCCTGCCGTATAAGAATCATTCGGGTCATCCCAACTTCTGCTATACACAGCTATATTGTATAATTCTAAAGAGTCTGTCATTATGTCAATCGGACGATTGATTTTCTCTAAATATTCTTGAACCCAACGCATAGATTCTACATCAGTTTGTGAATTAGCATCCGCATTCAAAAAATCAATACTATAATAATCATAATAAATAGAGAAATATCTTGCAACTCCTTCTACCGCCCACAACTCCTCGCGTGCATAGGCAAGTGTAAGAGAATGGATATACTCATGCATCAACGACTCTATATGTGTCAAAAACACTCTATGAGGAACTAATTCATAATAAGAATTTTCAGGGGCATTTGTAATTACAAATTCGAAAAGTCTATTTCGAAATCTTCGTATATTCCAACTTTTATACAATCTGCAAAAGTATAAGTTTCAGTATCATCTGTTTTGAAATTATATACCATAATTCGATTTTTTAAAGGGTCTACAATCCAATATTCTCTAACACCTGCTGCACGATATTTAAAGAGTTTTGTAAAATAATCCATAGATTTACTACTTGGTGATACAATTTCTATAATCCAATCCGGAGCACCATTACACCCTTTATCATTCAATTTGTTTTTATCACAAATTACGGAAATATCCGGTTCTACATAAGTTTTATCGTCTGCATTTAAAAATACCGCAAATGGTGCCGGTAATACTTCGCATGAACCATGCTTTGATTTAATATAATTGTAAATAATTGCACAAAGACTCCTTGAAATTTTTTGATGTCTAACACTTGGTGGTGACATATCATAAATAACACCATCAATCAATTCCGCACGTTGTCCATCCGGAAGTGAATAAATATAATCTATTGTATAAGTTTGCTGTTTTGGTAATGGCATAAGTTTCCTCCTTTTTATTTTATTTTTGATACAAACTCTTGAAAAATCTCTCCCTTAGGGGAAATACAAAAATCCATCTGTTTCTTTGTCACAGGATGTTGAAATTGCAAGCGATACGAACATAGTGCAAGCATTTCATGCATTTTTTTTGCTTTTCCATGATGATTATAAAGCGGACTTTCATAATCCTTCCTCACTACTTGCACATCAACGCCCGCTCCTTCATTACTTATTCTCCCCTTAGATTCTTTCGTTTTTATAGCATATTTCTCATCTCCAATTAACGGGCAACCTATATGTGCCATTTGTACACGAATCTGATGTTGGCGACCTGTATGGAGCTTAATTTCAAATAGTGTTTTTTCTTCCATTGATTTTACAACACGATATTCTAATTTTGCTTGTTTTGCACTTGATGAAAAGGGTTCCATTTCTTCCACTACCTGTGTAAAATTAGTCTTTTTATCTGTTATAACATAATTTTCCAATACACCTTTTTCTTCTTTTGGCTTATATGCAGATACTGCGTAATAATATTTGCCAATCATTTTTCCTTGTATCTGCTTGGATAAAGAACTTGCAGATTTTTGATTTTTGGCAAATACCATAATCCCTTCTACCGGTTGATCCAGTCTATGTACAACTCCAATATAGGGCGGTTCACCTTTTTTTACACGATAGTTTTTCAGTAAACTTTCCATATCCTGCTGCCCTAAACGCTTTGTTTGCGTTGCAACACCTGCCGGTTTATGGCATAAAATGATGTCATTATCTTCATATATAATTTCTAAATTCTTCAACTATAATTTCCTCAATTTTTTATTCATATAAATCTTATAAATATCATACAACATCTAACTCTAAAGCACACTTTATTTCATAATGAAATAACTGCTATCACAGTTTATAAGATGGAGTTTGGATAAAAACAATTCACTTGTACAATTCTCACACTTTACTCATTCAATTATACTATTTTCACCTGACACACTTTCATAGCTTCTAAGGCATTGTTATGGCTTTGTGGTGTTACACCTGCACAACAGGAAGCATCTACAATAATTTCTACCTCTGGCAAAAATGTTTTTGTAACCATAACATTGGAAATCACGCAAATATCCGTACAAAGTCCCACAAACGTTATGCTTTCAATTGGATTCTCTTCATTTAAAGAAATTAGTTTCTTTGGAAGCTCAGATGAACCAAAAGTTACTTTGTCAATCGCTTCGGTTGTGCGAAGTACTTCAAGTTCCGCACGAATTTCCCAACCTTTACTTCCCTTTATGCAATGCGGCACAGGAAGGTTTTTGCCTTCCTGCGTATCCATATAGTTTTCTCCATGGGTATCTCTTGTAAACAGGACGGTTCCTTCAAAATTTTTAATCTTTTCCAAGACATTGGGCACAATTGCAACAGCTTCTTTTGTTCCTAACGCTCCATCAATAAAATCATTTTGCATGTCTACAACAACTAATATATTTTGCATCTCTTTTTCCTATCCTCTCAATTTTTTCTTCTTTAAGTATTTAGCAAACTGTAATCATTCTCATTTAGTTCCCTATAAAGCCTATAACTTCGTTAAAATTTCAAGACTTATCCACATTAATTACATTTTGGGTTTCACAATTACCTATACTTTATACTTCAAACATTTGAAGTAAAGATGGTTTCTTGTACGTTCAACAAACACTTTATTCATTATAAGTAAATATAACTTTAATACCGAAAATCCTTTACTTTTTTTGTACTTCTTGTATCTGTTTTTGAAGTTCCTCTAACGTATTTCCTGTAAATTTTTTATTTTCTTCGGAAAGCATTTTCCCCCAAGCCCTTTTTATCAAAATCTCTGCGGCTTTCGCCTGATTTTTGCTAAGCTGTGGCGTATCTTTTAATACATAGTCCATGCCTAAATTTTCATATTTCACTTTTCCAAGTGCATGATAAGGAAGCACTTCGAGTTTTTCTATATTGGAAAGTGTTTTCAAAAATTCACCCAATTTTTGCAGTTCTTCCTCCTTATACGTAATGTTAGGCACTACAACATGGCGAACCCACATCGGCTTTCCAATTTCATTTAAATATCTTGCAAATGCTAAAATATTTGCATTCGAATGTGCGGTTAATTTCTTATGTGGTTCATCCTCAATATGTTTAATATCCAACATCACAAGGTCTGTGACTTGCATAATTTTTTCGATTTGTTGAAATGCCTCACTCTCTTTATTAACATGAAATGTAATGCCTGAAGTATCCAAACAAGTGTGAATGTTCTTTTCTTTTGCCTTTGTGAAAAGCTCTAATAAAAATTCGGGTTGCATAAGCGGTTCTCCGCCTGTTGCAGTAATTCCACCTGTTTTATAAAATGAACGATTTTTTTCTATCCTTTTAATAATTTCCTCTGCTGTGATTTCTTTTCCGCCTGCTTTTTCCCATGTATCGGGATTGTGGCAATATTGACAACGCATTGGACAGCCTTGAAAAAATACAACAAACCGCACTCCCGGTCCGTCTACTGTGCCAAATGTTTCTAACGAATGAATGTATCCCATAATTTTCCTCTTTTCCACTATCTTAATTCATAAATTTCTTTTTATAAATCTTTTAACCAAACTATACTACTATCGTAGCTTCGGTTAAATAAATATTTGAATTTCCGTATTATTATATCCAATTTTACATATTTCTACAATCATGTTGACTTCATTTTACAGAAAAAAGAAACTTTTTTGTTACATATTTTTTGTTACTGTACAGAGGTTAACAGACAAGAAATAAACCGATGGTGTAGACTTATG
>CALAST010000062.1 GCA_937889225.1 uncultured Lachnobacterium sp. | reverse complement strand
AAAGTATAGCAGAGGAGAGGACGATTTACACTACGTCATCTTTTGGAGCACTTACTATCTTTCTTTTCCTGCTTATATCATTTCTCTCACAAATGCCAACTGCTCATTCACCCAGTATTTCTCTTTCATTTTTTATTTACGATCATAATTACTTTTATCAAAATCGCGTGATATCCAACTTAATTTTTCCTCTATGATATTCCCGATGACATTCCGGGCATAAGGTAATCATATTTTGAACAGAGGCTTGCCCTCCTTCGCTATACAACATAATATGATGTCCATGATTGCCTTCAAATTGTCTTAAACAGAAAAAACATACATATTGGTCCAGTTTTTTCCCTTCTTTTTGTGCACGAACATGCTTGCTATTTCTTTTTTGAGCCATTCTTTCCACCTCCAAGAAGTTTCAAAGCCCCCTGAATACGTCCCGGCAATTCCCGAACATCACCCTTTACAGCCGTTCCTCTTGCCTTTGGTGCAATTTTGGACTTATCTTTGATAATTTTTGCTTGTAATTTGGCTGCTTCGTCTTCCGTCAAATTTTCAAATTTCAACCACAAAGCTTGATTACGTTCTTCACTATCATCTTTTTTCGGACAAGTTCTTGCATTATGACCTTCTTTACCACAAATTGAACATTTCATCTTCATTTCTCCTTAAAAGGTTGTAACTTCAATCGTATTATCTTCTGCCTGCATAGAAACACTTCCCTCACCATGCGTAACTAAAATTGTATTCTCGGAGAGTCTCGGAAAACCTTCCTCATCCAGATAGAAATGATAAATTTCAATCTCTCCTGTTTCTTTTTTTACTGCGATATGGTTTTCCCATACATTTATAACTGTATCGCCTTCTTTTAAAATCTCAAATTTCACTTGCATATCTACACCTCTTTTCAGTTGTCATATTTTGAATTCTTATCACTGCTATCCTATTTTAACATATAGATGTATAGTATTCTAGAGCTTATCCAATTTCGATAAATTAGAATACGAAAATGATAAGAATACAAAAAAGTAATACTTCTAAAAGTCCAAAAGTGAGCGATGTCTTGCAACACGCTCACTTTTATGTATTATTTTGCTTTACCAAGCCATAGTTTACAGCCAAAACATCTGCAAAGAATCGTAAAATTTTTCTGCTATATCCTCATAACCGAATAACTACTATTCATCCGCTATCTGCATTCCCGTCACATCCATGTGATAATTTTCTCGCAAAATCAACTCAGAAATGGGTACAATTTCATAACCTTGATTTTTTAACTTAGTAAGCATGTCATCTAATGCCTGTGCCGTATATTTTGCTCCATTATGGCAAAGAACGATAGAACCGGCTCCTAGTGATTTATGATTGCATACATTATCAATAATTTTTTCCGGTTCATAGTCTTTCCAGTCAAGACTGTCAACATCCCATTGTATCGGATAATAATTCACTTCATAACAAGTACGTATTACCTCATTATTATAAGCCCCATATGGTGGTCGAAACAGCTCCATCTCATACCCCGTCAATTCTTTCACTGCATTGTGTACTTGCAAAATCTGCTCTCGTTGTTTTTCTTTCGAAAGCGTTGTCATATCCGGGTGAGTTGCACTATGGTTTCCTAAATCATGACCTTTTTCTACAAGCGTTTTTACACAGTCGGGATATTTCTCTACCCATTCTCCTGTCATAAAAAATGTTGTTTTTACTTCATGCTTATCCAAAATCTCCATAATTTTCGAAAAGTCTTCTGCACCCCAGGCCGCATCAAACGATATGGAAATCTTATTTTCTTCCGTATCCACACAATAAATCGGCAATTCCTTATCCCCATATGTACTGCTGACAGCTACCACTTCATCCCCCACTCGTGCTACCAAAACCAGACATACAAAAAGTGCCAATGCCCAAAATCCGATTTTTGATTCCTTATGTGACTTTTTTAATATCTTTCCGACTTGTTCTAATGTTGCTCTTATTTTCATATATGCATCCATGAAAAAATATTCTTAGTTCTATTTTATTTCCTTATGCATATCCATATGCCAAAAGAATTACAGACTTCCCATTCTTTCAATAAACTCTAAAACAACTTCAATCGATACGATTGCTGCTTTTTCTGCAAATGTTTGATAGTCAATTGCTCCGCCTTCTCCATCAGAAATTGAACGAAGTACTGCAAATGGCACATGATTTACCGTACACACATGTCCAATACTTCCGCCTTCCATTTCTGCTGCAATCGCACCAAAACGTTCTCTTACTAACGCTTTATATTCCGGGTCGTGCATAAACAAGTCCCCAGTTGCAATCGGTCCTGTAATATACTTTACGCCTTTGCCTTTCAAACATTCACACAACAGATTTTTCATTTTTTCATCTGCCGGGAAGAAAATCTGATTCAAGCCGGAAATCAAGCCAACAGGGTCTCCCAATGCGGATGTATCCATGTCATGCTGCAATACATCAGATGCCACAGCTACATCCAACACGCTTAAATCTTTTGTCAAAGTTCCTGCAACCCCAATATTGATAATCATATCCGGGTTATATTTTAAAATCATAGCTTCTGCACAGATTGCCGCAAATACTTTCCCTACGCCGCAAACGGCTGCTACAACCTCCACTTCACCAATATTTCCGCTAACAAATGAAATTCCGCTGACAACTTCTACACTCTGATTTTCAAGTGTTTCTTTTAAGTTATCTACTTCCATTTGCATTGCACCAATAATACCAAGTTTCATTTCTTTTCCTCCAAATCATCCTAACATTTCATTCATTCCGGATAAGTGAATTCCGGATTTTCCCATGCATTTAAGACTTCTAAGTATTTTCTCGCTTCTTCCTTAGCCAAATCCAAAGAAAGATTCGCATAATTGCCACATTCAATCGCAGATGCTCCAAATACCGGGCCTTCATATGCCAAAATCTGTGACAATATTTCTTTTGTTTTCTCAAATACTACTGTTGGTGCTACCTCTTTTACTAAAAAATAAAATCCGGTCTGACAGCCCATTGGTCCAAAATAAATAACTTTATCCGAGATGGAAGAATTACGGGCATATGTGGCAAACATATGCTCTAAGGAATGCATGGTTGCATTATCCATATATTCTCCCATATTCGGTTTTCTTGTTCTTAAATCATAGGTAATAATATCCCCATCTTCTCTGGATATATAAAATCCCGGTTCTAAAATGTTATGGTTAATTTGAAAACTCTTAATTCGTTCCATTTTACTCTCTTTTCCATTTCTATTGTTTCACTAGCGTTTCCCTAGTCAAGCGGATATTCGCAATCCGCATTCGCTACTTGCTCATAACCGAATAGCTAC
>CALAST010000061.1 GCA_937889225.1 uncultured Lachnobacterium sp. | reverse complement strand
TGCAGGGATTCCTTTAAAAATTTAATTCACTATTATTTATGCAATGTTGTACTAGCATAATTACTGTTAAACTAATAAAACACATCGTAACTAATTTTCTTTTCATATTATTTCCTCGCTTTATACTTTTATTTTTCTGCACAACCTCTAATATAATAAATGAAATCTTTTCTATAAATAACATAAAGAAAAAATGATCGCTGTGTGTTCCTGTACGTGAAAGTGTAAGTATAAGTATAAGAACATTTTCTTCAATACGATAAATAAGCAACCAATCCGGTAAAATATGACATTCGCGATGCCCAATCCAGTTACCGGATAACTAATCTTTTTTAAATTGTGTGGTTGATTTAATCGTATATTTTGTCATGCATCTAAATCCGCAAAAAGTTCATCTACCGAGTTGTATCCTTTTACGGATGGGTCTTTTGCAATCCTTTCTGCCTCTAACATTGCGGCAACAGTTTCTCTGTTTGGTCTACCTTCGGAAATTAAAAAAGGAATTCCCCCTTCGCGTAAGGATTGACGAACAAAAATATTGAATGCCGTACTAAGATTCATGCCAAGTTCTTCAAATAAAGATTCTGCTGCAGCTTTTAATTCAGCATCCATACGTATACTGATATTAGTTGTAGTTGATTTTGCCATATAAATTCTTTTCCTTTCATTTTATATTTATATTATATAATATTTGCACGAACTTTTCAATACAATGCACCAAAAAGATAGTACAAAATCAAAGTAAAAATCAAAAAACAAAAAAACTATACCACAACATCCTATTAAAAATAACTCACCTTAACCCGTTTACCCATCTCTTTCAAACATCTCGTCAATTCTTCTACTAAACTCATCTTAATATTAAAATTAATCGGAAGATTTGGATTTTGATGTGCCGGATTAATTGCTTTTCCTACATAAAAGTTAATATCGGTAGCTTCTTCAAAAAGTACCTGACAAATCAAGGCTGCTCCATTTTTCTTAAAATACCATTCTTCATACAATTCGTTTTCTGACAAATAATCTTTGGCATATTCTACCACGCGATTCATCGTAACGACGCCTTCGGTTACAAGGTCTATCCCTTCAATTTTTGACATAGGCGGAATATCTGTTTTTTCCGCATTTGCCATAGGTTCTAAGGTTTTGCCTAAATACTTTGCCGCAATCGTGGATGTTGTGCCACCACACACAACATGTTTTCCTTCTTTCGAGAAAAATAAAGCCATCATGCGGTTTTCATCATCCCGATTTGCAGGTGGACCAAATAGTAAATTAATCGGCTCTCGTTTACGGACTTTTGCAATGCAGGCAGTTGCATCGTCTGCCGGTTCGTCTCCATATAATTTGTTGCATTCATCTACTAACATAGTTGCCAAATTTTTGGCAGCAAGCCCATTCATCGCCATGACTTCCATGTAATTGATAATATCTTCTCTTTTCCAACCAAAATTATACGTATTCCCTCTTCCTGCATGAGGACAGCCATCACTCATGGCAATAAAAATATCATTTTCCTGCAGACGTATGGAAGTTTTATAGATTTTCTTCCCATCAATCGTCATTTCCGTTTTTGGATAGTCAAAATTTTTTTCATCTCGCAACATAATGACATGTGGATTATCATATTGAATAATCTCTATCCTCTCATTGTCGATTAAGTGCATAATCGTAAATGTCGAATACGCTACTCCACGCACCGAGCATACAGGTAGTGTCTCTGCCATAGTAGAAACACATTCATCAATCGAAAGCCCTGCTGCAAGCATCGTAGAAATAATTTTGGAAGTTAAAGTAGATAAAATACTTGCTTTTACACCACTTCCAAGTCCATCTGCTAACACAATCACAATGGAATTTTCATCTTCTTCTACGATTTCCACATGGTCTCCACAAAGTTCTTCCCCATGATGCTTAATGCTTTTATAACCGATATCTACACATAAATTATTCATCCGCAATTGACTCCTTTAATTTTGAAAGTGCAATTTTCGTTTCCGCAGCAGTCTCACCCAAAAGCGATGCAATTTCCTGAACAATACGCATTTGTTTATCCACCACTTTGTCCGCAACTTCTACCGTTTGACGACTGATATTTTCTTTTTTCTTTCGTTCCATTTCTTCATCTGTTACATCACGCATATTACAAATTAAAAGATGTAATTCTGTATCATACACAATGGACTGCACCACATAACGATTGTATTCTGCCAGGTAAACTCTTTTATTGATAATGCTGTTTCCCGCGTCCAAAACTTCCACAAAATCTACCGGGTCTAAAATTCGCACGACCGGTTCTCCTAAAATATCAGAGTTATAACGAATATTCATCATCTTCATTGCGGCTTCATTCACCTGCTGTACTTCTAAGTTTTCATTCAATACCACAATTCCGTTGGATGAATTTTTTACGATTGCATCGGAAAAGTTTTCTGCTTTTTGCTTTAAATATGGCAAACACATGGAAATCTCTGCCTTGCCCTGACAAACCGCAATTGCCTTTTCGCGACAGGTATTGTAACCACAAGAGCCGCAATTTAATTCGTCTGATTCCTTAAATTTACCCATTTGGCGAAGAATGCTGTAAATTTCTGCTTCTGTTGGCTGCTGCAATCTTTTTTCGATATATGAAAATTCTTTCTTTAATTCTAATTCATTTGGCTGTACTATCGGAAAATCTTTTTCTCCTGCAAAATTCGCAACGATAACGTAATCTTTAATTGGAGAAGAATTATGATATTTTTCCATAACCGGACCACCGATACAACTGCCTACGCATGCTGACATTTCGATAAAACATTTATGTACTTTTCCACTTTCAATATCTTCGAGTGCTTCCATGCAATGTTCTACACCATCAATTGCCATATACGTATATCCAGGTGCATTCTGTGCCATTGTTTTTAATATGCCGCCTGTTGTTGGAAAAAACCTTGCACGGCTCTCGTAATTTTCTTTTACTTCCTGTTTTAACTGAATATGTTCTTCTTTCAACCATGTCGACAATTCTTCAAACGTCAATACCGCGTCCACAATCCCCTCATAACATTCTGCCTCATCTTTTTTTGACAGACATGGACCAATAAATACGGTTTTTGCGTTTGGATATCTCCTTTTGATATCTTTACAATGTGCCTGCATCGGAGATAATACATCTGCTAAATACCCTAACGCAGATGGAAAATATTTCTGTATCAATAAATTGACAGTATGACAACAGGAAGTAATAATGATATCATGTTCTTCTTCCTTTAACATCCTCTCATATTCATTCTTCACAATCGTCGCACCAATTGCGGTTTCTTCTACATCATAAAATCCTAATTTCTGCAAAGCCTCACGCATCGCATCTATGCCTACGCCCTCATAATTGGCAATAAAGGAAGGAGCAAGACTTACAATTACAGGGGCTTCATTCTTTAAAAATACTTTTACTTTCTCCGTTCCATCTACAATCTGCTTTGCATTCTGCGGACAAACAACGAAACATTGTCCACATAAAATACATTCATTTTCTATGATATGTGCCTGATTACCGGAAAAACGAATGGCCTTTACAGGACAATGGCGAATACATTTATAACAGTTTTTACAGTTTGATTTTTTTAAAGTCAAACAACTCGACATTTTTCACTAACTCCTTTTTATGTTTCACGTTCTTATTTGTTCCTAACCTAATGATACCATATCCAAAATTCCTGTCAGATGTGCTATCGTTACCCCATAGTTTGTCATTGGAACATACTGTTTTTTTGCCCTATCAATACGACTCAACACATATTTTCGGTTAAACATACAACCACCGCATTGAATGATAAGGTCATACTCCGTCAAATCCTTTGGGAAATCCGTTCCGCTTACCATATCTACTGTAAGTCCTGTTCCAAATCGTTTTCTTAGCATATTTGGAATCTTCACTCGCCCGATATCCTCTGATAATGGTGCATGTGTGCAACATTCCGCAATTAAAACTTTAGAATGTTCCGTCAACCTATCAATTGCTTTTGCACCTTCTATATAATAAGGTAAATCTCCTTTATAGGCTGCAAACAATATGGAAAAAGATGTGAGCATACTTTCTTTCGGCTTTAATTCATATACCGTCTTAAAAACTTGTGAATCTGTGATAATCAGTTTTGGCGGATACTTTAATTGTTCCAATGCGTGCTGCATTTTATCTGTGGTTACGGATAGGACAATACATTTCTTATCCAAAAGGTCACGTATCGTTTGTACTTGCGGAAGAATCAATCTTCCCTTCGGTGCTTGAATATCCTGTGGCATAACAAGTAAAACTACATCCGATTCTGTTACCAAATCCCCTGTAATGGAAGACAGTTCAAAATCTTTCGGCATTTTTCTTACTAAAGCCTCTTTGACATGTTCCATTCCTTCGCCGGTTTTTGCATTGATAACAAGTGGGGCTTCTTTTGTCATTTTTTTGATGGCTTCAACAAATTCATTCTCACCTCTATTATCTATACCACTATTTTTTTTATCACAGACATTAACTATATTACTATCTATGCAAACATTTGTTCCATTATCTGTACTATCATATATGCCACTATCTGTGCCATCGTATATGCAATCATCTACACTATTATGTACTTTGTTGCATATATCCTCATTTACTCCATTATTAGCTTCGTCATCTGCTATTCCATCTCTCTTATTTAAAATAGATATCACAGGTATATTTTTTTGAGAAAAATAATCATACCATTCTTTTTCTTCCAAAAATCTTTTCTCAACAGTATCTTCTTTTAACGTATCCACATTATCTGAATCTGAAAAGGAAAACAATAGTATCGCAATATCGCATTTTTCAGCGGCAAGGCGTGTCTTTTCTTTTCGTGATTCTCCTAACACGGTGGTATCATCAAATCCGGCAGTATCAATGAACACACAAGGTCCTAAAGGCGATACTTCCATCGCTTTTGTCACCACATCAGTCGTTGTCCCTGCTACATCCGATACGATAGACACTTCCTGACCTGTAAATACATTAATAAAGGAAGACTTTCCACTATTTACTTTTCCAAAAATGCCTATGTGCAATCGATTTGCACTTGGGGTTTCATTTAAACTCATATATCACCTCATCCAAGCGAATATTCGCAATCCGCATTCGCTACTTGCTCATAACCAAATAGCTACTATCGTAGCTTGTCAGATGAAGCAAAGCTTCATCTGACACAAAAAAGTGTCCCTTACTCACCATTTAGTGCTTCACACACTTAAAATGTGGACTTTTTTAATTTGGTTAAAAACGGAAATCTCTCTTTCCTTCCGCAATATTTTGAATATATTCTGCTGCAATTTTTTTCACTTTTGGATTTGGAATATTTTCCAATTCCTGTTCAATCAACTTCGCACCAATTTCTTTTGTTTCCCCACTTGCATAATCTTCCAAATATTCTTTCAATGTCATCAATGCATTTGGATGACAACAATTTAAAATCTGCATATTTTTACAAAGTGTCATAAAACGGTCGCCTGTTCTGCCTTCACGATAGCAAGCTGTGCAAAAACTTGGAATATAGCCAAGTTTCATTAACCAATTTACGACTTCATCTAACGTTCTGTTATCACTCACATCAAACTGTGCAGATGTAACATCTTCTTCTGTCTCCGGCTCTGCATAACCACCAACGCTTGTACGGGATGCTCCGCTAATCTGCGATACGCCAAGCGGCAATACTTTTTCACGAACTGCCTGCGATTCTCTGGTGGAAATAATCATACCTGTATATGGAACGGAAATACGGATTAATGCACAAATTTTTGCAAAAGTATCATCATCAATTCCATTATCAAATGTATCCGGGTCAATATCGTCCGCACGTTTCAAACGTGGTACACTAATCGTATGTGGTCCTACGCCATGTACTGCTTCTAAATGTTCCGCATGCATCAAAAGACCTGCAAACTCGTAACGATATAATTCCAAACCAAACAATACGCCTAAGCCAACATCATCGATTCCACCTTCCATCGCTCTATCCATTGCCTCTGTATGGTACGCATAGTCATGTTTTGGACCTGTTGGATGCAATTCTTCATAACTCTTTTTATTGTAAGTTTCCTGAAACAAAATATATGTACCAATTCCCGCATCATGCAGCTTGCGATAATTTTCTACGGTTGTTGCGGCAATGTTGACATTTACACGACGAATCGCACCATTTTTATGCTTGATACTGTAAATTGTCTTAATACACTCCAAAATATACTCAATCGGATTATTGATAGGGTCTTCTCCTGCTTCAATCGCAAGACGTTTATGCCCCATATCCTGCAATGCGATGACTTCTTTTGCCACTTCTTCCTGTGTCAGTTTTTTTCTTGCAATATGCTTATTTTTTAAATGATACGGACAATATACGCATCCGTTTACACAATAATTTGACAAATAAAGCGGAGCAAACATCACAATACGATTTCCATAGTAATCTTCTTTTATCTTTCTTGCCAATTCATACATTTCCTGCACTTTATCTTCCATTTCACAAGCAAGAAGTACGGAAGCTTCTCTATGTGTTAACCCTTTTTGTTCTCTCGCCTTTGCTAAAATAGCATCAATTACGGCTACATTGTCTTTGTTTGCATCTGCGTAAGCCAATGTGTCTAAAATTTCTTCATCTGAAATAAATTCTTCTGCTTTTAATGATTTTACGTCATACATAATACTTTACCACTCAATCTTTATTTTTTTATAACGGTCTAAGGTTGTTCCGTTACATCTTTCTTATAATACCACATAAATTTATAATTGGGAGATATTATTTATTTTTTTATCTCCAATAAATTAGAATTTATCACTCTGACAAACTGAAATTTATCTTTCTGATTATAATCAGATAATTTATTCTGTGAACTTTAATCGGATATCTTTTTTAAATGGTTTTCTTTTGGGATTACCCTCAACTCTGCATATTTCGTTGTTTTTAATATTATAAATAACAGACCATACTGTATCGGCATCTGTCTTTCTATCATATTGACACATAAAACCATATTTCCCTGATAAAATATCCCTTATTAAATCAAATGTAAAACTACCTTTGTGTTCTTTTAAAGTGTTATATGCAACTGAGTATCTTTCTTCGGCTTTCCAACTGTCAACTTCATAATTGTTATATAGCTTCATTTTATCTGAAACAAATTCATTGGCAGCTACTACAAAGCCCTCATCATTGGAAGACCTTATTATTTCCATTTCTTCACAGTTGCACTCTACAACCACTATATTGCCTTCTCTGTCTGCTATAGTTAATGTCTGTTGCGACGCAACAGGAATACTTTTTAACACAGCTAATGCTTCATTCGTGGTTTTACATTTTTCCAGTAAATACCTTACCAGCATACCTGCATTGAACCCTGGTTTTATTACTGTAGGATAAATAAAAGTTAATCCTACCGCCAAACCATATTCATTTATTCCATCTTCCATTTCAATAAATGCTGTTGTGTTACCATTAAAAGCATATACATTATCTAAATTATACAAACAGTTCATATATAATTTTTCTAAAGATACAAGAAAATCACTGTTTCTTCCCAAAAAAATACTGTTTTTATCGTTAACTGCTATACAGGTACAATGATTGTTGAATTCAAAACAGTACATGCTTAATAAAAATGTATAAAAATCTTCACAAGAGCAATTTTGTCCATCTGCCAATCCCTTGATTTCTTCTAATACTTCAGGATAGTATTTTTTATATATTGGCAGGCACTTTTCAGCAAATTCTTTTCTTTCTTGCGTAATTGTAAAAGTATGGTTGTTACGGATTATTTTTCCATGATTATATAATAATCTGCCCCAATTATCCCCTGCTTCATAATGACTCTTTTTAAATCTTCCGTGATACATAATTACCTCTTTCATTCTTTCATTATTTGAGTAAGGCCTTGCTCTGCTCAAATGATAAAACAATAAAAATTTAATGTCAACGAAATAAAATTCTATTAAAAAACTAAACTATTTCTCGTCCTTTTCTAATATAATAACCTTCTTGAATTGCAGCAAATGTTGCCACAACACATACCACCATAGCACTATATTTGAAGTTCACCCAAAACAATGTCAAAGGTAACAGAAATAATAACACCCCAGTAATTTTATTTAAAAGAGTATGTTCTACTATAAGTCTTTTTGTGCAAACAACTCCAAATATTATATTAGCAATTTTAATTCCTGCAATTGTAATAATCCAAATCCATAGCCATATGGAAACATCAATCCCAGATAATATTTTAATTAACAAAACCGTTGCAAATATAAAATCAGCAATAGTATCCAATCTCGCTCCAAAGTCGCTGGCAGTGTTGGTTTTTCTTGCAATAATTCCATCCAACACATCTGATAGCCCACAAATCATATACAAAATAAAAAAGGATGTTGATGGCATATGAAAAAACATCATAAGTATGCTACACAAAATACGACAGTATGTAATTATATTAGCCATATTACATCTCCACAAATTCAACTCTCTGTATTACTGAAATTTATCATTGTATTTGAGTTAAAAATTCTTCTGCTTGGGTACGATTTGAAAATATATAAATATTTTTGTCAGAATACCTATTCAAGAGTTCCATTACTTTCGGTCTGTTATGTAAATTGTAGTTTTTTATGAACTCAACAAATTCTGCATCATCTTCATCTGATTCTATCCAAGGCATATCACTTCGTACTTTCCCTTTTCTCTCCTTGATACCGTCAAGACAAACATTTAATGGATAATCGAGAAAAACAATGGTATCACACTCTTGCATCCTTAATTCCATTGTAGAGCCATAATTGCCATCAATTATCCATTCACAATTTCGAATTACTTTTAATAATCTTTCAAGGAAAACAGATTTTTCAACAGTAGTTTTATCTGCATTCCAAAACAGCATATCCAAATGAAACAGCGGTATGCCTGTAATTTTATGTAATGACTTAGAAAAAGTACTCTTACCGCTTCCAGGGCAACCAATTACAATAATTTTTTTCATATTTACCTGCCTACAACATCAAATTCGTTATAAATCAATGCTGATTTCATATTTGTCGTCAATAAGTATATAGTTCACATTATGCTTTTGTGCAAGGGATAGCACTTCTGCATTATCTTCTAGTACACTTCCCATAGTACACCACTCATCGTCCAGACGCTTTTCAATGGTATTTGCATAGTCTTTGATATCAGTAAAATGATTTCTTATATATCTTTCACTCATTATAAGGCAATAGTATCTAATGCTTTCAAGATATTCACTGCCAAAATCCTTTTGCCAATCAAACGGAATGTAACAACCTTCAACAATCAAGTTCTGTTTGTTTTCGATTGCAGTTTTAATCATTTCACGAACAACTGGCCACAAGTACGCAGTCAAATCCTTATCATCACTCATTGGTGTGAGTTCTGTATTTTCGCTGCGGATTAACCCCATTTTCAAATGGTCTATTGATAAATATGGGTATTTATATCTTTCAAGCAATTTCTGGGCAAGCATTGTTTTGCCTGTGTGCGATGCTCCCGTTATTAAAATAATCATAATATAACCTCGCAGTAAAATTCAAATAATCACCTGCGTTCAATCCTTTATAAAGATTGAACGCACGCTTTATTACCCAACAATTATTCTTGATGCTCTAGTACCCACTTAAGCATATCTTCATATTCCAAACTTCCATCTGCTACTGCGAGAACCATTTCATACAATTCTTTTTGCGTATATCGTAATTCGATTCCATTTAAGGCAAAGAACACAAGCATCACATGTGTTCCTATTCGCTTGTTTCCATCCAACATACAATGATTCTTTATTAAACCATAGCCCAGACGTGTACCTTTTGCTTGAATCGTTGGATATAGCTCTTCTTCGCCAAATACCTGAAACGGAGTCTCTATAGCAGACTCCAACAAATTGAAGTCTCTTACACCAACAGTTCCGCCAGTCTGTTCAATAAGCTGCGAATGAAGCATCAAAATCTGCTCTTTGCTCAATCTTTTCATTTAGCAAGCACCTCATAAGCCTCTTTATTCTGTGCAAGTAATCTTTTTGAAATTTCAAGCACATCTTCATCCTTAGCTACAGCACTGTCATCTGCTTTGCTAAAATCTATTACCAAGTATCTTGGTGCATTATTCTTAAGTATAACAACTGAGCCAAGCTCATCTACTAATCTTGCAACTTTTGAAAAGTTCTGATTTGCTTCTGTAATTGAAACCATTGTGTTTGTATCTACTGTCATATGAACACCTCCATTATTTTATATAGATAGTATATCACTTTATCTAGGATAAATTCAACCTATTTTATCAAATTATTTCAACGTCACTTGCAACTCCTACAACGCAACTCCTACGAAATGAATTTTCTATGCGACAGTTTCACATTATTTTGATTAACCATTATTTGAAAATCGTTTTCTAAACTGTGCTGCAATAAATGCATCTGGAAATTCTTTTCGTTTCTTTTCATTATTTTCAAAAGGTGCAGCATAAGAAAAATAATCATCAAATATTTGCTCAACATCCACCTGAGAGCTATCCATAATCTCTACATTCAGTTTTTCAATAAAAGCATCTAAATTTGCCTTTGCCTTTTCAGCCAGCACATTTCTATTTACTTTTTCTATCAAATGCCCCATTTCTATACCGATCACAAAATTATCCGAATACAACTTATTTGAACGTATTTCATCTCTTAATTTTTTGGATAGTGTTGCGATTTCATATGCTTTTTCTTTTATATGTTTTTGAGCTACCTCTATTTGAGTCTCTATATCTACCTCTCTTACAGATCCTCTCCATGTTGGCATATATGCTATTACTGTTTTATTATCTAATTCATATTTTATTTTCCCAGAAAATTCTTCTCCATTCCATGGTTTGTATTTTTCAAAATCTGATATTTCTTTTCCATTTTTATTTTTTGATACTCCATAAAACATAGAAGAAATAAATTTTAACAAAGTAGTTTTCCCTGATTCATTTTTTCCATATATTAAATTAATATTATTTTCTAAATTTATTTCTTTATTTTTTAATTTTCCAAATTGATTTATTTTTA
>CALAST010000060.1 GCA_937889225.1 uncultured Lachnobacterium sp. | reverse complement strand
GTGTTCTCTCCACGCCAATCAGCGTAGTGATTGGCATGGGTCTGAAAAGTAACTCTTTCACTACATTTAGGTAGTGGAAGGAGTGCCGTTCTTCTTTCCAACATTCCAATATCATGTTATAATGGTAACAGAATTAAATTTTTTCATTTTAGGATTTATAATATAACAGTAGAAGTTTCTAAATAGAAAGGAGAATGGTTACAACGCTCTCTACTTGAATCCAATGGAGTTTTGCAACCTAACAATTTTATGCATATCTTAGGTATCATTTTTATTATTTTATTTCCATTATCGCTATTATATCTTTTTATGATAGCACCACGTATGACAAACAAACCTGACCGCACTCCATTTTGCAATGTGCATTATGCACACCGCGGTTTATTTGACAATAATTCCAATGCACCGGAAAATTCTCTATTAGCTTTTAAAAAGGCTGTTGATGCCGGCTATGGCATTGAATTGGATGTTCAGTTAAGTAAAGATAAAAAACTGATAATTTTCCACGATGCTACTTTAAAGAGAATGTGTGGTGTTGAAGGAAAAGTATGGGACTATACATTAGAAGAATTGAGACAATTCAAACTGCTTTCTTCTAATGAAACCATTCCTACTTTTGAAGAATTTTTAAAAGTAGTCGATGGCAAAGTTCCTTTTATTTTGGAATTTAAACTGGATGTTCCACAGACTACGGTTTGTAAATTGGCAAATAAAGTTTTGAAAAATTATAAGGGTGTTTACTGTATTGAATGTTTCCACCCATTTGCTTTGATGTGGTACAGAAAGCACCGTCCTGACATCCTTCGCGGTCAGCTTGGGGAAGAATTTTTCCGCAAAAAGAAATATGCCCGTAACCCGTTTTTCATTCCTCTTTCCTTTTTAATATTTAACTTTTTGGGAAGACCGGATTTTATTGCATTCAATCATAAACATGCAGATAATCTTTCCCGTCGCCTCTGTCGTGGCATGGGAGCTTTGTCTGTAGCTTATACGATTCAATCCTTAGATGATTATGCAAAGGCAAAAAATAAATTTGATTTATTTATTTTTGATAGCTGTCGTTTATAACAGACATACCATCCATAAATGAACTATCCATCAGATAAAGTGAATGGGCTTTCCTTGAAATAAATTTAACCTTGCTAATATAACTTGAGTTCGATAATGAAAATTTAAGTACACATGGGGTATAGAAAGTAAAAAAATGCTTCCTATACCCTGTTTATCTTACCCCTACATAAAAATAAAAACCTATGTTATCACACAAAATAGAATAATTATGATATATTCTGTAAAAGACTACATTCTTTTGTCGTACTGCATCAATTACTCAATCGACTTCAACGCTTCTACCGGGTCAATCACATCCAATGACCTGTCTGTAATAAAGTTTACGATAAACGCAAAACTGATTGCCATAATCGCTGCAATTCCATAACTGATTGGATAAAGCGTTGCTTTAAAGTAAATTGCGGGCATATTTAAAATAGACATTAGCCACGCACCTAATAAATTTCCTGCCGGAAGCCCGATTAAAATACCGAGACTTGTCAAAATAAGCGTTTCTTTATTTACATAAGAATGCACTTCTTTGTCATAAAATCCCAACACTTTAATTGTAGCAAGCTCTCGTTCTCTTTCTGAAATATTGGTTGTTGCCAATGTAAACAATACAACAAAAGCAAGTGCTGCCGCTAAAATAATTACGATATACACAACTAAATTAATAATCTGGAATGCCGGTTCAAAATCATCCTTCAAACTATCTGTTCCAATCGCAGAAAGAATTCCGTCTTTTTCTGCAAGTTCCGTTGCAAAATCATTTTGTTTATCTCCATTTAGAAGAATCAACGCACCGTTTGGTTCAAATGCTCCAAACAATTCTTCATATTTTGCCTGTGTCATATAGACGCTATTTCCAAGATAATTCATAACAACTTCCGTTATTTCTACTTCTTCCAAATCCAGTTCTAAAGTCTGAATCGTAATGAAATCACCTTTTTCAAAGCCTAGCACCTTACTTACATTAATTGTAGCAAAAACATCATCTTCTCCTAATGTCAATTTTTCTTTATCTTCTGTATACAAATTGATAAATCCACGGAATTTCTCATTATCCGGCAGCACAATCAACTGAATTGTTTCTTCTTTGCCTTCTTCGTTGATAAGTTTTACATTCGTAATCAATGTATTCATATATTTACGAATAGACGTATCTTCTTCTAAATATGTAAGCAGCTTCTCATTATCTTCTGCCACCGCCATTACATCGTATGTATATGTCTCCTCATATTGAAGAGGCATAAGGGCTGTAACGGTATCTTTAATCGTATATCCGCAAAGCAAAAGTGCCGTACATCCTGCAATGCCAAATAGTGTCATAAACAAACGCTTTTTATAACGGAACAGATTTCGAGCAGTCACTTTGTTTAAGAAAGAAAGCCTGCTCCAAATCGGTGTAATGCGTTCCAAAAATACTCTAGAACCATTTTTTGGTGCTTTCGGTCTCATCAACATTGCCGGCATATGGGAAAGTTCTGCCTCACATGAAGCAATGGATGCCCCGGCAATGCCAACTATAAACAGCACCACTCCACCGATTCCATAAAGGAAATCAAATTTTAAGATATAAGCCGGAAGCTGATACATAACGCCAAATATATAAAAGATAATATTCGGCAATATCACAAATCCCATAAAATCGCCTAAAATACCGCCAAAGAAGCATGCAAGAAGTGCATACACCAAATATTTTCTGCGGATTTCCTTATCCGTAAAACCTAATGCTTTATATGTTCCAATCAATCCTCTGTCTTCTTCTACCATTCGGGAAATGGTTGTCAGACTGATTAAAATTGCAATCGTTAAAAAGATAATCGGGAATGCATCTCCAATTGCTTCAATACAGCCTGCATCTGTTTTAATATTACTGTATCCGCTTAACGAAACACGCGTAGAAATATACCATTCCGTCATTTTTAGGTCTTCTATTTCCTGTCTTGCATCTGCAATCAACTCAAGTGCTTCCTGTTTTTTTTCTTCATACTCAGATACATTTTCTTCCAGCTCGGATTCTCCATCGGTAAGCTCCTGTTTTCCTTCTTCCAGTTCATCCCAACTATCTTTTATTT
Source organism: uncultured Lachnobacterium sp. (assembly GCA_937889225.1). Taxonomy (GTDB): domain Bacteria; phylum Bacillota; class Clostridia; order Lachnospirales; family Lachnospiraceae; genus Roseburia. Next base: position 8,999 of record CALAST010000060.1, on the reverse strand, counting down.
CTTCGTAAGCATCTTCCAATTCGTCCCAACCTTTTTCCAGTTCGTCCCAACCATCGGCTATCTGTTTTTTGCTATCTTCAAACTCTTTTTGACCTTTTTCGAGTTCTTTTCGACTTTCTTCTAAGGTCTTTTTGTTTGCTTCCAGCTCAGCTTTTGCCTCAGCAAGTTCTTTTTGACCTTCTTCCAATTCTGCACGTCCGGCTTCGAGTTCTTTCCGACCTTCTTCGACCTGTGCATAAGCATCTTCTTCCTGCTGCTCTAAATTATCCAAAGAATCTTCATAAACTGCAAGTTGTTCCTTTGCACTCTCTGCTTCTATTTCTTTTTGAGACAATTCCCCTTTCTTTTCTTCTAAAGACTCCTGTTTTGCAGTCAAAAGAATCTGTTCTGCTTCCGATATCGTACCTTGTTCTTCTTTTTGTTCCAACTCTGCAATTTCATCTTCCAGTTGTTCCATTTCTTTTTCCAGAACATCCATTTCTTTTTCTATTTGACGAATATTTACTTCTGTAGAAACAATTTCTCCCTTTAACAATACACGCATCGACTCAAACTGCTTTGGAATTTCTTCCTCGGTTCGTTCTAACGCTTTCTCCGATTCATTGAGTGTTTCTTCTGATGTTTGAAGCATCGATTCCATTTCTGTAATAGCAGTTTCACTTGCTTCCAACATCATCTGCCCGGACTCCAGTTCTTCCCATGCAGCTTCCAATTCTTCTTCAGCATCATCAAGTTCTCGTTCTGCTCGCTCCAGTTCTCGTTGTGCCTTTGCAAGTTTTCGCTCTGCCACTTCAAGGTCTTCTTCACCGTTTAACAGTTTTTCCTCGCCATCCAAAAGTTCTGACCATCCATCTTCGATTTCAAATTTCGCATCTGCAATTTCTTCTTCTGCATCTGCAAATTTGTCATTCATCTCATTTTCTGCATCATCGATTTTCTCAATAGCTTCTCCTGTTATTTCATCATATCTGGCTTTTTCACGGTCTGCTTTAATTTCTTCTTCCAAAATTTTTACGACTACATCTACTTTTTCTTCATATGCATCAGAATAACAAAGCAATTCATCACAATCATATAATGTCATATAAATTGCGGTATATATCTCAGATGAAACAGCCTCCGGCATTACAAAAAACGTATAATCGGTGGTTGAATTACTTCGAAATGCCACCGCACCTTCATTACTGTTGATATCCATCACATCCGTCACTACACCAACAATGGTATATGTCGTATACAAAAAGTTCGGTTCTTCTTCATCTTCTTCGATTTCAATCTCTAAATCGTCTTCTCCTTCGTCATCTGTACTGTCTTCTTCCATATCTTCTTCAATAACAATCGTATCTCCGATGCCTTTTCCTGTTTCAGACAAATATTTTTCAGTTACCAGGATTTCATCCGGACAAAGCGGCATTTCGCCCTCTAAAAGATATGGCATATTGATGCCTTTTTCACTAAGCACACTAACGGATGCCTGCTTTGTCTTTCCATCTACTACTGTAAAAACAGTTTCGCTGTAAGCCCCTTCCACATCTTCCACAAGCTCGAGCGTTGCCAAGGCTTCTATATCCTCATCCGTAAGCCCCATTGTGGAAACAATGCTGATATCAAATAAATTCTGTTTATCAAAAAATTTATCTGCTGAATACCGCAAATCCACACACGATGCCTTAAGCCCTGTCAGCATACATACACCTAAAGCACAGATTATCATTATGGCGAAAAATCGCTTTTTTCCTTTTCTAATCGTTTGCACGATATCCTTCGTGTAAGCCTTCATCTTCCCTCTACCACTCAATATCCGCAATGGAAACCGGATTCTCATTTTTTGTCATTTCTATTACTTTTCCACTCTTGAACCGAATCAAACGGTCTGCCATCGGTGCAATCGCAGAATTATGGGTTATCAGAATTACTGTAATATTTTCCTTGCGGCATGTGTCCTGCAAAAGTTGCAAAATTTGTTTTCCTGTATTATAGTCAAGTGCTCCTGTCGGTTCATCACAAAGCAACAGCTTTGGATTTTTCGCTAACGCCCTTGCAATCGACACACGCTGCTGCTCTCCACCGGAAAGTTGTGCCGGAAAATTGTTTTTTCGTTCTGAAAGCCCTACCTTATCCAATGTATCAGAAGCATCCAACGCATCCTTACACACTTGGACGGCTAATTCTACATTTTCAAGTGCAGTTAGATTTGGGACTAAATTGTAAAACTGAAATACAAACCCAATATCTGTACGACGGTACCCTACAAGCTGCTTTTTATTGTATTTCGTTACATCATTTCCATCCACCAAAATTTGACCGCTGGTGGCTGTATCCATCCCACCTAAAATATTAAGTGCTGTCGTTTTTCCTGCTCCGGAAGAACCTAAAATAACTGCCAACTCTCCTTCTTCCACCAAAAAAGACGCATCATCCAATGCTTTAATGGAAGTTTCCCCTGTAACATATTCTTTTGTAATATGATTAAATTCAATAAATGCCATCGTTTCTTCTCCACTAATCCGATTTTCACACACAATTGCACTACTATCTGCAATAGGTTTCCAATCTCATAAGCATTCCAATTTTTACCTTAAGTATTCAATCACACTATGAGCCGCCACATTTCCTTCGCCCACGGCTTTTGCATACTGATATGGTTTTCCTGTACAGTCTCCTGCTGCAAATACTCCCGGCAAATTCGTTTCCATCTTGCGATTTACTGCAATATGTCCTTCCGTCACTTCCAATCCGCTTAAAATTGTCGTCGGTGCAATTGCATTTCGCATAATAAAAATACCATCAACTGCAAGTTCTGTTTCATCTTTTAAGACTAAACCATTTACACGCATTTCACCTTTTACTTCTTTTGGTGCTGTCATTATTTTTTCTACATTTGCTTTTTCAATTTCACATTCTTTATAAAATGGAAACAAGTATACTTTTTCTGCCATATCCGCTAAAAACGCAATTTCATGTTCAAATCGTTTGGAGGTAGCAATCGCTGCAATCGTTTTTCCACGATACAAACCACCGTCACAAGTAGCACAATAACTTACGCCTCGTCCTACAAACTCCGTCTCTCCTTTATATTGATTTGATAAAACAACGCCTGTTGCAAAAATAATGGTATTTGTTTCAAAAAACTCATTTTCTGCCACTACATTGTAATAACCACCCATATTGTAGATACTGCTAACGATTTTATCTGTAATCTCCAATCCAAGTTCTTCCTTATGATGTAAAAATGCCGCCTGCAATTCCTTTCCGGTTACCGCTGAAAGTCCCGGATAATTGGTTACCATTTCGGCTTTTTCTACTTTATCGCTTAAATTTTTACTGCCAAACCATAAAAAGTTTTTCTCATATGTCTTTAAATTCATAGCCGCAGACAAACCTGCCGGACCACTGCCAATAATAATACAATCGTATCTCATTTTTTTGCTCCTATTCCTGCTTATCCTAATAATAATTCTTTGGACATTCCCTTATATAAACACAACCTTTTCATACCGAGGATTCCTCAAAAATAACATAGCACACTAACTACGTATTCTATTATAGAAATACCTATTTATCAGGTCAAGAAAATTTATATAAATTCTAGCAAAAAAAGAATTCCGGCTTTCATTTACCGGAATCCCTTTCTATTATTCCATTCTATTATTTGCGTAAAGCAAACGCTCAAAATCAGCTTTTGCTACATCAGTAACACTCTCAACTCACTTATCCTTCATAAAGTTTTGCAAGGATGTCTACAATTTCATCAATTCCGAGCTGGCTTACATTGAGTACCATATGGTAATTTTCATTTGCTCCCCAGACTTTATCAGTGTATTCCTTGTAGTAATTGCGGCGTTTCTTATCCATTTCTTTTATGGTCGTTTCTGCTCTTTCACGTACCATTTTACGAACTTCCATAACACGCTGAACTTTCGTTTCCATATCGCCGCAAATAAATACATTCAATACATCATCACGATTTCTTAAAACATGGTCTGCACAACGTCCCACTATAACACATGGTCCTTGGTCTGCCAATTCCTTAATAATCCTACATTGTGCTTTGTACAACTGATCGCTTAAAGAGCCGCTTTCTGCAAGAGTATATGGTGTATTATCATTCCCAAAGAGCCTCTGAACGCTCATTGCAAGATTTCGGAAAATACTTTCATCTACTGATTCTACATCTTCCTGATTTAAATTCAACTTTTCTACCGCTTTCTCTACAAGATTACGGTCATATAATGGAATATTTAACTTCTTTGCAAGTCTTTCCCCAATTTCATGACCACCGCTACCAAATTGACGTCCGATTGTGATAATCTTTTTACTCATAATGCCAACTCCTTTCTGTATGTTAATTATCATAATACTTTATAGATAATTCAATTATATCAGAAAATACGGTATTTTCAATATAAATTGTCAGATTTTATCCTTTTTTTATATTTCTTAAACACATAATATTCTATTTTTTCTTATTCTTATTCACTTCGTGATACTTGGATATAAATCCCCAAACAAAGAAAATAACCAACCCTACTGCTATGCAAAAACTAACTACACTTGCCACAGTATCTCCTTCTTGCAATGCTTCATATGCGATATAAAGAAAAATTCCTACAATACCACTAAATACTATCAGCAATACAATACCGGCTACTATCCGTACCCACTTTGGCAGTTTCTTATCTGCACTAAGCTCCATCCCGCCTTCAAATAAAATATCCAAAACCAATTCTACCAAAAACTCAATTATATCATCCATTTTTCATCCCACACATTAATATCCAAGCGTTCCAACTAACGACTCGTCATTTTCAATCCAATCCTGTACATCTACAATACGATATTCATCTTCCGTATCACGAATAATCACCTTTTCAATCCCTGCATTAATAATCATTCTTTTGCACATGGAACAACTGCTGGAATGTTTAATATATTCGTTGGTACTTACTTCTCTCCCTGACAAATACAATGTGCTTCCAATCATTTTTTCACGCTCTGCACTAATAATCGCATTTGCTTCCGCATGCACACTTCTGCAAAGCTCATATCGTTCTCCACGCGGAATATTCATCTTCTGACGAATACAAACGCCTACATCACTACAATTCTTTCTGCCCCTTGGAGCTCCTACATAACCTGTTGAAATTACTTCATCATTTTTTACAATAACAGCTCCATAACGTCTGCGCAGGCAAGTCCCCCTTTTAGATACTACATCTGCTAAATCCAAATAGTAATTTATTTTATCTCGTCTTTGCATTTTTTCCTCCCAAATTTTAGCTTTTACATAAATATTTTACTCTGTTGTCTATCCTCTTGTCAATGATAGCCTATACTATAACTATGACAAAACAAACACACAAACTCCTCCCTTTTATCAATTCTTCTTTCATTTGACACGTTCAAAGGCAATCACTATAATTAATATAAATCGGATAAAAATATCTATACAAAAATAATGATTCTCGTTATTTTCAGCATTTTGTTAAGTATCCATTTTTTATATATTAAAACCAACTTTACATGATTATCAAAGAAAGGAATGTATCACTTTCATACCTGATACTAAAAAAATATGTCAAATATCATAGAAATCACCGATTTTCAAGCACCCGAACTTGATATTTATGCTCGTTTAACTGAAAATCAACTCCTAAACAGAGCTGAACCTGAAAAAGGATTGTTCATTGCAGAAAGTCCAAAAGTTATCGAACGGGCTTTAGATAACGGATATAAACCTGTTTCTCTTTTGTTAGAACGCAAACATATTGCAGGTGAAGCCAAAAATATTGTTGCCCGCTGTCCGAATATCCCCATTTACACCGCAGACTTTGATATCCTTACGCAGCTTACAGGTTTTCAACTTACGCGTGGAGCACTTTGTGCCATGCATCGTCATAAACTGCCTTCTGTAGAAAGCATATGTACCAATGCTCGTCGTATTGCCATACTTGAGAATGTCGTAAATCCAACCAATGTAGGGGCAATCTTTCGTTCTGCAGCAGCATTAAATATGGATGCGGTATTGCTTACACCAGCCTGCAGCAATCCACTCTACCGCCGTGCAATTCGTGTGAGTATGGGAACAGTTTTTCAAGTACCTTGGACTTTTTTAGAGCCTGCATATGCTGATAATCTGCCAAACCGCAAATATGAACCACACACTTTTCAAACTGACCTTACCCTTCTCAAGAAATTAGGTTTTAAAACTGCTGCCATGGCTCTAAGTGATAATTCCATCTCCATTGATGCCATGCAGCTTCGCTTAGAAGAAAAGCTTGCTATCATACTTGGAACAGAAGGAGACGGACTTGCAAACTCTACAATTGCTAACTGTGACTATACTGTTCGCATCCCTATGTCCCATGGTGTAGACTCTCTAAATGTAGCTGCCGCTAGTGCTATTGCATTTTGGGAATTAGGTAGAAAAACTTAATGTATTTGCTTGCACCTGCTCCAATATATATTGTATAATGCTATATAATAACACATTGTAAAAGGGGGAGGGTACATTTTTATGGGCAATGAATCAAAAAAAATATCGGAGATGACTATAGCAGAAACGATTAGGCGAACTTTGCTAAAAGGGTTTATGCTAATTGTTGGAGTGGTAATTTTAATAGCAGTAAGTCTTTTTTCATTTACCAAATATACTGCTGTAGTTAATAGTGCAGGAATTGTTCGAGGGGGCAGTCAAAGAGTTATAAAACAAGTTATTGCAGGTGCAGATGAATCAGCAGCACTTACTGCAGTTGAAGCAAATCTTTCACAAATAGGTGAACAAATGCATCTTGGAAATTTTCCTGAAAGTAGAGATGATGTAGAAGAGTATTGGAATAAGACAATTAAACCTGACATAGAAGATTTTAAGGAAACCGGCGATTATACTGTTCTTTTAGCAGATAGTGAAACTTTATTTCAAATGACAAATCAAATGGTGAATGATGCACAGGTAGTAGTAGACATTCTGGCAATTATTCTTTATGTTATACTGGCAGTATTTGTAATAGCATGTTTTTTCATATTTAGAAATGTATCTGTTATATTTAACAATAGTGTAGTTAAACCGCTTAGCGAATTGGAAGGTAGTCTTAATGAACTGGCAGAAGGTATCCTTTCCAAAAATTTTGTGTATGAGAAACAGGATGAAATCGGAAGATTATACAAAATTTTAAACAATATGAGATTAGGAATTTTGTCCTATATCCAGGATATTGATAAGAATCTAAGTGTTATGGCAGATGGAGATTTAGTATCCAGTAGTGATATGAACTATTTAGGCGATTATGTGCCTATTCAGCGTAATCTGGCACATATAAGAAACAGCCTTTCCGTAGAATTTAAAAGCATGGATGAACAGGCTGACCAGGTTGCCTTATCAGCTTACGAAGTAGCGAAGGTATCACAAAGTCTAGCGGAAGGAGCTGTTAATCAGACCGATAGTATTCAGACTTTACAAGAGAAGATTAAACTTACTTTGGAAGAAAATACAAAGGTTGACATTTTTGTGAAAGAAGCCAGAAAATCTAGTGATGGTACAACTCAAAGTGTTGAATATACCAGAAATCAAATGGATAAAGCTGTTTTAGCAATGAAGGACATCAGTAAGGCATCAGAGGAAATTAGAACGATTGTGGAAGCTTTGGATGGTATTACTTCACAAACGAGCTTGTTATCACTAAATGCTTCTATTGAAGCTGCTCGTGCCGGAGAAGCCGGTAGGGGATTTGCTATAGTTGCAGAAAATGTGGGTAAACTTGCAGAAGAATCAAGTAAGTCCACGGAGATAATTACGAATTTGGTTGAAAATGCTCTTGAGTGCGTTTTAAAGGGCACACAGATTGTTAATGATGCAGCAGAATCACTAAATGGAATCGCAGACAATACAAATACTGTAGATGAATTAATTAGTAAGCTGAATGAACAAAGCAAGTTAGAGCATGAACTTATGCAAGAAATAAATACTTTATCTATAAATATTTTAGATGTTGTTACGGACAATTCTGCAATATCGGAAGAATGTGCAGCATCATCAGCTGAGCTTACTACATATTCAGGAAATTTAAAGAATAGTGTTGCAAAATTTATTACAAGTTAAAGAGCATTATCATGATTTTTTATGAAACTTAAAAAACTCCCCCTGTATCAGAGTCTTAAGTAAAAAGACTTTTTACAGGGGAATTTTTTTGAAGCTATATAGTTGATGAAAAAATAAAACAACGTTATACCATATGTATATCTTTTCTTTTTTCTCAAATACTAACTCCAAAGAATCTATCTGCAAATATTTCCTAACATAATGTAAGGTCAATAAGTAAAAAATCAGCCGGTAATCGAGAAAGAACATCATCTAACTCTTGTTAACATGGGTATATTTGTAAAATACAGACTCTTTATCAACACATTTTAATATTTTTAATAAGGAGGATTCACATGAATACAGAAAAAAATGAAATTGGCTCTATGCTTCCTTATGCAGCCTTAGATGAAATTCCAAATCCAAAATCCGATGCAAAAGAAATCGTAGGTTTAGTCAAATCCGGTGGTCGCATTACAGGTTATCAGCTTTCCGATGGTTCTCATGTTTCAAAAGAAGAAGGTGTTGCCATGGCAAAAGCGGGTGACATTCAAGGCGTTGGCGTTGCTCACCGCAAAGACTCTGAGTATTTAAAATCTCTGCCGGATGGCACAGAAAATAACAATTTAAGCAATTTGCCATCTGTGAGCGAATAGCTTTTCCTGCCTGTTTATAATTTTATGCAAGAAAAAAACTTTGTAAGCCATTCTCCCAATACTTACAAAGTTTTGTACATACTACACCTTCTATATATTTTGCTTCTTAATTTCTTTTTCTTGACACTCCCCACAGCTAAAGCAGGGGGATTCTTGCTTCTACCACTACTGCATTGCCAAATACCTGACGATATTTTAACGTCTTACACAATGTCCACAAGCTAGTTTATACTGTTCCCGTATGCCCTACGGTGCAGTTTTATATG
>CALAST010000059.1 GCA_937889225.1 uncultured Lachnobacterium sp. | reverse complement strand
ATGGGACCTGGTGTAAAAGTTAGCCCAGCTAAATTTATCTAATCACCAGTTAAATTGACGAGATAAAGTATTTGGTTATCTCAATAAAAAATTGTTGACAACCATATTATTTTATGATATATTTTAGTAGTTCTGTGTAAACGGAACACCACCGAAGACAGCAGGTGTCCGGGGTTGGGGTTAATCCTTGATTTTGGACGTAAGTATATCGCCTGCCGAGGAAGAGTGAATATGATAGAATCATTATGACTTTTCGCCCTCACCGTCTTTGGACCGTGAGGGCTTTTCGGTATAAAATCTAAAAGGAGGTAAATCAAAATGGCAAAGGTAGAAATTAAACAGCCTATCGTTGACGAAATCAAAGGATATGCTGAAAAAGCACAATCAGCAGTTGTTGTTGACTACCGTGGATTAACTGTTGCTCAGGATACTGAACTTCGTAAAGAGTTAAGAGAAGCTGGTGTTGTATACAAAGTATACAAAAACACTTTAATGAAACGTGCTTTCGAAGGAACAGATTTCGCACAGTTAGACCAGATTTTAGATGGTCCTTCTGCAATCGCATTTGGTATGGACGATGCTACAGCTCCTGCAAGAATCTTAGCTAAATATGTTAAGAAAGTAGAAGCTTTAGAATTCAAAGGTTCTGTTGTAGAAGGTACTTATTATGACGAAAAGGGAACACAGATTATCGCTGCTATCCCTTCAAGAGAAGAACTCATCTCCAAGTTACTTGGAAGTATGCAGGCTCCTATCGCAAACTTCGCTCGTGTGCTTAAGCAGATTGCTGAAAAAGACGGAGAAGTTGCAGCTGAATAATTTTGGCTAATGACTCGGGCAACCGGGAACGTAAGAACTTAAAGTTCAAATAACAAATAAGAATAAGAATTATACGGAGGTATTTGAAATGACAACTCAGGAATTTATTGAAGTTATCAAAGGTATGACTGTTTTAGAATTAAATGAATTAGTAAAAGCTTGTGAAGAAGAATTTGGTGTATCTGCAGCTGCAGGTGTTGCTGTAGTAGCTGCTGGCCCAGCAGAAGCTGCTGAAGAAAAGACAGAATTCAACGCTGAATTAACAGAAGTTGGTCCAAACAAAGTTAAAGTTATCAAAGTTGTTCGTGAAGTAACAGGTCTTGGATTAAAAGAAGCTAAAGACGTTGTAGACAACGCTCCGAAGGTAATTAAAGAAGCAGCTGACAAAGCTACAGCTGATGATATCAAAGGTAAACTTGAAGCTGAAGGTGCTAAAGTTACTCTTAAATAGTCGTGTAAGATACGAGAAACGCAAGAATAAAAAGAACACCATGCGAATTTATTCGCAAAGGTGTTCTTTTTTTATTCTTGATGTGGCGACAGCAACGCATTCGAAAAGCGAAGCTTTTCGAATATTATTTCTCGTATTTTCCATGATTGTTTTTTGGAAAAATTAAAATAAAAAAGTGCTTGCAAAATATTACCACTTGCGTTATACTATACGTTGCATTATTGTGGTGCACTAGACTTTTGGCTTAGTGAAAAGTCCGCAAAACCTTGAAAAATAAGGCTTTTTCGGACAAAAATCAAAAAATAAAATTAGTACTTGACAAACCACAAGATGTTGCGTGTTAAGAAAAAATTTTAACACTATCTAGTTGTTGCTAGGTCCATGCAATGATTTGAAACTATATAGATGCAGAGCATTTTACAATGTGCTGCATTGTTGTTATGTAATTATTGCAAATAAAATAAAAAACGAGAGGTGAAACGTCAATGGAGAAGAACAGAATACGTCCAGTCCCGGCTGGCAAAGGCATGCGTATGAGTTACTCAAGACAAAAAGAGGTACTTGAAATGCCGAATCTGATTGAAGTTCAGAAGGACTCCTATCAGTGGTTTTTGAACGAAGGTTTAAAAGAAGCATTTGCAGATATCTCTCCAATCGCTGACTACAGCGGTCATTTGAGCCTGGAATTTGTAGGTTTTAGATTGTGTGAAGACGAAGTAAAATACACAATCCCGGAATGCAAAGAAAGAGACGCAACATATGCAGCGCCTTTAAGAGTTATGGTAAGACTTCATAAGGAAGGGTCAGAGGAAATTAGTGACCATGAAATTTTTATGGGTGACCTCCCGCTTATGACAGAAACCGGAACATTCGTAATTAATGGTGCAGAACGAGTTATCGTTAGCCAGTTAGTTCGTTCACCGGGTATTTATTATGATATCGCTCACGATAAAGTAGGAAAGACATTGTATTCCAGTACCGTAATTCCAAACCGTGGTGCATGGTTAGAATACGAAACAGATTCCAATGACGTTTTCAGCGTAAGAGTAGATAGAACACGTAAAGTGCCGATTACTGTATTGGTTCGTGCACTTGGTGTAGGAAGAAATCAGGATATTATTGATTTATTCGGTGAAGAACCAAAAATTTTAGCTTCTTTAGCAAAAGACCCTGCTGTTTCCGAAAAAGAACCACAGGGAAGTTATGAAGCCGGTCTTTTGGAACTTTACAAAAAAATTCGTCCGGGTGAACCGCTTTCCGTAGAAAGTGCAGAAAGCTTAATTACAGCAATGTTCTTTGACCCGAGAAGATACGACCTTGCACATGTTGGTCGTTATAAATTTAACAAAAAATTACATTTGAGAAACCGTATCAATGGACAGGTTCTTGCAGAAGAAGTGTTAGACCCAACTACCGGTGAAGTAATCGCAGAAGCAGGAACGACCGTTACAAGAGAACTTGCAGACCAGATTCAGAATGCGGCAGTTCCATTTGTAATGATTCAGACAGAATCCAGAAACGTAAAAGTGCTTTCTTCCATGATGGTAGATATCACAAGCTGGATTCCGGAAATTGAAGACCCGAAAGCACTTGGAATTAATGAACTTGTATTTTATCCGGTTCTTGAGGGCATTATGAATGAATACGAAACATTAGAAGAACGTATTCAGGCAATCAAACGTGATATCAATGATTTGATTCCAAAGCATGTAACAAAAGAAGATATTTTTGCTTCCATTAACTACAACATGCATTTGGAATGGGGTCTCGGTCATGGAGACGATATCGACCATTTAGGAAACAGACGTATTCGTGCGGTAGGTGAATTGTTACAGAATCAGTACCGTATTGGTCTTTCCAGAATGGAAAGAGTTGTACGTGAAAGAATGACAACTCAGGACATCGAAGGTATTACACCACAGAGTTTGATTAATATTAAACCGGTAACTGCAGCAGTCAAGGAATTCTTTGGTTCTTCCCAGTTGTCACAGTTCATGGATCAGAACAACCCATTAGGTGAGCTGACCCATAAAAGACGTTTGTCTGCGTTAGGACCGGGTGGTCTTTCCAGAGACCGTGCAGGTTTCGAGGTTCGAGACGTACATTACAGCCACTATGGTCGTATGTGTCCTATCGAAACGCCTGAAGGTCCAAACATCGGTCTTATCAACTCCCTTGCATGTTATGCAAGAATTAACGAATATGGTTTCGTAGAAGCTCCATATCGTAAGATTGATAAATCAGACCCAAAAAATCCACGTGTTACAGATGAAGTTGTTTATATGACAGCCGATGAAGAAGACAACTACCACGTAGCACAGGCGAACGAAAAATTAGATAAAGACGGACATTTTGTTCGTAATTCCGTATCCGGTCGTTACTTAGATGAAACACAGGAATACGATAAAACAGCATTTGATTATATGGACGTATCTCCGAAGATGGTATTCTCGGTAGCTACAGCACTTATTCCATTCTTACAGAACGACGACGCAAACCGTGCGCTTATGGGTTCTAACATGCAGCGTCAGGCCGTTCCGCTTCTTACAACAGAAGCTCCGGCAGTTGGTACAGGTATGGAAACAAAAGCAGCCGTTGACTCCGGTGTATGTGTGATTGCAACAGGCGACGGTGTTGTAGAAAGTGCAGAATCTAACCGTATTATCATTCGAGAAACAGACGGAACAAAGAAAGAATATGTACTTGCGAAATTTACACGTTCCAACCAGTCAAACTGTTATAACCAAAGACCAATTGTATTCAAAGGTCAGAAGGTAAAGTCAGGCGAAGTTATCGCAGATGGTCCGTCTACACAAAATGGTGAATTGGCACTTGGTAAAAACCCTCTTATCGGTTTCATGACTTGGGAAGGTTACAACTACGAAGATGCTGTTCTTTTAAGTGAAAGATTAGTAGAATACGATGTTTATACATCCATTCATATTGAAGAATACGAAGTAGAAGCTCGTGATACCAAACTCGGACCGGAAGAAATCACACGCGATGTTCCGGGCGTTGGTGATGACGCATTAAAAGACCTTGATGAAAGAGGTATTATCCGTGTTGGTGCTGAGGTTCGTGCAGGAGATATTCTTGTTGGTAAAGTTACTCCAAAAGGAGAAACTGAACTTACCGCAGAAGAAAGACTGCTCCGTGCAATCTTCGGTGAAAAAGCTCGTGAAGTACGTGATACTTCATTAAAAGTACCACATGGTGCATATGGTATTGTTGTAGATGCGAAAGTATTTACAAGAGAAGATGGTGACGAATTATCACCGGGCGTAAACCAGTCCGTTCGTATTTATATCGCACAGAAGAGAAAAATCTCTGTAGGTGATAAGATGGCCGGACGACATGGTAACAAGGGTGTAGTTTCTCGAGTACTTCCGGTAGAAGATATGCCATTCCTTCCAAACGGACGTCCGCTTGATATCGTATTAAACCCATTGGGCGTACCTTCCCGTATGAACATTGGTCAGGTCCTTGAAATTCACTTAAGCCTTGCTGCAAAAGCACTTGGCGTAAATATCGAAACACCTGTATTTGACGGTGCACGAGAAATTGATATTCAAGATACCTTGGAACTTGCAAATGATTATGTAAATATGCCATTTGATAAAGCAGAAGCAGCAGATGGAGAAGAAAACTTCTATGATAAATATGCAGATATCTTACGCGAAGATGTTATGGAATATTTATCTGAAAACAGAGACCACAGAAGTCTTTGGAAGGGAGTTCCTCTTTCACGTGATGGTAAAGTTCAGCTTCGTGACGGTAGAACAGGGGAATGTTTCGATGGTCGCGTAACTATCGGTCACATGCATTACTTGAAACTGCATCACTTAGTAGATGATAAAATTCACGCTCGTTCTACAGGACCTTACTCACTTGTAACACAGCAGCCACTTGGTGGTAAAGCACAGTTCGGTGGACAGCGTTTCGGTGAAATGGAAGTTTGGGCTCTCGAAGCATATGGTGCTGCTTACACCTTACAGGAAATCTTAACCGTAAAATCCGACGATGTTATTGGTCGTGTTAAGACTTACGAAGCAATTATTAAAGGTGACAATATTCCTGAACCGGGAATTCCTGAATCATTCAAGGTTCTTTTAAAAGAACTTCAGTCTTTAGGCTTAGACGTAAAAGTCTTAGACGAAGACAGAAATGAAGTAGAACTTATCGAAACAAGTGAATATGGCAACACCGATTTGAATTCTATCATTGGAAATGAAAAAGATTATGCATTTGAAAGCAATGAATCTTTTGCACAGCATGGATTTACAAAACAGGAATTCGATGCAGAAAATGAAGAATTGGTAGATATTGATGAGGACGAGGATGATTCTGATTCATATGATTCATATGATGATTATGATGAAGACTCCTATGATGACGAAGACTAAGTCATTGTTTCAAATTTAAGAAAAATAGTTACTGCTAAAACGTGGTCGGATAAGAATATCCGGCTGCGTAATGGCGGATTGCTTCTATTAAGTGGTAAACCCAACAGTAAGGGTAGAAATACAGAAAATATCAAATTTTCTGCATGTTGTTTTACTGTATATGACTTGTAATGAAAAAGACAGATATAAAAGAGCAAGTTTATGATTAAGATGAATTTTTATGAACCTGCAATTGTAATATTGCAACTATAGAACATGGGATAGTTGCAAACATTAATGTTAGAAAGGGAGTGCCATAAATGCCAGAAAACATGAATAATGATACAAATCAGGCAATGCTGTTCGATGCGATTCAAATCGGACTTGCATCCCCAGAGAAAATCAGAGAATGGTCTCACGGTGAAGTAAAAAAACCTGAGACAATCAACTATAGAACGTTAAAACCGGAAAAAGACGGTTTGTTCTGTGAAAAGATTTTTGGACCACAGAAAGACTGGGAATGTCATTGTGGAAAATACAAAAAAATCCGCTACAAAGGCGTTGTATGTGACCGTTGTGGCGTTGAAATTACAAAATCCAGCGTTCGTAGAGAACGTATGGGACACATTGAGCTTGCTGCTCCTGTTTCCCATATTTGGTACTTCAAGGGTATCCCATCCCGTATGGGCTTAATTCTTGATTTATCACCGCGTATATTGGAAAGAGTACTTTATTTTGCATCTTACATTGTATTAGACCCGGGTGATTCTTCACTTGCTTACAAACAGGTACTTTCTGAAACAGAGTATCAGGATGCAAGAGAACAGTATGGAAACACATTCCGTGTAGGTATGGGTGCAGAGTCCATTCAAGAACTTTTAGCTGCAATCGATTTAGAAGCTGATTCCATCGAATTGAAAGCAGAGCTTGAAAATGCAACCGGACAAAAGAGAGCACGTATTATCAAGCGTCTCGAAGTTGTAGAAGCATTCCGTGAATCCGGAAACAGACCGGAATGGATGATTATGACAGTTGTTCCTGTTATTCCACCAGACTTACGTCCAATGGTACAGCTTGATGGTGGTCGTTTTGCAACATCAGACTTAAATGATTTATATAGAAGAATTATCAACCGTAACAACCGTTTACGCAGATTATTAGACTTAGGTGCACCTGACATTATCGTTCGTAATGAAAAACGTATGCTTCAGGAAGCGGTTGACGCACTTATCGACAATGGTCGTCGTGGTCGTCCTGTAACAGGACCTGGTAACAGAGCATTAAAATCTCTGTCTGACATGTTAAAAGGGAAAGGCGGACGTTTCCGTCAGAACTTACTTGGTAAACGTGTTGACTACTCAGGACGTTCCGTTATCTGTGTAGAACCGAAACTCAAAATTTATCAATGTGGTCTTCCAAAAGAAATGGCGATTGAGTTATTCAAACCTTTCGTTATGAAGGAACTCGTTGCAAACGGAACTGCACACAATATTAAAAATGCGAAGAAGATGGTGGAAAGACTTCAGACAGAAGTTTGGGACGTTCTCGAAGAAGTAATTAAAGAACATCCGGTTATGTTAAACCGTGCTCCTACACTTCACAGATTAGGTATTCAGGCATTTGAGCCAATCCTCGTAGAAGGTAAAGCGATTAAGTTACATCCACTTGTATGTACCGCTTTCAACGCCGACTTCGACGGTGACCAGATGGCTGTTCATCTTCCACTTTCTGTAGAAGCACAGGCAGAATGCAGATTTATGCTTCTGTCTCCAAACAACTTGTTAAAACCATCTGATGGTGGTCCGGTAGCTGTTCCTTCACAGGATATGGTTCTTGGTATTTACTATCTGACCATGAGAAAACTCGCAGACCATACAGGTGAAAAAGATGTTGTAGCTGTTTCTGATTATGTATATACGGATTTGGAAGAGTTAAAAGCTGACACGACTCCGGATGCAGAAACAGGAAAAGCGAAGATTGGTCTTTATGACATGATTTGGTTCGAAGATGTTACCGATAATAACCGCCGTGTGCTTTGTACACCAATGGATTTATTCGGATATCGTTTTGGAAGTATGAATCAGGCATTGCTTGCATACGAAAATGGAGAAATTTCTCTCCACCAGACCATTTATGTATATCGTACTGCAAAACTTGCAGATGGCACAAAAGTGTCAGGCTTTGTTCCAACAACACTTGGTCTTTTGGTATTCAATGAAATTATCCCACAGGATTTAGGTTTTGTTGACAGAACAAATCCGGAAAATGCCTTAAAACTTGAAGTTGATTTCCATGTAGGAAAGAAAGGCATTAAACAGATTCTTGAAAAAGTTATCAATATCCATGGTGCTACTAAGACAGCAGAAGTGCTTGACGATGTAAAAGCTATGGGTTACAAATATTCGACAAGAGCTGCCATGACAGTATCTATTTCTGATATGACAGTGCCACCTCAGAAACCACAGATGATTGAGGATGCTCAGAATACCGTAGACCGCATTACAAAACAGTACAAACGTGGTCTTATCACAGAAGAAGAACGTTACAAAGAAGTTGTTGAAACATGGAAAGAAACGGACGATGAGCTTACCAAAGCACTTCTTACAGGTCTTGATAAATATAACAACATCTTTATGATGGCTGACTCCGGTGCCCGTGGTTCTGATAAACAGATTAAGCAGTTGGCCGGTATGCGAGGACTTATGGCTGATACAACCGGTAAGACAATCGAGTTGCCAATTAAGTCTAACTTCCGTGAAGGTCTGGACGTATTGGAATATTTCATGTCTGCACACGGTGCTCGTAAAGGTCTTTCTGATACAGCACTTCGTACAGCCGACTCCGGTTACCTTACAAGACGTCTTGTAGACGTTTCACAGCACATGATTGTTCGTGAAAAAGACTGTGTAGAAGGTACAGGTCGTGAAATTCCGGGAATGGTTGTAAAAGCATTCATGGAAGGCAAAGAAGAAATCGAAAGTTTACAGGAAAGAATTACAGGACGTTTCACATGTGAAACAATCTATGACAAAGATGGAAACGTTATCGTAAAAGCAAACCATATGATTACACCAAGAAGAGCAGCAGAAGTTGTAAAACGTGGTGTGGATGCAAAAGGAAATCCATTGCAGGCAGTTAAGATTCGTACGATTTTAAGCTGTCGTTCTCATATGGGTGTTTGTGCAAAATGTTATGGTGCAAACATGGCAACCGGTCAGGCAGTACAGGTTGGTGAAGCAATCGGTATCATCGCAGCACAGTCTATCGGTGAACCGGGTACACAGCTTACCATGAGAACATTCCATACCGGTGGTGTAGCTGGTAACGATATCACACAAGGTCTTCCTCGTGTCGAAGAAATTTTTGAAGCTCGTAAACCAAAAGGTCTTGCAATCATTACCGAATTTGGCGGCGTAGCAAACGTCAAAGATACAAAGAAAAAACGTGAAGTAGTGGTAACAAACCGCGAAACAGGTGAAACAAAAACTTACCTCATTCCATATGGTTCCCGTCTGAAAATTACAGATGGCGTAGTGCTTGAAGCAGGTGATGAACTTACCGAAGGTTCTGTAAATCCACATGACATCTTAAAGATTAAAGGTGTTCGTGCCGTACAGGATTATATGCTTCGTGAAGTACAGCGTGTATATCGTCTCCAAGGTGTAGACATCAACG
Organism: uncultured Lachnobacterium sp.; assembly: GCA_937889225.1. Taxonomy (GTDB): domain Bacteria; phylum Bacillota; class Clostridia; order Lachnospirales; family Lachnospiraceae; genus Roseburia. The sequence goes on along the minus strand of CALAST010000059.1, from coordinate 654 downwards.
ACAAACATATCGAATTGATTGTTCGTCAGATGCTCCAGAAAATCCGCGTAGAAGAAAACGGTGATTCTGATTTATTACCGGGCAGCATGGTTGACTCCCTTGAATTTATGGAATTAAATGAAAAATTAGCAGAAGAAGGAAAAGAGTTAGCAGTTGGTACACAGGTACTTCTTGGTATCACAAAAGCATCTCTTGCAACAAACTCCTTCCTTTCCGCAGCTTCCTTCCAGGAAACAACAAAAGTTCTGACAGAAGCTGCAATCAAAGGAAAAGTTGACCCATTGATTGGTATGAAAGAAAACGTAATCATCGGTAAACTTATTCCGGCTGGTACAGGTATGAAGAGATACCGCAATATCAAACTTGACAGCGAAATGATTGAGGAAGAAGATGAATTCATGGAAGACATGGACATGGATTACGATTCAGAAGAATTAATTGCTGCTATTGAAATTGACGGGTAATCAGTACGAATGTGATTGAAAAATCGATAGATAAAATTATGTAACAATCTATATCAGGATTGAACATGAATAAGATACAAAAGGCATCACTACGGTGGTGCTTTTTGTAATTTTGGTTACTGTACACTCCGTATTCAGTAACGAGTAAAAATCCATGCTAAATTTGCTTCGCAAATGGATTTTTACTTGC
>CALAST010000058.1 GCA_937889225.1 uncultured Lachnobacterium sp. | reverse complement strand
TTTGCGAAGCAAATTTTGCATGGATTTTTACTCGTTACTGGTCACCTGTGAACAGGAACGATATAACAATTTATGATAACGAAATTTACAAGAAAACTAGACAAACCACATAAGATTGTACTAGAATAAGGAAGAATAAGACTCGGAGTAAAAGACTCCAAGCCGTAAATAACGGAGGATATAAGATATGGAAAAGAAAAACCTTGATTGGGCAAACCTAGGATTTGGATACATGGTAGCTGATTATCGCTACGTGTCTAATTATAAAGATGGAAAATGGGATGATGGTGAAATTACAAAAGATGCAACTATCACATTAAATGAATGTGCAGGTGTATTCCAGTATTCCCAGTCCTGTTTTGAAGGCTTAAAAGCATACACAACAGAAGATGGACACATTGTATGTTTCCGTCCTGATTTAAATGCACAGCGTATGGTAGATTCCTGTGAACGTTTAAAAATGCCTGCATTTCCGGTAGAACGTTTTATCGATGCAGTAGAACAGGTTGTAAAGGCAAATGAAGCATGGGTACCACCATATGGTTCCGGTGCAACACTTTACATTCGTCCATACATGATTGCAACAAATTCGGTAATTGGTGTAAAACCTGCAACGGAATATCAGTTCCGCATTTTCGTAACACCGGTAGGACCATACTTTAAAGGTGGTGCAAAACCGCTTACAATTCGTGTTTCTGATTTTGACAGAGCAGCACCAAACGGAACAGGTCATATCAAAGCCGGATTAAACTATGCAATGAGCTTATATGCAATTGTAGATGCACATGAAAAAGGTTTTGATGAAAATATGTATTTAGACCCTTCTACCAGAACAAAAGTAGAAGAAACAGGTGGAGCAAACTTTATTTTCGTAACAAAAGACGGAAAATTTGTAACTCCAAAATCTGACAGTATTTTACCATCCATCACAAGACGTTCTTTGATGGTAGTAGCGGAAAAATACTTAGGCATGACTGTAGAACACAGAGAAGTATTGTTTGAAGAAGTAAAAGATTTTGCAGAATGTGGTCTTTGTGGAACAGCAGCTGTTATTTCACCGGTAGGAAAAATCTATGACCACGGAAATGAAATCTGTTTCCCAAGCGGAATGGAAGAAATGGGACCGGTAACAAAGAAATTATATGAAACATTAACCGGTATTCAGATGGGTACAGTAGAAGCACCGGAAGGATGGATTAAAGTAATTTTATAGGAGAACCTTATGAATTTGTTTGATATCGTAGGACCGGTTATGGTTGGACCATCCAGTTCCCATACTGCAGGAGCAGTAAAAATCGGAAATATTGCAAGAAAACTGGTAGGAGCAGAAATAGATACTGCAATCATCTATTTTCATGGTTCGTTTTTATTGACCGGAAAAGGACATGGTACGGATAAGGCACTTCTGGCAGGTCTTATGGGTATGCCTGTAGATGATGCCAGAATCCCAAATAGTTTTGCAGAGGCGGATGCCAGAGGTATAAAATACGAATTTCGGGGTATTGATTTAGGTGATGTGCATCCAAATACTGTAAAAATGGAACTTGTTGGAATAAATGGAAAAGAACGTACTATCCGAGCATGTTCCATTGGTGGAGGACGTATTGAGATTCGTGAAATTGATGACCTTTTGGTAAGTTTTGGTGGAGATTACCCAACGCTTATTATCCGAAACCGCGATATTCCAGGGCAGGTTCGTCAAGTTAGTACCTTTTTGGCAGAAGAACATATTAATATTGGAATGATGCAGCTGTATCGTTCCAGCAGAGGTGCAGATGCAGTTATGGTAATCGAATGTGATAAGGAAATTCCGGCGGAAATTGTTCCGGCACTAGAAGCATTAGATGGTATTGTAAAAGCAACATATCTTAGCTTGGAGGAATAAGGAATGTATAAATCGTTAGAAGAAGTGATTGCAGCAGAAAAAGAAAACAACATTCCATTATGGAAATGTGCCATGCAAAAGGATTGCTTGGAACTTGATATCACAGAAGAAGAAGCCTTTGAAAGAATGAAACACATGTATCTGGTTATGAAAGAATCCGATGCAACCTATCAGGCAGATTTAATGTCTCGAAGCGGTCTGGTAGGTGGAGACGGACAAAAAATCCATGATGCAAGAATGGCAGGGAAATTAATTTGCGGTGACTTTATTGGCAGAGTTATTGAAAGAGCTGTTAAAATGGGTGAATCCAATGCATGTATGAAGCGTATTGTAGCAGCACCCACAGCCGGTTCATGCGGTGTCATTCCGGCTGTATTTATTACGGTTCAGGAAGAATTTGGTTTTACGGATGACCAGATGACAGAAGCACTTTTTGTAGCAGCTGGTATTGGTGGTGTAATTGCCCATCGTGCATTTTTAGCAGGTGCAGCCGGAGGATGTCAGGCAGAGGTTGGCTCTGCCTCATCTATGGCGGCAGGTGCGATTGCTTATTTAAAAGGTGCAGATGCAACCGGAATTTCCCATGCAGCAGCTATTGCCATGAAAAATTTGCTTGGGCTTGCATGTGACCCTGTAGCAGGTCTGGTAGAAGTGCCATGTGTGAAGCGAAATGTCATTGGTGCGGTAAATGCCATGACATCTTGTGATATGGTCTTAGCAGGTGTGATAAGCAAAATTCCACCGGATGAAGTATTTGATGCTATGAGAGCCATAGGCAGAAATATGCCAGAAAATATTCGTGAAACCGGAACAGGCGGACTTGCAGGAACACCGACAGGAGTAAAAATGCGAGAAAGAATTACATCAATGTAAAAAGAGTAAATATAAAGTAAATGAGATGAGAGCGTACTTGCAATTTAGTATTTGTAAGAGAAATTTCATCATAGTAATAGTGAAATTAAAACGATAATAAGAGATGTTTTGGAAAATTCGTTTTGGTTTGAAAGGATAAGGAGAATCTCTTGAAAAATATTATTCAGGAACTTACAGAACAAAAAAATATTAGAACAAATTTAAGTAACCTTCGAAAGCAGATAAAAGATGCAGAGGCAAAAAAAGAGTGTCTGATGCTTTTGGAAGGAAAAGAAAATCTGATACTATCCTTTTTAGAACATGAAGATGCAAAGAGCCGTAAAAATGCGGCTCTTTTACTTGGTGATTTAGGATATCAGGCAGCTTTAGAGGCATTGTATAAAGCCTATCAATCAGAAATTACGCTTTTTGTAAAAGCATCTTATTTGCAGGCAATTTCCGTTTTGGATTGCGGTGAGTTTTTAGATGACTTGAGGGCAGATTTGAAAAGGCTCTTGGAAATAGAAAAAACAGAAGAAAATAAAAAGCATATAGAGGAACAAATTCGTGTACTTCGTAAAATTATGATTGAGTATGATGGTATTGATACACATACCATTGATATAAAAGGAAAAAAAGTATCCGTACTTTTGACGGCAAATAAGAATCATCGTGAAGTGGTAAGGCAAATGATTGAAAATGACAATGCAAAAGTACATCCATTGGGAGTAATGGTTGAGACAGACAATTTGCTATCGCTGATGCAGATTCGTACATTCAGGGAAGTGCTGTTTTCGATTCATACAAAAGGTCTGATTTCAGCAAATCCGACAGATGCAGCAAAAGCTGTCTGGGAAGCAGATATAATGGAAATTTTAACAAATCTGCATAAAGGAGAGGGCAGTTTTTATTTCCGTGTAGAGTGTAAAAGTCCCATGACATTAGAAGAACGAAGCAATTTTACAAAGAAATTTGGAAGTTGTTTGGAAACATTATCAAACGGAAAATTGATTAATTCCACGAGTGATTATGAGGTAGAGATTCGCTTAATTGCAAACAAAGAGGGAGCTTTTTTCCCATGCCTGAAACTTATGACATTAAAAGACAAGCGTTTTGCGTATCGTAAAAATGTAATCGCAACTTCCATTCATCCATCGTCAGCGGCACTTATGATGGAATTGGCAAAAGACTATCTCAAAGAAAAGGCACAGATTATAGACCCGTTTTGCGGAGTAGGAACGATGTTAATTGAACGCGACCTCAAAGTACCGGCAAAAGAGATTTATGCAACGGAAATTTTTGGAGATGCTATTACGTTTGCAAGGGAAAATGCCCGTCTTGCAGGAGAAAAAATTAACTTTATCCATAGGGACTTTTTTGATTTTAAACATGCTTATTTATTTGACGAAATTATTACCAATATGCCGGTTCGCGGAAAGAAAACCAAGCAGGAAATGGATGAATTTTATGGAAAATTCTTTGTCAAAGCCAAAGAAATCTTAAATAAAGAAGCAACACTTATTCTTTATACAAATGAGGTCGGTTTTGTCAAAAAACAGCTTCGCCTTCATAAAGAATATCGTTTATTACAAGAATATTGTATGCAAACAAAAGGCGATTTTTATTTGATGGTTATTGGATATCGGAGTTAAGCAAATCATAGAAGTTCTATGCTTTAGGAATATGAAGCAGTTATAATGAAACGAAGTGGAGCAAGCTGGTAATAGGTTGGAACATGGAGTGCCGGCTAGTGGCATAACGAATATGGATTGCTTAGGGGGAGATAGAGAAATGAAAAAAGCATATATTTTTGATTTAGATGGAACAATTGTAGATTCTCTTGGTGCAATTGCCGATTGTGCAAATTTTTGTTTAAAAGAACAGGGATTTATGGAACATGAATTAGAAGCATACAAGGAGTTTATTGGAGATGGGCAATATGAGTTAATAAAACGTGCTCTACGTGCAGCCGGGGACGTGAATTTAGAAAAATATGAAGTAACGATGGCTCGTTATATTGAACTATTTGAACATCAATGTCATATTGGATGTGAGGCATATGATGGAATAAAAGAGATGCTTTCTGCACTAAAGACTCAAGGCGTGAAACTTGCTGTTTTATCCAATAAAGCACATAAAAACACGATAAAAGTTGTTGAGCATGTATTTGGAGAACATTTTTTTGATGTGATTCAAGGACAGTTAGAGCACGTCAAACGCAAACCAAGTCCAGATGGCGTGTTTATGATAATGGAAGAATTAGGCGTAATTCCAGAAGAATGTGTATATGTAGGAGATACTTGTGTGGATATGCAGACCGGAAAAGCCGCAGGTATTTTTACAGTTGGCGTAACGTGGGGCTTTCGTGATAAAGCGGAATTGGAAGCATATCATGCAGATGCGATTGTAGATAGAGTAGAAGATTTGTTACGTTATCAGAATAAGCAATAAAAATGTAAAAATATGTAAGAAAAGGGATATTTCAATTCATACGATTGGAATATCCCTTGTTTGTATTCATTGT
>CALAST010000057.1 GCA_937889225.1 uncultured Lachnobacterium sp. | reverse complement strand
TTTTTCCGTTTGTATCATTTAATTTACTTCCTTTTTCAAAAGTAATGGTTACATAATCATTTGGTTTTACTACAATATTCTGTGTTTCTAATAATTCTGCAAAATCATCTGCATTATAAATTGGCTGTTCCGGTTCTGTTGGCTTTTCCGGCTCACTTGGCACTTCCGGTTTGCTTGGTTGCTCCGGCTCACTTGGTTTCTCTGGTTCACTCGGTTCTTCCGGTTCAGTCGGTACTTCTGGTTCACCGATAGGATTTCCATCTGTAATGATTTTACATGGGCTTCCGTCCATTTCTATTTCTTTCAATCCCTCTAACGCACTGATATCACGAATATTATTATTGGATAAATCCAATTCACATAAATTGCTAAATTCTGCAGTCTCAAACGATGTAATATCACGGATTTTATTATTCGACAAATCCAGCAGCCTCATAGTATCTGTAAGTATCGGATTATCCGTTAAAGGTGTAATATCCGTTATTTGATTATTGGACAAGTTTAATGAAATATCACTCCAATTTTCCATATATTCCTCATCACCTGCAATAGTTTCCAACACACTAATATTTTTTATCTGATTACCTGATAAATTTAAATTGTTTATCCATCCAAAAGCAACCAATTCACTAATTTGATTATTTGATAGATCAACTAAGTTACCAGTATAACCTGCTAATAACGTAATATCACTGATTTGATTATTCGACAAATCAAGTTGCCATGTACTATGTAATAATGGAAACTCACTAATTTGATTATTCGACAAATTAAGCAAATGAATATGGTTATCTGCTAACGGTGTTACATCACTAATTTGATTATAAGATAAATCAAATCTGCAAGCAGTACCACCTAACCCTGCTAATACACTTACATCACTAATTTGATTGTTCGATAAATCAATCAAATATACATATTTCCAAATATTATCCAATGAACTAATATCACTAATTTGATTATCTGAAAGATCGAACCCTGCTAATCTATTCAAATTTGCTAATTTTTTTACATCTTCATTAGTTAATTGAGTTCCTGCCAAATATAATTCTTCAATAGAAACTATATTAGAAATAACATCAATTGCATTTTCATCCAATGGATTATGCGATAAATCAAGACACCATAAATTTTTCCCGGTCAATGCACTAACATCTTTTATTTGATTTCCCGCTAATTCAACACTTTCTAAATTTTCCATTTCTGCCAACGAACTAATATCACTTATTTGATTTTCACCTAAAGAAAGACTTTTTAAATTTAACAGCCCTGCTAATGCACTAATATCATTAATTTGATTTCCACTTAAAGAAAGACTTTTTAAATTTAACAGTCCTGCTAATGGAGTAATATCACTAATTTGATTTTTTTCGTCATCTTCATCACGATTTAGACTAAGAGTCTCCAAATTTTTACAATATTGTATTCCCTGTAAATTTTGCACTCCTGCATCCCATACCCATATCTCAGTCACAAGTTCCGCTTCTGAAACAGTTAAAACTCCATCTCCATTACTATCTGCTTTTTTTAAGATAGCGTTATACAGATTTTCGTCCGGTATACCTGTTTCATCATTTAAAATTACTTCATCTTCTGTTTGTGTGGCAATCTCACTTGCCTGTGTTGTTTCCTGTGCCTGTAGCATATTCGCATTTGAGCAAAGCATACTTACAGACAATACTGTGGCTAACATTCCTGTCAGCAATTTCTTGTTTTTCATGTTTTTTCCTCCATTTGGTAAATTTGATAGTTTCCAAATCGGAGTTAGAACGTTCCTTACATTAAAAAAACTACGACTTGCTTGTAGTTTTTTGTACCACAAATAATCGTAGTTTATTTCTAAACTCCGATTTCTCACATGGGATAGCCAATGCAACAATACTCGTAAAAATATCGTTACATTGGTATCCTTGTGAGAAATCAAGAACAGGGTGTAAGTATGCGTCCACACTTAACACCCTGCAAAATATATTGTAAGGCTCTCCAAACAAGCCACGCTACATGCAACTTCTTATTGTAAATCTTAAAAAATTAGATTATAATAACGTTGTGTGTATCGCGGACAAGTCTGTATTGTGTGGTAATCTATCTACCATCCCTTGCCTAGCACTATTGGCGTAGTGCTAGGTGGTACACCTTTATGCTCTTAATTTCTCAAAATTATTCTAGCACACTTTTTTCTTTCTTACAACACAAAATTTCCATATCCTGTATATTCACATATGTCTATATTATAAATCTAACACCGACTATATCTCATATTTTAAATGTTAGAAACTATTAAGGTAATTGCAGAACTTTATTTCGCTTTATTTTAAACTAAAAAAAAGGAAACCATTGATTTCTCAAGGTTTCCTTACTATTAAACAATGCAGGAGATGGGATTTGAACCCACACGATATTGCTACCACTGGCACCTGAAGCCAGCGCGTCTGCCGTTCCGCCACTCCTGCGAACACTTTATTTATTTTATGCGATTTAGATAAAATTGTCAATAGAAAAAGAAAAAATATACTTGAAAAAACTTTTTGAAAAAAATTGAAAAAGTTGTTGACAAAAAAGGATTTGTTTGTTATTATAACTAAGTCGTCAGCGAGAGATAATCAATCGCAAAAGACCTGCGGAAGTGTCGGAACTGGCAGACGAGCAAGACTAAGGATCTTGTGACTATTGCAGTCGTGTGGGTTCGATTCCCATCTTCCGCATTCATAAATCGGGAAATCTTATAAAAGGTTTCCCGATTTTTTTGTTATAGAGAAAGGGGCGATAAAAGTGATATTTGGAAAGCATATTAATAAGTATTATTTTAAATATGCGGGATGGCTGATATTAGGTCTTGTAGCACTTGTTGTAGTAGACTGGTTTCAGCTTGTAATTCCAAATCTTTACCAGATGGTAATTAATGGTATGAACAACGGCTATGTTGTAGTTGATGGTGTTCAGAAAGCATTTGATATGGATTTTCTTTTGGATGAAATCTGTATGCCAATGGTAGGGATTGTACTTTGCATGGTGTTTGGACGTTTTCTTTGGCGTGTTACATTATTTGGTGCGGCAATTCGAGTGGAAACGGACATTCGAAACAAAATGTTTGACCATGCCAAAGATTTAAGCCGTGAATATTATCAGGTAAATAAAGTCGGCAATTTAATGAGTTTATTTACCAACGATTTGGATACGGTGCAGGAATGTTTCGGATGGGGATTTTTGATGTTCTTTGATGCGGCATTCTTAGGTGCATTGGCTGTCATTAAGATGTGGAATATGAATCATATGCTTACAGTATTTGCCATGATTCCAATGGCGTTTTTGTTGGCGGCAAGTACGATTGTAGGTAACTACATGATGAAAAAATGGGACATCAGACAGGAGGCGTTTTCAAAGCTGTCTGATTTTTCACAGGAAAGTTTTTCGGGAATTGCAGTTATTAAAGCATTTGTAAAAGAAGCAAAAGAGCTTATGGCATTTAAAAAGCTAAATACAGAAAATGAAGAAGCAAATATTGATTACACGCGTTCTTCCGTGTTGCTTCGAATTTTAGTAACCTTGTTTGTGGAAAGCGTTATCTGCGTTATTTTAGGTTATGGCGGTTATTTGGTTTATAAAGGAATATTTAATGCAGGGCAGCTTGTGGAGTTTATTGGATATTTCAATGCCATTGTATGGCCGATTATGGCAGTTGCAGAATTAATTGATATGGCTTCTCGTGGAAATGCTTCTTTAAAGCGTATTAGTGAGCTTTTAGATGCCAAACAAAATGTTATCGATAAGGAAGGCGTGGAAGAATTAAAACATATTAAAGGCGATATTGAATTTCGCAATTTGACCTTCCGTTACCCGGATGGAGAATACAATGCACTTCAAAATGTGTCGTTTACGATTCGTGCGGGGGAAAATGTCGGTTTGGTTGGTAAGACAGGTTCGGGAAAAACGACATTGGTGGATTTGATTTTGCGTACATATAATGTTCCGGACGGAACCGTATTTATTGATGGAAAAGACGTAAATAGCGTATCTATCCGTGATGTACGTGCCGGTTGTGCATATGTGCCTCAGGATAACTTCCTGTTTTCCGATACAATTGAAAATAATATTTCCTTTGGTACGGATAATAAATCGCAGAAGGCGATTGTGGAAGCTGCGGCTCTTGCAGATATTGATAGTAATATCAAAGATTTCCAAGAAGGTTATGAAACAGTACTTGGAGAGCGTGGTGTTACGGTTTCCGGTGGGCAAAAACAGCGTATCAGTATTGCCCGTGCCCTTATGAAAGACGCTCCAATTTTAATTTTAGATGATTCTGTTTCTGCGGTAGATACCAAAACAGAAAAGACGATTTTGGGCAATTTAAGAGAGACGAGACAAGGCAGAACGACCATTTTGATTGCTCATAGAATTTCTACAATTGAGCAGATGGATAAGATTCTCTTTATTGATGAAGGAAAGGTAGTTGCAGTAGGAGCACATGAAGTCTTATACAAAGAATGTGCAGAATATCGCAAAATGGTAGACCTTCAAAAATTAGAGGAAGAAGGAGGGGACAATTAATGCGTGAATTTTTACCTATATTAATAGTGGGTGCAATTATTGGAGCCTTCACAATCGTGTTTGTCATGGCATATATTGCCATCGGCAAAGAAAAGCAAGAAAAAGATAAAGACAGAAATATGTCAGATAAAGAGCTTGTAAAACGCCTCTTAGAGTATGCAAAACCGTACTGGAAGGATTTTGTGCTTGTTCTTTTGATTATGGCAGTATCGATAGTGTATGATATTGTTTCACCTCTGATTGTTGGAAATATCGAAGAAATGGTAAAGGCGGATTTTGCATTAAATGATTTGTTTCAGATGGTAATGGTTTATGCAGGAATATTGGTAGTATCTATGATATGTACCTATTTCCAAGCAATTATTTTACAAAAAACAGGTCAGAAAATTTTATCCCGACTTCGTATGGATATTTTTACACACATTGAAAGTCTAAGCCATGAACAGTTAAATAATATTCCGGTTGGGAAGTTGGTAACAAGAGTAACCAATGATACCAACTCCATTTCCATGATGTTTACAAATGTGCTTGTCACAATGGTAAAAAACAGCATGGTTATTGTAGGCGTGTTCGGTGCGATGCTGATGTTAAACTACGCATTGACACTTATGGTGCTTTGCTTTGTGCCGTTTGTTATTTTATTTACGGTTATTTTCCGTAAATTTTCCCGTAAAGTGCATAGGGAAGTGAACGATGCCAGAACGAATATTAATACCTATCTTTCCGAAAATCTTTCCGGTATTAAGATTACGCAGATTTTTAACCGGGAAGAACAGAAAATGGCAGACTTTTTGGAACGAAGTACAAAATTGCAAAAGGCAAAAATAAAGCAGATTTTTGTGTTTGGCGTATTCCGTCCGATGGTATATATGCTTTATATTTCTACGGTGCTTTGTCTGTTGTATTTTGGGGCAAAAGGGTATATTAAAGATACCGTTATTTTAGGGCAAGTCATTGATAGTGGGATTGTAGTTTCTTTCTATATGTATATATCCAAGTTCTTTAATCCAATTCAGACATTGGCGGAACAATTTGATGTTTTACAGCGTTCGTTTGCAGCAGCAGAAAAGATTTTTACGATTATGGATATGGTTCCGGAAGTAGTGGATGAACCGGATGCAATCGAATTGGATGAAATTCGTGGAGAAATTGAGTTTAAGGATGTATGGTTTGCCTATAAACCGGGCGAATGGGTATTAAGGGGTGTTTCATTCCATGTAGAGCCAAAACAGACAGTTGCATTTGTAGGTTCTACCGGTTCGGGAAAAACGACAATTTTATCTTTGATGTGCCGTAACTACGATATTCAAAAAGGGCAGATTTTAATTGATGGAATTGATATTAAAAAGATTAAGATTGCCTCGCTTCGGAAACATTTTGGACAGATGCTGCAGGATGTCTTTTTATTCTCCGGTGATATTCGAAGCAATATTCTTTTACGTGAAGAAGGCATTACGGATGAAGAAGTCATGGAAGCATGTCGCTATGTAAATGCAGATTCTTTCATTAATAAGTTAGAATCAGGTTTAGATGAAGTCGTGCAGGAGCGTGGAAACAACTTCTCAGCAGGACAAAGACAGCTGCTTTCGTTTGCGAGAACGATTATCCATAAACCGGCAGTTATGATTTTAGATGAAGCAACTGCAAATATTGATACCGAGACAGAGATTTTAATTCAGGATTCTTTGGAAAAGATGAAGAATATTGGAACAATGCTTGTAGTGGCACATAGACTTTCTACAATTCAACATTCAGACAATATTATTCTTTTGTCAAAAGGGGAAATTGTAGAGCAGGGAACCCATCAGGAACTTTTGCGACAGAAAGGGAAATATTATCAGTTATACACATTGCAGTTTAGCAAGCAACAGATGGAGCAGAGACAATAAAAAAGTTAACCGAACAAGCTGCGATAGCAGCTATTCAGTTATGAGCAAGTGCGGAAGTAGATTGCGATATCTGCTTCACTTGAAGATGAAATAGCGAAAGCAGATTCTAAGTATTTGCTTTATGTTAAGAAAAAAGGCTGTGGATTTCCACAGCCTTTTGCATATCAAAGTTATAAAATTAATTCATTGCCGGCAGTATTACTGTACAGCAGCTCCCGTAATCGGGTCAACTGTAATATTTGTAGCAGCTTGTGTTGCGGCATTATTAGCAGCTTGTGTTGCAGCGTTTGTTTCTTCGTTTTCTGCTTTCCATGCTGCGAATTTTTCTTCTACGGCTTCATAAGTTTTCTGTGAAATTTCCGGTAATTCTTTACCCCATGTACCGGTTGCTTGTTCGAATCCTTTTTTGAAGGCTTCTAATAATTCATCTGCTTTGCTTGCATCTCCACCGGATAATGCTTTTGCAAAGTCTAAGATTCTTTCGGATGTCTGTTCTACGCCCCAGTAGCCATCTTCTGCAATATCAGCCTGTGCCTGTGCTTTTACGTCTGCGGAAACTTCAAAGTCACCTTTTGCAAGGAACTTCCACATATCTTCTGAAAGTCCAATTGCGTTACCCTGTTGTGTCATCATCTGCTGAACAATATCAGTAAGCTGGTTCATGCGGGCTTCCGTGTCCGCTTTCATCTGAGCGATAATGGCTTCACGGTCAAAAGCATTGTTTTTTACAGTAACAGAATCCTTTGCTGTCTGTGTTTTTTCGTATACAACGGCTGTTTCATCAAAACCTTTCGAAACGGTGTTGGTAGAGGTTGAAGAAGCAGCAGGAGTTTCTTTCACAGAGTTAATTTTTGTGGTAATTGGTGTTGTTCCAATGCTGTTAATTGCTTGTACGCTCATAAAATCCCTCCTTGGATAATTTTTATATACTTCGTCAATACTATTATCGGACAAAAATTGTATTTTGTGAAGTACCTAAATGTTTTTTATTTCATATGCCATTGATTTTTGATTTTTATATTGTATAATGTATCTTGTATACAAGTGCGAGAAGGGGGTTTTTATATGGATGAGATTACATTGAAGGCTTTGGCAAAGATTAATCTTGGTTTGGATGTTGTAAGAAGACGTGAAGATGGGTATCATGAAGTGCGTATGATTATGCAGACGATTCACTTATATGATAAGCTGCATATCGTAAAAGAAAAAGAAAGTGGTATTCGCATTACGTCCAATCTTTCTTATGTACCAACCAATGAAAATAATCTGGTGTATAAGGCGGGAAAATTGTTGATGGATGAATTTCAGATTGAAGAAGGCGTTTCTGTAGATTTAATGAAGCGAATCCCGGTAGCAGCAGGCATGGCGGGAGGAAGTTCCGATGCGGCTGCAATGCTTTATGGAATGAACGAAATCTTTGGACTGGGATTGACAAGAAGACAGCTTATGGAACGGGGCGTTAAAATTGGAGCAGATGTACCGTATTGCTTAATGAGAGGCACAGCTTTAGCGGAAGGAATTGGTGAAAAATTAACACAGCTTTCGCCAATGGTGAAATGTCCTGTACTTATTGCAAAACCACAAATTTCCGTATCTACCAAATTCGTATATGAAAATTTGAAACTTACGGAAGAAACCAGTCATCCTGATATTGATTTATTATTGCATGATATTGAAAATGGGGAACTTCATGCAATCGCAAATCATATGGGAAATGTCCTGGAAACAGTTACAATACCGAATTATCCGGTTATTGCACAGATAAAAGAGAAGATGTTACAGGATGGTGCAATTAATTCCATGATGAGTGGAAGTGGCCCAACGGTATTTGGATTATTTGAAAATGAAGAGACTGCGAAGAAAGCATATCATGCAATGTTAAAATCCGGTCTTGCTAAACAGGTTTATCTTACCACGATTTACAATAATCGTATCCGGTAAGTTGAGATAAAAATTCTTTATAAGGAAGCTAAGGGAAAAGGGTATAACTATTAACTGAGATAACAGATAGGGAGAGTATGATGACTGACGATTTGAAATTGAATATGAATGCATATCTGCCTCTTAGGGATGTGGTTTTTAACACGCTTCGTGAGGCAATTTTAAAAGGTGATTTAAAGCCGGGCGAACGATTGATGGAACTTCAATTGGCTGCTAAGCTTGGGGTTAGTCGTACGCCGATTCGTGAAGCAATTCGCATGCTGGAACAGGAAGGTCTGGCAGTTACCACACCAAGAAAAGGTGCAGAGGTAGCAAAAATGACATTAAAAGATATGGAAGATGTTTTGGAAATCAGAGCATCTTTGGACGAGCTTGCTTCGCAGGTAGCAACGGTACGTATTACAGAAGAACAGCTTGTGCGTTTAAAAGAACGCAAGCAGGATTTTGAAATCAGCTTAAAATCAGGCAATGTAAAAATGATTGCAGAAGCAGATGTAAAATTCCATGATGTGATTTATGAAGCAACCAATAATCCGAAATTGGTAAGCATGTTAAACAACTTGCGTGAACAAATTTATCGTTACCGTATCGAATATTTAAAAGATACCGAAAAATATCCGACATTAATTAAAGAACATGAAGAAATCTACCAGTCACTTTTGGCACGTGATGAAGAAGCTGCTTTAAAATCTACTATCGTTCACGTGGAAAATCAGGCAAATGCAGTAAAAGAAGTGATTATTCGCCAGAATTAGTGTAATACGGTTGGAGGATACATTATAATAAAAAATATCCGTAAAAGAGAATTACTCCGGAGAATAAAATAAATAAGAATGCACATAATAAGGAACATCTAAGACAAATAGTCATAGGTGTTCTTTTTTGTATGAAAGGAAATGATATGAGCAATAGTAAACGAGCCATAACGACAGATTTAGCAGAGAATGAAAACGCATTCCGAAATGCATTTTCTACCTGTGATGATGTGAAATTTCGAAAAATGAAAATAGGGAAGCATTTGAAAGTTACCTGTCTGATTGCGTATATCGAGGTAAGTTTGAGTAATACCATGCTTGAAAAATCAGCATTGGGGCGAATGATTGCTTATTTAGAACAGATTCCTGAAAATGAAATCAATCACGCGTTAAAGGAAAATGCAGTAGGACTTTCAGATGCCACACCCATAAAAACGATTGAAGATGCTGCAATGATGCTTTTGACGGGTAGTGCAATTTTATTTGTCGATGGCTATCCGGAAGCCTTAAAAATTTCAGATAAAGGCTATCCGGGGTTGGATGTAGGAGAATCAGACACCGAAAAAGTAGTGCGTGGTTCAGACGAAAGTTTTACGGAATCCGAAAAAGTTAATACAGCCTTAATTCGAAAACGAATCCGAAGTACCAGATTAAAGGTAAAAGAATTTCAAGTAGGACTTCGTTCCCATACAAATGTAGCAATTGTTTATATTGAAGATTTGGCAGATAAGAGTTTGATAGAGGAAACACATAAAAGGCTAAATGCCTATGAAATCGATGGTGTATTGGATAGTGGTATTATGGAACAGTTAGGGGAAGAAAAGTGGTATTCGCCTTTTCCGCAGTTTCATTCCACAAGAAGACCGGATAGGGCGGCAATGTCCGTATTGGAAGGAAAAGTGGTTGTTATTGTGGATAATTCGCCTGTAGCACTTCTTTTGCCGGCAGATTTGAATTCTTTTTTGAAAACGACAGATGATTATTATAATCGTTTCTATATGGCGACATTTGCAAGGTTACTCCGTTATGTGTCTGCTTTTTTTGCATTGACACTTCCGGGATTGTATCTGGCTGTTACAAATTTTCATACACAGATTTTGCCAACGCCATTATTGTTATCCTTTCAGGAAGCAAGGACAGGTGTACCGTTTCCGGCGGCGTTAGAGGTACTTTTGATGGAATTGTCATTTGAATTGTTAAGGGAAGCAGGTGTGCGACTTCCGGGAGCAATGGGAAATACGATAGGTATTGTGGGCGGTTTGATTATAGGGCAATCTGCGGTAGAAGCGAATCTGGTAAGTCCGATAGTTGTCATTGTAGTAGCATTTACTGCACTTTGTTCCTTTGCGATTCCAAATGAGGAATTTGCGTTTTCGTTTCGTATTTTAAAGTTTTATATTATTTTTCTGTCAGCATGGCTTGGGTATTTTGGATTTTTGGTGGGGTTATTTTCTATATTGGTGCATATTGCAAGACTTAAAAGTTTCCATACCCCTTATTTAACACCATTTGTAGATGCAAAGCTCAACGATTATCAGGATGAAAAAGATTCCTTTGTGCGTTTTCCACTTCGTTTATTATGGAAACGTCCGATTTATTCCAATCCTCACGAAAGAACCAAATTAAAAAAGAAAGATTAGAACTATGTATGTAGAAAATGGAAAAATATCAGACAGACAGACGTTTCGTCTGTTTGTGTTTGACCTGTTGGGCATTGGCACATTGCTTTTGCCGCCTTATCTGGCAAAATTAACCGGAATAGATGGTATATTTGCCATTCTTTTGGGTGGAATCTGTGGATATGTATATCTGCTTTATCTGGGCTTTATTATAAGGAAGATTAAGATGGATGCGGGGAGTTATTTGCAGCAAAATGGAGGAAAAGCAATACAATGGCTCTCGTTTGGTTATATCAGTTTGCATAGTATTTTTACATCAGGTTTTTGTGCCTATGTCTTTACAAATCTAATGCAGCATGCCCTTTTAAAAGAAGAATCATTTGGTGTGATTTTATTTGTGACAATGTTGCTTGCCGCTTATGCGATAGGTGGAGGAATTGAAAATCGTGCAAGGGTATATGAAGTGCTGTTTTGGTTTATTTTTATTCCATATGTAATTATGATGCTGTTTAGTATTCGAGACGTAAAACCGGAATATTTATCCTCTTTTTTTGATGTATCAGCACGTTCTTTTTTTGAAGGAAGTTATTTGGTATTTCTGCTATTGACGCCGTTGTTCTTTTCTATTTTTTTATTGGAAAAAAGAGATACATCTTCGAAAACGTATGGAACAGGCATGATAAAAATTGTATCAAGGGCATTGTTGTTTTCAGTAGTTGTATTTTTGGGAAGCTATGTTATTTTGATAGGATGTTTTGGAGAAAAGGGGCTTGCAGCAATGCGTTATCCTGTAATTACGTTGATGAGTACGGTGCAATTTAAAGGCAGTTTTATAAAGCGAATGGATGCGTTGATGATAGGAGTGTGGTTTTTTACATTATTTGCGTTAATCAACCTGCATTTGCATTATGGCGTGGAAATGATGAATAAAATCAAAGGCTCTGTTCGGATGTGGCAAATAGGGATTGCAACTGCCTTGGTATATGCGGTGGCTTATTTTATGGAAAATAGTGAAGGTTTTGTAAGGGTATTTTTGGGATATTATAGTTATGTGGCGGTTCCGGTGATGATTTTAGGACCCTTGGTGTTGTTATTAATTAAGCGAAATAAGCAAAAGAAATAAATGTTTTGTATTTAGTACAGCTCAAAACACTTGCTGTTTTGAGCGTAAGAACATGATTCAGGTGTGAAAAAATCTTGTAATTAGTCTAAGGAAGGAAACGTATTAAGATTATGATAAAAAAAATAAGAAAAATAATCATTTTTATGTTATCAGGAATTATGATATGTGGATTAATGGGATGCGGAGCAAACGAATTAGAAGAAACCGCATTTCCCCTTCTGGCAGCAGTAGATTACGATGATGAACAGAATAAAGTGGTTTACTGCAATAGCTTTTCTCGTCCGAAATCGGAAAGTGGAGAGGGGGAGGAGTTGCCGTATGCTGCTAGAAAAGGAGATAATTTTGCACGGGCAAAGGAAGATTATGAAGATTTATTGCAAAGGGTGCCGGATTATAATCATTTGAAGATATTGTTGTTGGGAGAAGATTTGGTAAATAACAAGCAGGTGTATCGTGATATGATTGCGACGCTTGCTGAAACCGAAGAATTTCCAAGAAATACTTATATTTGTATTACGGAAGATATTTCGGATATATTAGAAATTGTAGATAAATTACCGGAAGATGTAGGAAGCTACTTAGAAAATTATTTGGAAAACCATAAGCAAAAAGAAGATAATTTAATTTCTCTGGGTGATTTGATTGATGAGCAGGAAAACCAAAATTTGATTCTTTATGCACCTTATTTTGAGGTGGAAGATAATATCGTGTATATGCGTGGAGAATATGCATTGGAGTTTTATGATTAACGGATACGTAAAGCGGACACTCGCAATCCGCATTCGCTACTTGCTCTTCAATTGTGAAAGCATGTGGAGTTTTTGGAACATTTGTTGTAAGAATTTTTTAGAAAAAAGGAGATTGGTTGCACCTTATGCGGTTATCATATTTTTTGCGACCTAAAATTTCGTATGAATAAAAAGAATTTTATTGTATGTGGTTTGACCGGATGGTGCATGGAGATATTTTTTACATCGCTTGGTTCTGCAAGAAAAAAAGATTGGCATTTACAGGGGCACAGTTCAGCATGGATGTTTCCGATATATGGCATGGCAGCAGGTTTTGATATGGTTTATCCCAAAATTAAAAATTGGTCCATGCTAAGGAGAGGGCTTTGTTATGGAATTCTTATTATGAGTGGAGAGTATATAAGCGGCAGTATCTTAAATGCATTTGATGTCTGTCCGTGGGATTACAAAGATGCAAAATATGCAATAAATGGGATTGTTCGTCTCGATTATTTACCGTTTTGGATGATGGCAGGATTATTTTTTGAATGGATTTTGCAGAAGTGCAAAGTGGATTCGGAATATCCGCTTAAAAAATTGTCAAAATAGGGAAAAACATAATTTCCTCTTTCTTTTCTTTTGTATTATGTTTAAAATAAAAAAGTTGGAAAGCCCATTTATGAGGCATTCCCAATAGAAAAATAGAGATAAAAGATTAGGAAATGGAGCATATTATGTTAGAAGATTTTAATTTAAAACTGCTTGTAGAACCTCTGCAAAGTTGGTTTTTGGAAAATAAACGAGTATTGCCATGGAGGGAACATCCAACCGGCTACTATGTATGGATTTCGGAAATTATGCTGCAGCAGACAAGAGTAGAGGCAGTAAAACCATATTTTGACCGATTTATAAAAGAATTGCCGGATATTGAAGCACTTGCAAATTGCCCTGAAGATAAATTATTAAAATTATGGGAAGGGCTGGGGTATTATAACCGTGTTCGGAATTTAAAAGTTGCGGCAAACCAGATACTGGAAGAATATAATGGCATTATGCCATCCGAATATGAAGATTTAATAACATTAAAGGGAATTGGGAGTTACACAGCCGGTGCAATTTCTTCTATAGCTTTTGGCAAACCTGTTCCTGCGGTAGACGGAAATGTGCTTCGTGTAATTTCAAGAGTGACGGCAGATGACAGCGATATTATGAAACAAAGTGTGCGAAAAAATATGGAAAATCATTTGCTTGCATTGATGAACGATAAAAATGATAATTTGATAAAGAAAGAACAAATGATATCGCAGCAAAATATTGTAATTCCGCAAATTTTTAATCAGGCACTTATGGAGCTTGGGGCAATGGTTTGTGTCCCAAATGGTGCACCGCATTGTGAGGTTTGTCCATGGGGCGAGTTGTGCGAAGCAAGGAAACAAAATCGTATTAGTGAACTTCCTGTTAAGAAAAAGGCAAAAGAACGGAGAATAGAGCAAAAGACCGTTTTAATTATCAAGGATGGAGAGCAAATAGCATTGCATAAACGCCCAAAGAAGGGATTGTTGGCAGGACTTTATGAATTGCCAAATGTAGAAGGATATTTATCAGAAGAAGAAGTAACAACGTATTTAAGAAAGCAAGGGTATGAACCTGTGCGAATCCAAAAGGCTTGCGATGCGAAACATGTTTTTTCACATGTAGAGTGGCATATGAAAGGATATGTAGTGTTTTTGCAAGCAAAAGAATATGAACGCAGAACAAGCAACGAAGTTGCCTGCGTTCACCAGCAAGTAGCGAATGCGGATTGCGCGTGTCCGCTTTGCAAAGATATGCAACAAAATACAAAAGATACAAATTGGATTTTTGTAGATGTGGATGAGACAAGAGAGCATTACGCAATTCCATCTGCCTTTGTAAAATATGCAGAATACTTAAATTTGATACTAGGTAAGAATGCGGTTATTCAGTTATGAGCAAGTAGCGAAAGCGGATTGCGAATATCCGCGTGACCCGAATAAGGAGAAAACCGGTACATACAATATGTACCGGTTCGTTTATGAAAAAGAGTCATCTATAAGAAGGAAAAACCTTATATTTGGGAGGACCTCGCCGTAATAGCGAGGATATGAAAAAGAAAATGTTTATCTTTATCTTATGTTAAAAGTATAGGTATGAATTGTGAAATCGGTATGCCTAGTTTGTGATAATTTTGTTAATAAATTATGAATAAAAAAAATTAAGGAAAAATTAATCGATTATTGTTCAAAAATGTGTATAATATAGTAGGCTAGAGCAGATGATACTGTGATAGCAAAAAAGAAAGTGGCAACAGTAACATAGAGAAAAGAATAATAGAAAAACCATTAAGAAAGGAAAATTTATGAAATTACTTACTTTTGCAATACCTTGTTACAATTCAGAAGCCTATATGGAAAAATGTATTGAATCTATTTTGCCGGGCGGAGAAGATGTTGAAATTATTATTGTAAATGATGGCTCAAAAGACCGTACAGCTGAAATTGCAGATGCATATGCACAAAAATACCCAACCATTGTGCGTGCCATTCATCAGGAAAATGGTGGTCATGGAGAAGCAGTAAATGCCGGCATTCGTAATGCAACAGGATTATATTTTAAAGTAGTAGATAGTGATGACTGGGTAGATGCGGATGCTTATGCAAAGATTTTGGATAAGCTGCGTGAATTTGCAGGAAGTGCCACAAATTTAGATATGCTTCTTGCTAATTATGTATATGAAAAAGAAGGGGCAAAGCATAAAAAAGTAATGCGTCAGAAAGGTTTTCCACAAGATAAAGTTTTTGCATGGAAGGATATCAAGCATTTCTTTAAAGGGCATTATATTTTGATGCATTCCGTAATTTATCGTACAAAGTTACTCCGTGAATGTGGATTAGAGCTTCCGAAACATACATTTTATGTAGATAATATTTATGTTTACACTCCACTTCCAAAAGTGAAGACTATGTATTATATGGATATAGATTTCTATCGTTATTTTATTGGACGAGATGACCAGTCTGTAAATGAGAAAGTAATGATTCGCCGTATTGACCAGCAGATTAAGGTAAATAAAATTATGATTGACCAGTATGATTTATGGTCCATTCCGGATAAAAAATGCCGTCAGTATATGCTGAATTATTTAGAAATTATTACGGTAGTATCCACAATTATGTGTCTTCGTTCAGAAACGGAAGAAAATTTAGAGAAGAAACGTGAACTTTGGAAGTACATAAAAGAAAAAGACCTGCGTTTATTCCATAAATTAAGACGTGGTATCTTAGGAAATGCGATGAATCTGCCGGGCAAAAGTGGACGTAAGATTTCTATTGCAACATACCGTATTTCTCAGAAAGTAATTGGATTTAACTAAATGAGGTGCAATTTATCCGGCTTATAAAAGATGGATGTTTGACATATTTAAGCAGATTGTGATATTTGCTAAGTAAAAAACACGAGACTATGTATCAAATGTTATAGAAAAGGAAAGAAGTTCGTAAACGAGAAGTTTCCATTTTGAGCAAAATGATATATGGTTTCGTGTTTTTTTATGTAAGGTAAATTGCAATTTCATAAAATGTTACAAAAAATTTGAATGTAGAAAAAATTCCCCACTTCAAATAAAATAGCATAAAATTGACTACTAACGACAAAATTGTGCTATAAAAGACAAATTAGAAAATGTTATAATAAAAATTAATAAAGTAACATGTTTATGAGAGTATAACAGGCGAGGTCAAAAGTCTGCTTTACAGGACAAATAATATCCGGGAGGAAATGATGCAAAAACTGAATCAAATATGGATGAAGTGTTCACTAAAGCGGAAAATAAATGCGATTATTGCCTGCATTGCGATTATAGTGGTGGTATCGCAAAGTATCACAATTATAGGGACATATTCTGCAATGCTGGAGTTTGAAGGATTTATGCATAATAATTCTATATATTACAATTTGCAGACCGTTATGAAGGAAGAAAAAGAAAAGTTTATTGTATATATGCGTAATCGGACAGATGAAAATAAATTGGCATTTGAAGCAGCATGTGAGGCAAGTGAGGTGTGTATCAAAAGTTTGGATTTTAATTATGAAAATATGGGAGAAGAACGTTATGCCCGAATCTGGAATATTGTAAATGGTTATGAGGGATATAAACAATATCGTGAAGCTATTGTATTAAAATCAGAGCAGGATACAGGATATATAGAGGAATTGTATGAAGTTTTGGATATGCAGGAGCATTTGTCTGCTTATGCCTCCCGTTTGGTGCAGGTGACAATGGAAGAAGGGGATTTGATTTATAAGGAACGAATGGAATTATTACAGGACATGCCGTTTCTTATCACAGGAGTAACCGCAATTATGCTGATTGTCTCATTAGGAATTGGACGTGTAGTTTCTATGACATTAGTAAAGCCGTTGATGTTAATCGCAGAAGATTCGCGAAAAATCGCAGTAAATGACTTTACATCACCCGCACTTCAAGTATCGAATGAAGATGAGATTGGGGAATTGGTAAAAGCATTTAATAAAATGAAACGAGCCATGAAAAATTATATTGCCACATTAAAAGAGAAAAATAAAATGGCGGAACTTTTACATAAAGAAGAAATGGAAAAAATCGAGTTAGAAAAAAATATTGAAAGTGCAAGGCTTGAATTGTTAAAGCATCAGGTAAATCCGCACTTTCTGTTTAATACGCTTAACATGATATCCGGCATGGCAAGGCTTGAGGATGCAGAAGTGACCAGCAAAATGATTATCAGTCTTGGAAATCTTTTTCGATACAATCTGCGTACCGTAGAGCAGGAAGTTTATTTAGAGCAGGAATTGGAAGTGTTAGAAGATTATATTTATATTCAGCAAATGCGGTTTGAGAATCGAATTATTTATAAAAAATCAATTGAAGTAGATGAAACACAAGTAAAAATTCCTGCGTTTACGCTTCAACCGATTGTGGAAAATGCATTTGCACATGGAATTGTGTTAAAAGAGGAAGTTGGTGTAATTGAGCTGAACGTCTGGCAGGAAAAAGAGAAAGTGATTTTGACAATTGAGGATAATGGAGAAGGTATTGATGAGGAAGAATTAAGTGCATTAAATGAACGTATTCATAGGGAAAATACGACAGGAAAGGGCATTGGATTGGGAAGTATTTGCCGTCGTATAGATATTTTATACCCGGATGGAAAATTTTATGTGTACAGTACAAAAGGAAAAGGCACAAAAGTAAGAATTGAAGTTCCGCAGTAATTATTCAAGCAAGAAAGGGGAATGGCGGATGTATAGATTACTAATTGCAGAGGATGAGAGCATTGAAAGAAAGGTTATTTGTAAGACCTTAAAAAAACAATTAGAAGGCATATGTGAGATTTATGAAGCCAAAAATGGAAAAGAAGCATTACAGGTATTTGAGGCAGAAAATATCCAGATTGCGGTGTTGGATATTGAAATGCCTTGTATCAATGGACTTGAAGCGGCAAGACAGATGCGTAAAATGAATGAAAACTGTGTCATTATCTTTTTAACGGCATTTGATGAGTTTTCATATGCAAAACAGGCGATTGGTGTGAGGGCACTTGATTATCTGTTAAAACCATATGATGAAAAAGAGCTTTTATTTGTTGTAGAGGAAGCAATGCATATTGTGGACAAACATGCGGTAAGCATAAATGGAGAAATAACGGAATTATCTGAAATACTCAAAGACGGAAAAGATGGTGATATCCGTTTATCGGTAGTCAGGGAAATTATGAATAGTTATATCGCAAAGCATTATACAGAAGATATTTCCATGCATGATATGGCGAAAGAAATGAATTATTCCGATGCCTATTTTTGTAAATTGTTTAAACAATGCTTTAAGGAGAATTTTACGACCTATTTGGCGAATTATCGAATTAAAAGAGCAAAACTTTTATTAGAAGACCCTCGAATTAATATCAAGGATGTGGGAAAAGCAGTAGGTTATGAGGATTCTAACTATTTTTCGCGTGTATTTAAACGGGCGGCAGGCTGTACACCATCGGACTATCGGATGCAGAGAATGAGAGTGATAGGATAAGAGAGTGTGTGAAATATAAGAAATCAGGAGAAGATGCAAAGTTTAACCGAATCAAGAAAATCCCCCACTTCAAGTGCGTAGAGCACTAAGTGGTGGGTAGGGGGAGTTTCTTGTGTCAGGTGGAGATTTCAAGCTCCATCTGACAAACCGCAAAGCGGTTATTCGGTTATGAGCAAGTAGCGAATGCGGATTGCGAATATCCGCTTGACGAATAAGACAAAATCATCCTATGATTCGCAAAAATATCCGATATTCGTAATGTTTCTCTTTTGGTACAATAAACAGGATAAAAGTTACTGTTTTAGATAGTAACAAAATAAATTTCAGAAGGGGGAAACACTATGAAAAAGACACGATGTTGGGCATTACTTTGTGTTCTGGTGCTTGCTGTTGGATTATTAGGCGGCTGTGGAAGCACACAGGAAAAACGTATTGTCCGAATTGGTCACAACCAGTCAGAAAACCATCCAAGCCATACAGGGCTAGTAGCGTTTGAAGAGTTTATCGAGGAAAAATTAGGCGACAAGTATGATGTTGAAATTTTCCCAAGTGAGTTATTAGGCTCTCAGACAGAAATGGTTCAGCTGACACAAACAGGAGCGATTGACTTCTGTATTGCAAGTAATGCGATTCTGGAGACATTCAGTAAGAATTATGAAATTTTCAACTTGCCATATCTGTTTTCAAGTGCAGAATCGTATCATGCAGTTATGGAAGATGAGGCAATCACAGCTCCAATCTTTAGTGCAACAAAGGAAGCAGGTTTTACAGCAGTTACATGGCTTGATGCAGGTACACGTAACTTCTACACGGTAGATACACCAATCGAATCAGTAGCAGATTTAAAGGGGTTAAAAATCCGTGTACAGCAGTCTCCAACAAATGTAGAAATGATGAGACTTTTAGGTGGTTCTGCAACACCAATGGGCTTTGGTGAGGTTTATACATCATTGCAGTCTAACATTATTGATGGGGCGGAAAATAATGAGATGGCGTTAAAAGACAATGGTCATGGTGATGTATGTAAACATTATTCTTATGATATGCATCAGATGGTTCCGGATATCTTAATTGGAAACTATGCATTCTTAGAAGAATTGCCGGAAGAAGAACGTGCTATTTTTGAAGAAGGTTTTGATTTGGTAAATATGGTTCAGCGTGAAGCATGGACAAAAGCAGTAGAAGAAGCGAAAGAATATGCACAGACCGTACAAGGTGTAACATTCTATTATCCGGATACTGCAGAATTCCAAGAAGCATGTGCACCATTGCATGAATCTGTACTTAATGGAAATGAAGCTTTGAAACCAATTTATGAAAAAATTCAGGAATACAATGCAATGTATCCGTCAGGAGAATAGGAGGAAAATATGAGTCAGCTTAGAGCGATTTTAGATAAAGTATTAAATGTGCTGGCAGGCGTAAGTTTCCTTGCTATGGTTGCTTTGACCTGTTGGCAGGTATTCACAAGATACATACTCGGTAATCCGTCTTCATGGTCGGAAGAACTTGTATCTTACCTGTTTGCTTGGATGTCTTTGTTTGGCGCAACACTTGTAGTTGGGGAACGCGGACATATGAACATTCCGATTTTAGTAGAAAAATTAAATATGGGTGCACGTAAGGTACTTGCAATCTTTTCAGAAGTAATCGCATGCTTATTTGCTGTTGTTATCCTTATTTATGGTGGTATGCAGATTACAACACTTGCGATGGGACAGATGACTTCTTCTCTTGGTGTTCCGGTAGGTGTATTTTATGTAGTTATGCCGATTTCCGGTGTGCTTATGATTATTTATACTGTATTAAATATCGTAGATATTATGCAGGGTAATATTAATTTGGACGCAGTAAGTGAGGCAGACCAAGCATTAGAAAACGTTGAGAAGGAGGGACTGTAATGGCATTTGAAGCATTAGCAATTATTTTAATAATTATGGCAATCTTCCTTGTTATCGGTGTACCGATTTCTTATGCGATTGCGATTTCATCTCTTGCAGCGATTTTAAAGATTGTAGATTTGGATATTTCCGTGTTGACAGCAGCACAGAGAACTTTTGTAGGTATCAGTAAATTTAGTTTGACAGCGATTCCATTCTTTATTTTAGCGGGTAACCTGATGAATCAGGGTGGTATTGCTAAGAAACTCGTAGATTTCGTACTTGCGATTCTTGGTAAATTACCGGGTTCGCTTTTGGTTACAAACGTTGGTGCAAACGCGTTGTTTGGTGCGATTTCCGGTTCTGCATCTGCAGCAGCAGCGGCAGTAGGTAGCATGGTGCGTGAAGGAGAAGAAGAACAGGGATACGACCCGGCAGTATGTGCTGCGACAAATGGTGCTTCTGCTCCATCCGGACTTTTGATTCCGCCATCAAACGCACTCATTACGTATTCTCTTGTATCCGGTGGAACATCCGTTGCGGCATTATTCCTTGCAGGTTATGTTCCGGGCATTATCTGGGCATTAGGCTGTATTATTGCAGGTATTATTATTGCAAAGCAAAAAGGTTATAAAGGACAGCCGGGTAAATTTGACTGGGGAAATCTATTAAGAGCAACTATTCAGGCAATTCCATCCCTTTCCTTAATCGTTGTTGTTATTGGTGGTATTATCGGTGGTATCTTTACTGCAACCGAAGGTTCTGCGATTGCAGTTGTATATGCATTGATTTTGGGTATTTGCTATAAGAATATTACATGGAAATCTTTCTGGAATATCGTAGTAGATAGTGCAAAAATGAGTGGTATGGTAATCTTCTTAATTGGTGTTTCCAATATCCTTGGATGGGTTATGGCGTTTACACAGATTCCACAGGCAATTTCAGCATTGCTTTTAGGTGTAACAGACAACCCAATTATCATTCTTTTGATTATGAACCTTGTTTTATTGGTTTCAGGTACATTTATGGACGTAACACCGGCAATTTTGATTTTTACACCATTATTCCTTCCGATTGTAAAAACATTTGGCATGCATCCGGTTCAGTTCGGTTTGATTTTAGTATACAACTTATGTATCGGAAATATCACACCTCCGGTAGGAAATACACTATTCGTTGCAATTAAAGTAGGTAAGACATCACTTGCAAAAGTAATGCCTTATATGTTGATTTATTACTTATTTATTTTGATTGGTTTATTACTGGTAACGTATATTCCGGCAATTACACTTGGATTGCCGACATTGTCTGGTTTAATTTAACCGAATCAAATCATGATAGTAAATGATAAATATTTATTTCACAAATACATAATCGGAGAATGAAATTCCCACATAAAGCAAACACTTAAAATTTCTTTATTGACTGTTTCATACTTTTTGTATGCAAAAGGAGAGATGATTTGTTCTGCGTTTCAATATTCGATTTTGTATAAAAAGCGGATGATAACAGTTCGCTTCATAAAGTAATCTCCAAATTTTCCTTATAAATAAAAAAAGGTGCTGCTATTTTCGGATAGTGGCATCTTTTTATTAGATTCAAGAAAATGTGGTGTTTATTTTAACAACTTATCATTGTGAAAATTATATGCTAAAAACAAATTTTATTGAAATATTTATGTGGCTGTGATAAAATTACTTTTGTAGAAAGCACTCATGACAGGGTGGTAGCCTCCCGGCTTTAAAATCGGCTTGCCGAAATACATAGAAGGGAGGTGACGAGTATGACAGATTACGAAATCATAATGATTTTTCTGGGGATTTTGGCATTACCAATTTCGACAGTAAGTTTAGTTATATCGTTGCTTACCTTTCTCGATAAGAGAAATAAGCGAAAATAAAAATGCCAATCCTGTCTAGCACACAGGATTGGCGATGCTCGTAAGAGCAAAATCCATCTTGGGAGCATCCACTTTTGGAGTGGGTGCTTTCTTTAGTTACAATATATCATAGTTTGTTAGTGATTTCAAGAATTTTATATGGAGTTTTATTAGTTTAAAAAATAGTTGTTACTGTACAGGGGTTAGCTTGACACTTCTAAAAAAAAGTATATATTAAAAGTTACTGTACACACAGTACTTAGCATTTACTGCTAAGTACGTATGAAAATGTGAATTTTGCAAGTAAAAATCCATTTGCGAAGCAAATTTTGCATGGATTTTTACTCGTTACTTGTCACCTGTGAACAGTAACAAATAGTTTGAATAGCAACAATTAAGAAGATTTTGTCTTATGGTATATATCGCTTGATTGAAAGAAAGGAAAAAAGCATGAAAAAACTGATAAGATGTTTTTATATATTGTTACTGTTTTGCGGAGTATGCACAGGGATATATTTTGTAAAAGCAGAAAAAACAGAAGTTGTGCCTGACTTTGTACTCACTTATGCAGAAAATCATCCACCTGAATATCCCACTACGAAAGGTGCAATCAAATTTGCGGAGCTGGTAGAAGAACGAACAGGTGGAAAAATAAAGATTCAGATAAAGCACAGCGGTGAGTATGGAACGCAGCAGCAGATGGTAAATCAGATGAAATTTGGCGGAATCGACTTTGCACGCGTATCATTGTCTTCTGTTTCAGATGAACTTCCACAGTTAAATGTATTGCAGCTTCCGTTTTTATATGAAGATGCTGACCATATGTGGAGAGTGTTGGATAGTGAAATTGGAAAAGAATGTTTGCAGGTATTCAGTCAAATTGGTCTGGTAGGTTTATCATGGTATGATGCCGGAGCAAGAAGCTTTTATTCCAGAAAGAAGTCGATTTATTCTTGCGAGGATGTGTTGGGTATGACAATTCGTGTGCAAGAGTCAAAAATGATGCAGGATATGATTACGGCATTAGGTGGAATTCCTGTGGATTTGGCATATACAGAAGTGTATTCTGCTTTTGAGAAAGACCAGATAGATGCAGCAGAAAACAGTTGGCCTTCGTATGAATTTTCGAAGCATTATGAGGTGGCTCCTTATTTTACCATAGATGAACATACACGTGTACCGGAAATTCAGCTTATGTCTGAAAAAACATGGGAAAAACTGTCAGAAGAATACCAAAATATTATTTGTGAGTGTGCGTTGGAATCAGCGGAATATGAAAAAATGCTATGGCAGGAAAGGGAAGAATTATCTAGAAAAGAAGCATTGGAAAATGGTTGTCAGGAAATTGTGCTTGCACCGGAGGAATTAGAACAGTTCCGACAAAAAATGCTTCCTCTTTATGAAAAATATTGTAGTGAATATATGGAAGTGGTGGAGCAGATTATGGAGATGGGGAAGTAGTGTAGAAACAAAATAACGAAATAAAGATATCCCAAAAATAAAGGACATGGATAGTAAAGCCATTTTCATATATTTTTGGGATATTTTATTATGCTTTTTTAAGCATAGCTTTCAGCCATTATTTATTTTTATGTAACAAATCCACCTTCAAATCATAAAGCTTCTGAGAAAGGTCCACATAAACTTCCTGTGGATTTGCAAAACGTTTGGTTTCGTTCCAAAGCGTGTCTTTTTCTTTCATACAGTAATCGCGGATTTCCATTACTTTTGGAGAATGGTATACGATTTGTCCTTCTTTTACAACCGGAATAAGAAGTTCTCTCATATTATAAGAACCACCTGCAAGTGTAGTCTTTTTCCAAGGTGCACTTGGGTCAAATAATTTCAAATCTTTGGAAGTATCAAAAGTTTCTTCTACAAGGCAGATAAGGTCAGCTTTAATCTTACCTGTTTCATTGTCATAAATACGATAAACCGTCTTATTGCCCGGATTTGTAACTTTCTCAATATTTTCGGAAAGTTTGATTTTTGGAATAAATTCACCATTTTTATCCTGAATTGCTGCAAGTTTGTATACACCACCAAAAGAAGGGTTGTCCTTAGAGGTGATAAGATTTGTACCAACACCCCATGAGGTAATGGTAGAGCCTTGCATTTTTAAGGACTGGATTAAGTATTCATCTAAGTCGTTGGAAGCAGAAATAACCGCATCCGGGAATCCTGCATCGTCTAACATCTTACGCACTTTTTTGGAAAGGTAAGCAAGGTCACCGCTGTCCATACGAACACCAAAGTTTTTAGACCGGATACCAGCCTCACGCATTTCGGTAAATACACGGATGGCATTTGGAACACCGGAATTTAAGGTATCGTAAGTATCAACTAAAAGTGTGCAGGAGTCTGGATACAGTTTTGCATATTCTTTAAATGCAGTATATTCATCCGGGAAACTCATAATCCAACTGTGTGCATGCGTTCCAAGAACCGGAACATCAAAAAGTTGTCCTGCTAGTACGTTGGAAGTGCCGCGGCATCCGCCAATCATGGCTGCCCTTGCACCATAAACGCCGGAGTCAGGACCTTGTGCACGGCGAAGACCAAATTCCATAACGCCATCGCCTTGTGTTGCATAGCATACGCGTGCAGCTTTTGTAGCGATAAGGCTCTGATGATTAATAATGTTAAGTAAAGCTGTTTCAATAAGCTGTGCTTCCATAATCGGAGCGATAACTTTTAACATTGGTTCTCTTGGGAACATAACAGTTCCTTCCGGTAACGCATAGATATCACCGGAAAAACGGAAGTGGGAAAGATAATATAAGAAGTCTTCATCAAAAATATTAAGACTTCTCAGATAGGAAATTTCTTCTTTGCTGAAACTTAGGTTTTCAATGTATTCAATTACCTGTTCCAGTCCGGCACAGATTGCGTATCCGCTGCCGCTTGGATTACTGCGGTAAAAAGCATCAAATACAGCAACGTCATGGTTACCTGTCTTGTAATAACCCTGCATCATAGTTAATTCGTAAAGGTCTGTTAATAAGGTAAGATTTAATGTGCTCATAAAATCACCATCCTATTTGTTTTTAATTATGTAAAGACACATGTAATTGTGTTTGTTTATCCTGAAAATAGTGTATACCAGTTTATAGAATTTTTCAATTCTTATTTTTATATATAACTTGTATACATGGACAAAATATAATTTGAGTTTTATAATTAATTCGTAAAATAATTATAAACTCATTATAAATTATTAAAAGGAGAAGTGCTATGAAGGAATTTAAAAATCTGAAAATTGAGAAAAAACTATCAAAAAGTTTTGGAACAACGATTGCAATGTTTCTTGTAACCGTAGCTATTTTTATTGGGGGAATTGCCTATGTAGGCGTTCAGTTTAAGGATTTTTACTCGTATGCATATATTCTTTCACACAATACATTAGATTCACGTATGGCTGTACAGGGAAGTGTGAAATGCGTAGCGATTACCATGTTGACAGATGACCCGGATTCTATTGCAAAATTTGAACAGGATGCAATAACATATCTGGAACGTTTGGAGACAAATTTGAAAGATTTGAAAGATTTGTATCGTGAAGATGATTTACATATTGAAGAAACATTGGCGTATGTGGAAACGGCAATTGCCTATTATGAGGACATTGTGGATTTGCTTGCTGAAGGCAAAAAGACGGAAGCACTTTCTGTATATATGAATGATTTTGGACCGACAATGACCAATGTGCAGAATAATTTCAATGGAATGGATGAAACGACAACAGCACTTACAGACAATATGTATCACAGTTCCATGGTAGTAAATAATGTGATTATGACTGTGGCAATTATTATAAGTGTTATTTCATTGCTTATTACAGTAAAAATGGCAAAACAGCTTACAAAAGATTTGACAGTTCCAATTACAGAAATCGAACAGGCAGCCAAAGAAATGGCAGAAGGTCATCTGGATGTAAGCATTACATATGAAAGTCAAGATGAAATGGGCAGTCTGGCAGAGTCTATGAGAGTTATGTGTCATAACGTAAGTGCAATTATAGATGATATCGGACAGATTTTGACAGCACTTGGAGAGGGAAATTTCCGAGTAAAATCGAAATCGCTGAACCAATATATAGGGGATTATGTACCGGTACTTACAGCGATGGTTTCCATTCGTGACAATTTAAATGAAACATTACAGCAGATTAATGTTTCAGCAGACCAGGTAGCACAAGGTGCATTCCAGCTTGCAGATAGTGCACAGTTGCTAGCAGAAGGCGCTTCTGAACAGGCAGGTGCAGTAGAAGAATTAACAGCTTCTATTGTAGATGTAACAGCTATGTCAGATAGAAATGCAAAAGGTGCAGATGCTGCATACCGCAAGGCATATGAAACAGGAACAGAGGCAGGAAAGAGTCAGAGTGAACTTGCGGAACTCACAGAAGCTATGGAACACATCAGCACAACATCCATGGAAATCCGCAATATTATTGCATCAATTGAAGATATTGCATCCCAAACAAATCTTCTTGCATTAAATGCATCAATTGAAGCTGCAAGAGCAGGAGAAGCAGGAAGAGGTTTTGCAGTAGTTGCCGACCAGATTGGAAAACTGGCAACCGATAGTGCACAGGCAGCCGTAAATACCAGAGAATTAATTGGAAAGAGCATGGAAGAAATTGAAAATGGAAGCAGAATAACAGAAAAAACAGTACAATCCATCAATGGCATTCTTGCTGCAATGAAAGAATTTGCACAAATTACAAAAGACGTAAGTGCTACATGTAGTGAACAGGCAGATATGCTTTCACAGATTGAGCAGGGAATTGAACAGATTTCCGGTGTTGTACAGAGTAATTCTGCATCCGCAGAAGAAACATCTGCAACGAGTCAGGAATTAACTTCTCAGTCCGAGTTACTCAAACATCAGGTGGAAAGATTTAAATTGCTTGATTAATATGTATAAAAAATCAAACATCAGTTACCAATCCTTGACAATTTTTTGGTAACCCAGTATAATACAACATGTTGTGAATGAAAAAGACTATGACGAAGACAGTAATTTTTACACGAACGATACAGAGAGCCGGTGGTGGTGAAAACCGGTACAAGTAATGTAAAAAGGAATATCCCTTCCGAGTCGCAGAACTGAAATTTTGGAGAACTTGTAATACTGCGATTACAAGCACTAAAAAAGTAGGCACTGACGTAATTCCTACGTTACAGGGAACGGGTATGCAAAAGAGAAATTCTCTTTCAAGTACATTGTAAACAGGTGGTATAGCGAAGTTCAACCCTCGTCCTTTTTACAGGTCGAGGGTTTTTTATAATATCTGGGGAAATACATGATATTATGGAATCGGAGTTGACACAGCTTGCAAAGAAATAAAATTTTATGTAATCTTGTGTACAGACAATTTATTTCAATTCTGTTTATGTAAGCAATACCACCAAATAGAATTCAGGAGGAAATGATGAGTATGTACAACAAAGTTGATACAAACATGAATTTCGTAGACAGAGAAAAGGAAATTGAAAAATTCTGGAGCGAAAATGACATTTTCCGCAAATCCATGGACAGCAGAAAAGAAGGCGAAACGTATACATTTTATGACGGACCGCCAACTGCAAACGGAAAACCACATATCGGGCACGTTTTAACACGTGTTATCAAAGATATGATTCCGAGATACCAGACAATGAAAGGCAAATACGTACCACGTAAAGCCGGCTGGGATACCCATGGTCTTCCGGTAGAACTGGAAGTAGAAAAATTATTAGGCCTTAATGGAAAAGAACAGATTGAGGAATATGGCATGGAGCCATTCATTACCAAATGTAAAGAATCTGTTTGGAAGTACAAAGGCATGTGGGAAGATTTCTCAGGCACAGTAGGATTCTGGGTAGATATGGATGACCCATATGTAACTTACGATAATAACTTTATCGAATCCGAATGGTGGGCTTTGAATGAAATCTGGAAAAAGAAACTGTTATACAAAGGTTTCAAAATTGTTCCATACTGCCCACGTTGTGGAACACCACTTTCTTCTCAGGAAGTAGCACAGGGTTATAAAACCGTAAAAGAACGTTCTGCAATCGTAAGATTCAAAGCAGTCGGGGAAGATGCATATTTCCTGGCATGGACCACAACACCATGGACATTGCCATCCAACCTTGCACTTTGCGTAAATCCGGAAGATATGTACTGTAAAGTAAAAGCGGCTGACGGATTTGTTTATTATATCGCAGAGGCACTTCTTGACAAAGTATTAGGTGGATTAGGTAATGAAGAAGAAGGTATAAAAGCCTATGAAGTATTAGAAACGTACAAAGGAAAAGAATTAGAGTACAAAGAATACGAACCGCTTTTCGAGTGTGCGAAAAAAGTTGCTGACAAACAGCATAAAAAAGCATTCTTTGTAACTTGTGACAGCTATGTAACAATGTCTGATGGTACGGGTATCGTTCATATTGCACCGGCATTCGGTGAAGACGATGCAAACGTAGGACGTAACTACGACCTTCCATTTGTACAGTTTGTAAACGAAAAAGGTGAACTTACACAGGAGACACCATTTGCAGGCATTTTCTGCAAAAAGGCAGACCCGAAAGTATTACAGGATTTAGAATCAAGAGCACAGTTATTTGATGCTCCAAAATTCGAACATGAATATCCACATTGCTGGCGATGTGATACTCCGCTTATCTACTATGCGAGAGAGTCTTGGTTTATCAAAATGACAGCAGTAAAAGATGACCTTGTTGCAAACAACAAAACCGTAAATTGGATTCCTCGTTCCATTGGTGAAGGACGTTTCGGAAACTGGCTGGAAAACATTCAGGACTGGGGAATTTCACGTAACCGTTACTGGGGAACACCGCTTAACATCTGGGAATGTGAAGACTGTGGCAATCAGGAGTCCATTGGAAGCCGCGCAGAGCTTGCAGAAAAAACCGGAAATCCAAATGATGTAAATGTAGAGCTTCACAGACCATATATTGATGAGGTTACGTACAAATGTAACTGTGGTGGCACCATGAAACGTGTACCGGAAGTGATTGACTGCTGGTTCGACTCCGGTGCGATGCCGTTTGCACAGCATCATTATCCATTTGAAAACAAAGAAATTTTTGAACAGCAGTTCCCTGCAAAATTCATCTCCGAAGGTGTTGACCAGACACGAGGATGGTTCTACTCTCTTATGGCAGAATCTACGTTGTTATTTAACAAAGCACCTTACGAAAACGTTATCGTTTTAGGTCACGTACAGGATGAAAAGGGACAGAAAATGTCAAAATCCAAAGGAAACACCGTTGACCCGTTTGAAGCATTAGAACAATACGGTGCAGATGCAATCCGTTGGTATTTCTATATCAACAGTGCTCCATGGCTTCCAAACCGTTTTTCAGGCAAGTCCGTACAGGAAGGCCAACGTAAATTTATGGGAACACTTTGGAACACTTATGCATTCTTTGTATTATACGCAAACATCGATAAATTCGATGCAACCAAGTACAGCTTGGATTATGACAAGCTTTCCGTAATGGACAAATGGTTACTTTCCAAATTGAATACTTGTGTAAAAACAGTAGATGAAAACCTTGGAAATTACCGTATTCCGGAAGCAGCCAGAGCATTGGAAGAATTTGTAGACGATATGAGTAACTGGTATGTAAGACGTTCGCGTGAACGTTTCTGGGCAAAAGGCATGGAAACAGACAAGATTAACGCTTACATGACACTTTATACAGCACTTGTAACCATTTCCAAAGCAGCAGCACCAATGATTCCGTTTATGACAGAAGATATCTATCGTAACCTTGTATGTTCCGTAGATAAAAATGCACCGGAAAGTATTCATTTATGTGATTTCCCGGTAGCGGATGAATCTAAAATCGACCGCGAACTGGAGAAATATATGGATGCCGTACTCAAAATCGTAGTTATGGGTCGTGCATGCAGAAACAATGCAAACATTAAAAATCGTCAGCCAATTGGTCAGATGTATGTAAAAGCACCGGAAGTTTTAAGTGATTTTTATGTAGACATTATTGCAGACGAGTTAAACGTGAAAAACGTTGCATTTACAGAAGATGTTTCTTCTTACACCAGTTATCAGTTCAAGCCACAGCTTCGTACCGTAGGACCAAAATACGGTAAGTTCTTAAAGCAGATTCAGACAACACTTGCTGAATTAGATGGAAATAAGGCGATGGCTGAATTAAAAGAGACAGGTGTGTTAAAACTCTCTAATATCAGTGATGAAGTGGTATTAGCAGAAGAAGATTTACTCATCACCATGACGCAGATGGAAGGTTTTGTAACAGATGGCGATAATTATGTAACGGTTGTTCTTGATACAAAACTGACTCCGGAACTTGTAGAAGAAGGCTTTGTACGTGAGTTAATCAGTAAGATTCAGACAATGCGTAAAGAAGCTGGATTTGAAGTGATGGACCATATTGCGATTTCGTTCGCAGCAGATGAAAAAGTTTCCTCTATTTTTGAAAAATATGGCGAGACTATCAAATCCGAAGTATTAGCGGATGCGATTACAGCAGGAACTTTAAGTGGCTACGAAAAAGAATGGAATATTAATGGCGAAACAGTGACACTTGCAGTTTTAAAACAATAGGAGAGAAAAATATCATGAGAAAAAATGTTTTTGACAAGAAAGTATTTGTTAAATCTGTAAAAGAAAACTTAAAAACCATGTACCGCAAAACTTTAAAAGAAGCAAGCCAGCAGGAAAAATACCAGGCAGTTTCCGCAGCAGTAAAAGATGTTGTTATGGATAATTGGCTTGCTACACAGAATGCATTTGATGAACAGGACCCAAAAACTGTTTACTATATGTCCATGGAATTCTTAATGGGCCGTGCATTAGGTAACAACTTAATCAACCTTGGTGCATACAACGATGTAAAAGAAGCATTAGATGAAATCGGTTTAGATTTAAATGCATTAGAAGACCAGGAACCAGACCCGGCACTTGGTAATGGTGGTCTTGGACGTCTTGCAGCATGCTTTATGGATTCTCTTGCATCTTTAGGTTATGCAGCTTACGGATGTGGTATCCGTTATCGTTATGGTATGTTTAAACAGAAAATTTCTGATGGATTCCAGATTGAAGTACCGGATAACTGGTTAAAAGATGGCTATCCATTTGAATTAAAACGTCCGGAATACACATACGAAATCAAATTCGGTGGATATGTAAAAGAATATACAGATGAAAACGGCAGAATGAAACATTCTCAGGAAGCATACCAGTCTGTTCTTGCAGTTCCATATGATATGCCAATCGTAGGTTATGAAAATAACGTAGTAGACTCCCTTATCATTTGGGATGCAGAAGCAAAGAACGGCTTTAGCTTAGACAAATTTGACCATGGCGATTATATTAAAGCTGTAGAAGAAGAAAACCTTGCTCGTAACTTAGTAGAAGTACTTTATCCAAATGACAACCATACAAAAGGTAAAGAACTTCGTTTAAAACAGCAGTATTTCTTCGTATCTGCAAGTATTCAAAGAGCACTTGCAAAATTCAAGAAAAACCATACAGATTTAAAAGAACTTCCAAATAAAGTAACATTCCAGATGAACGATACACATCCAACCGTAGCTGTAGCAGAACTTATGCGTATCTTAATTGACGAAGAAGGCTTAACATGGGATGAAGCTTGGGATATTACAACAAAAACAGTAGCATACACAAACCACACAATCATGGCAGAAGCATTGGAAAAATGGCCAATCGAAATTTTCGAAAGACTTCTTCCACGTGTATACCAGATTGTAAAAGAAATTGACCGCAGATTTGTGCTTGATATCAGAGCAAAATTCCCGGGCAATGAAGATAAAGTGAAAAAGATGGCAATCCTTTGGGATGGTCAGGTAAAAATGGCTCACCTTGCAATTTGTGCAGGATATTCTGTAAACGGTGTAGCAAGACTTCATACAGAAATCCTTATGAATCAGGAACTTCGTGACTTCTACGAAATGTTCCCTGAAAAATTCAACAACAAAACAAACGGTATTACACAGCGCCGTTTCTTAGGTCATGCAAACCCAATCCTTGCTGACTGGGTAACTGAAAAAATCGGTACACGTGACTGGATGACAAATCTTTCCTTAATGGAAGGTCTTGCAAAATATGCAGATGATAAGAAAGCACAGAAAGAATTTATGGAAATCAAATTCCAAAACAAAGTTCGTCTTGCTAACTACATCAAAGAGCATAACGGAATCGAAGTAGACCCGAACTCTATCTTCGACGTACAGGTAAAACGTTTACATGAATACAAACGTCAGCTTATGAACATTCTTCATGTAATGTACCTCTACAACCAGATTAAAGCAAACCCAAGTATGGAATTCTATCCAAGAACATTCATCTTTGGTGCCAAAGCGGCAGCCGGATACAAAAACGCAAAATTAACAATCAAGTTAATTAACAGCGTTGCAGACGTAGTAAACAACGATGCTTCTATCAATGGCAAATTAAAAGTTGTATTTATCGAAGACTATCGTGTATCTAATGCTGAATGGATTTTTGCAGCAGCAGACGTATCCGAACAGATTTCTACTGCAAGTAAAGAAGCATCCGGTACAGGTAACATGAAATTCATGTTAAACGGTGCTCTTACAATCGGTACAATGGACGGTGCAAACGTAGAAATGCATGAAGAAGTTGGCTCTGACCACATCTTTATCTTTGGTTTAAGTGCAGATGACGTAATCCGTTTCGAACAGAATAAAGATTACAACCCTGTAAATATCTACAATGCTGATGAAGATATCCGCAAAGTATTAAATCAGTTAGTAGACGGAACATACTCTGCAAACGACAGAGAATTATTCCGTGAACTTTATAACTCACTTCTTAGCAACGCAAACGGACAGGTAGCAGACAGATACTTTATCCTTGCTGACTTCCGTGCTTATGCAGAAGCTCACAGAAAAGTAGAAGCATATTACAGAGATACAGAAAACTGGGCTAAGAGTGCAATTCTTAACATTGCAAAAGTTGGTAAATTCTCATCTGACAGAACAATCCAAGAATATGTAGATGATATTTGGAAACTTGACAAAGTTACTGTTACAGTGACAGAAGAATAAAAAGGACTGTTTTTTACAAGAAAGCAGTTGAAAGAGAAGCTGCCGCACTATTAAAATAGTGTGGCAGCTTTTTTGACGAAAAGTAAGGAGCAGGTGTCTTTGAAAGAAATTATTTGATGATTTCTAAAAGTTCATTGGGTGTAACTAGGTTGAAATTTCTTGAAAAGGCGTATTTAGTCTGAAAATTATAGAAGAAAAATATGGAAATGAGAGAGAAGGGGATATAGGTTTAATTATATTTGTTATTTATATATTTCTTGTATGGAAAAAGAAAACATGGTATGATTTTTAAATCTGAGAAATAAGAGGAGGTTTAAAATGTCTGACAATAATACTATAATCCAAATGAAAGGCTTTTCCGGTTATCATTTGAAAATGATTGCGTTAATTACGATGTTGATTGACCATATAGGAGCAGTCGTATTGTGGCGATTGTTTGAAGCATCGTATAGGATTACAGCGTCAATGCAGATGAGCGACTATTTAGGAGATAAAATCATCGTATGGTTTTCTCAAAATCAAGAGTTGATGTACACCATATATGAATATATGCGTTTGATAGGGCGTATGGCATTTCCGATATATTGCTTTTTGCTTGTAGAAGGATTTTTACATACGAGAAATGTAGGAAAATATGCATTTCGCTTGTTTTTATTTGCATTGCTGTCGGAAATACCATTTGATTTTGCATTGGAAGGAACATTTTGGAGTCCGACTTATAACAATGTATTCTTTACATTGCTGTTAGGGCTTTTGTGTATTAATTGTTTGAATTGGCTTGAAAGGCTGTTTCAGAAATGGCAGGAAAAGAAATGGGATAAATTTATCGGAAACTGTATAAAAGCATTTTTATTTTTTGTTGTGATTGCAGGAATGGGTGTGATTGCAGAAGATATTCTTATGACGGACTATGGAATGGCGGGTGTGGTGGCTATTGCAATTATTTGGCTGTTTCGCAGTCAGAAAGTGGTTGGATTTAGCAGTTCAATTTTGTCGTTAGGTCTTTTGAGCAGTTCTACAGAATATCTCGCAATATGTATGCTTCCATTTATTATGAAGTATGATGGAACGAGAGGAAAACAGACGAAATATTTATTTTACGCATTTTATCCGATACATTTGTTTTTGTTGGGGATAATATGTGTCTTGTTAGGAGTATAATTAATGTAAGTTCGATAAAAAAATCCAATAAAAAGTAAGTAATAAAGTATGAAAAACACGATACATATCGTATTTGTTGGTAATTTTTTATACCCCGATAGAATGTGGGTTTTAGATAGTTCATAGTTAAACTCACATTAATTAAGTAAAATGAAAAAGATAGGAAAAATGTTATGGAAAGCTTAATTTTAAAGATAAAAAGCATGTCTCATGTACAAAAAACAGGCGTAGAAATTGTGATGATTTTGTTGCTTGGAGTATTGCTTGGTGGCGGTGTTTATGGAAGTTATCAAAAAGATGCATCTGCAATTGTATTGGAAACGGAAACTGAAACAGAAGAATATGAGGAAATCGTGGAAGAAGAGACGGAGCTTTTAGTTGTACAGGAAACAGAAATAGAAACGGAAACTGAGATGACTGAAGATGTAGAAGAAATTCATACAATGACCTTTACGGGAAGTTCCATTGAAAAGGATTTGAAAGTGAAATTCGTAGATGACGTTTCCGGAAGAATCAAAGGTGTTCCATTTGAGATTACAGTTGCGAAAGAGGGAAGTACATCCGGAGAAACTTATACTGACAATGATATGGATGGCATTATCCATATGAAAAATCTGGAAGGCGGAAATTACGTTGTTACACTTACGGAAGTAGAGGGCTATATCATTCGCCAAAATCCAATTACATTTGCCGTGAAAGAGAAAATTGAATATGAAAAAGTGGAAATTAAGGACGAAGTGCAGTCAGGTACGGGAAATCAAGCAGTTTCAGAAGATAAAGGTGCAAATACAGGTGGAACAGTAGCAACGCAAAAGCATGATACAAGCACAGATGACCCTTTGGAAAGTACAGTTAAAACGGATAAAATACCATCTTCGGAAGTGGACATGACAAAATTTTCCGAGGCAAGCGTAAGTAATGAAACAAATTGTCTTGTGGTAAATCAAGTTTTGCCAAGTGAAGAAGGTAGTGAAATAGAAAGTTCCGGTTCTTTGGAAGATGATGGCGGAGCGGAAACGCTGCCTGTAATTGTTTCGGCAGATGTAAAATTGCCAAAACAGCTGATTCTCTATTATCAGGGAGAAGAAGTATCGAAAACAGCGGCTTTAAATTTAGAAGTGAATAATGCAAATGGAATTATAACCGGTTTTGATTGGGCAGTAGATAATTCTGATATAGTATCTATTTCATTGACAGATGAAAGCAAGACTTGTGCAATTTTTACCGGATTAAAAGAAGGAACAGCGAATGTAAACGTTACGATTTCTTATATGGCTGATGAGGCTGGAACGATACAGACAGATGTGATAAAAAGCACCATAACGGTGAGCAAGTTTACAGACAATACCACACAGCTTTTGGACAAACAGGGGAATGTATTGTATCTGGATGAAAAAGCAGAAAAAATTGCTACGATGAAAGATTATGGAACAACGGATTTCTTTTATGGAAATGTAAGATATAGCGGTTGGCAGACAATTGATGGACGACTTTATTATTATGATGCAAACCAC
Source organism: uncultured Lachnobacterium sp. (assembly GCA_937889225.1). Classification (GTDB taxonomy): domain Bacteria; phylum Bacillota; class Clostridia; order Lachnospirales; family Lachnospiraceae; genus Roseburia. The sequence goes on along the minus strand of CALAST010000057.1, from coordinate 6,646 downwards.
AATAAAGTAACAGGACAACAGACCATCGGTGGAGTTCGTTATGATTTTAATGAAGATGGCTCCATGATAAAGAAAAGCATGGGAATTGATGTATCCAAATGGCAAGGAAAAATTGATTGGAAAGCAGTAGCCAATGCAGGAGTTGAATTTGCCATTATCCGTGTAGGATACCGAGGTTCTCAGAATGGGGTTATTTATGAAGACTCTCGTTTTAAAGAGAATATTGCAGGGGCAACCGCAGCAGGCATTAAAGTTGGTGTGTATTTCTTTTCACAGGCAATTACAGAGGCGGAAGCAGTAGAAGAAGCCAGTATGGCACTTTCTTACGTTTCCGGTTATAATCTTTCGTTCCCGATTTATATAGATACGGAAATGCTTTCCGGTGGACGAGCAAATAGCTTAAGTCGACGAGCAAGAACCGATGTTGTAAAGGCATTTTGTAAAACTGTTCAGAATGCAGGATATAAACCGGGTGTTTATGCGAATACATACTGGTTTAGAGATAATCTGTATAGTTCTGAGTTGGAGTCATATTCGATTTGGGTAGCACGTTATAATGATACATTAGGATATGCAGGCAAATATGATATATGGCAGTATACAGATAGCGGTAAGATAAACGGAATAAAGGAATATGTTGATATGAATACTTGTTATCGGGCGTATTAATGGAATATAAAAGTAAGAAAAGGAGTAAAAATGGCTTTTGTACATTTACACACCCATACAGAATACAGTCTTTTGGATGGGTCAAATAAGATTAAAAATTATGTAAATCGAGTCAAAGAACTTGGCATGAATAGTGCAGCAATTACCGACCATGGAGTTATGTATGGTGTGATTGATTTTTATAAAGCCGCAAAAGATGCGGGAATCAATCCTATCATTGGTTGTGAAGTCTATGTAGCACCAAATTCCAGACTAGACAGGGAATTAGGGCATGGAGAAGACCGTTATTTTCATATGATTCTTTTGGCAGAAAATAATGTGGGATATCAAAATTTAATGAAAATCGTATCCATTGGATTTACGGAAGGGTATTATTATAAACCACGAGTGGATTATGAGACATTGGAAAAGTATCATGAAGGATTAATTGCATTGTCAGCATGTCTTGCAGGAGAAATTCCAAGATATTTGGTTCGTGGGTTTTATGAAGAAGCAAAAAAGATTGCATTAAAATACGAAGGGTGTTTTGGAAAAGGCAATTTCTTTTTGGAGTTGCAGGACCATGGCATTGCGGACCAAAAAAGAGTAAATGCGGAGTTGATGCGACTAAGTCATGAAACAGGCATTGAGTTGGTTTGTACGAATGATATTCATTATACGTATGTAGATGATGTGGATTCCCACGATGTGCTTTTGTGTATTCAGACAAATAAAAAAGTAACGGATGAAGACCGCATGCGTTATGATGGTGGTCAGTATTATGTAAAAAGTGAAGAAGAAATGCGTAAACTTTTCCCATATGCAACGCAGGCGTTAGAAAATACACAGAAAATCGCAGACCGCTGTCATGTGGAAATTGAATTTGGAAATTATAAAATTCCAAAGTATGAAGTGCCGGAAGGCTTTGCCACAGCAAAAGAATTTTTGATTCATATTTGTAATGAAGGATTTAAAGAGAAATATGAAAATAACCCGGAGTATTCACGAGAAGACTGTGAAACCATTTATGCAGATATGCAGTATGAACTTGGTATTATTGAAAAAATGGGCTTTATTGAGTATATCTTAGTCGTATGGGATTATATTAATTGGAGCAGAACGCACGATTGTTGGGTAGGACCGGGACGAGGCTCTGCGGCAGGCAGCCGTGTTTGTTATTGTACGGGAATTACCAATATTGACCCGGTAAAATACAATCTGCTGTTTGAACGTTTCTTAAATCCGGAACGTGTTTCCATGCCGGATATTGATGTGGATTTTGAGTACGCAGAGAGATATCGTGCGATTGAGTATGTGGAAGAAAAATATGGAAAAGATTCGGTTACACAGATTGTAACATTTGGTACAATGGCAGCTCGTGGAGTGATTAAAGCTGTTGGAAAGGCATTGGATTTTCCATATGCAGAGATGGACCGTTTGGCAAAAATGGTGCCGATGGAGTTGAATATTACAATTGATAAAGCATTGCAAATGAATCCGGAATTTCGTAGTGTTTACGAAAATGACCGTGCAAAGCATGATTTAATTGAGATGGCAAAGAGGCTTGAAGGACTTCCGAACCATACATCCGTTCATGCAGCAGGCGTTGTTATTTATCCGGGAATAGCAAGTAATTACGTTCCCTTAGGCAGAGCGAACGACGGTTCGCCAACAGCGGAATATAATATGGTGCAGTTGGAAGAATTAGGACTTCTTAAAATGGATTTTTTAGGTCTTCGAACACTTACCGTATTAAAAGATGCCGTAAAAAACATAAAAGCCTCAAAAGGCATTGATGTGGATATTGACCATATTGATTTAAACGATAAAGAGGTGTTGGACTTTATCGGAACAGGCAAGACAGAAGGTGTATTCCAGTTAGAATCGGCAGGAATGCAAAACTTCATGAAAGAATTAAAACCACAGAGCTTTGAAGATATTGTGGCAGGAATTTCCCTATATCGCCCCGGACCGATGGATTTCATTCCTGATTATGTTCGCGGTAAAAATAATCAAGATGCGATTTCTTACGTAACCCCGGAATTGGAGAGCATTTTAGAGCCTACATACGGGTGTATAGTGTATCAGGAACAAGTTATGCAAATCGTACAAAAATTAGCCGGCTATACAATGGGACAAGCGGATAATATCCGTCGTGCCATGAGTAAAAAGAAGCAGTATATTATTGATGCAGAACGAAAAAATTTTGTATATGGTGACCCGGAGCAGGGAATTAAAGGATGTGTGGCAAATGGGATTTCGGAAGAGGCTGCTAACAGTATTTACGATTCCATGGTTGATTTTGCAAAGTATGCCTTTAATAAATCACATGCCGCGGCATACGCAGTTATCAGCGTACAGACCGCATGGTTGAAATATTATTATCCGGTAGAGTTTATGGCGGCACTTATGACTTCTGTAATTGATAATGCTTCTAAAGCAGCAGAATACCTCTATCATTGCAAGGAAATGGGTATTGAGGTGCTTCCACCGGACATTAATGTGGGAAAGGGAGAATTTACGACAGAAGACCACAATATCCGTTATGGAATGTATGCAGTAAAATCCTTAGGACGTTTGGTCGTGGACAACATTATTGAAGAACGGCAAAATGGCGGGCCATATCGCACCTTACAGGATTTTATTAAACGTACGGCACAAAAGGAATTGAATAAACGTGCAATAGAAAATTTAATCAAATCAGGAGCATGTGACAGCCTTGATGGGACAAGGCAACAGATGACTATGGTTTATGCAGCAATTATAGACCAGATTGCAACTTCTAAAAAATCCACCATAGCCGGACAGATGAGCTTGTTTGATTTTGCCACAGAAGAGGAGAAAAAGGATTATGAAGTAAGATATCCGAATATAGGAGAATTTGAAAAAGAAATAAAACTCGGATTTGAAAAAGAAGTACTCGGAATTTATTTAAGCGGACATCCATTAGAAGAATACATGGATAAGATGAAAAAGAATGTTACAAATCAGGCCTCCGATTTTGTGCGAGAAATGGATTCTGATGAAACAAAAGGCATACAAGGCGGAGAAATAAAAGTACAAGATAATCAGCATGTTGTAGTAGGCGGTATCATTTCGGATAAATCCATAAAGTTTACCAGAACAAACAAGGCAATGGCATTTATCACTATAGAAGATTTAACAGGAACGGTGGAAGTTGTTATTTTCCCAAAAGATTACGAACGTTACCAACGTTGTCTTAATGTGGATGAAAAAGTATTTGTTATCGGACATGCGAATGTAGAAGAAGAACAAAATGGTAAAGTCATCTGTGAACGAATTGTTCCATTTGAAGAAACGGAAAAAGAACTATGGCTTCAGTTTGCAACAAAAGAAGAGTATGCTCAAAAAGCACAAAAATTACAGCATATTTTATATGATTCTGATGGTACAGATGAGGTTATTATTTATGTAGCAAATCCAAAAGCGGTAAAACGATTAGGAAAAAATCAAACTGTAAATGCAAATTTAGAATTAATTGACAATTTGTCGAAATTTTTAGGCAAAAAAAATGTAAAAGTTGTGGAAAAGAGCATTGAAAACAAACGTTAAACCATATACAATAAGTGTATACAAAATCCCGATATAGTTATATAATGGGGATAATAAGTTATTATTCAGACAGTATTCAGAAAACATATTGTATGGTTGTTCGTAAGCAGAAAATACATGGTTGCCGGGAGTGGATGAATGATAGCAATGATAAACAGCAGGAGGTTATTATTATGACAAATGAGATTAGTACAATTGGCGTATTAACAAGTGGGGGCGATGCACCTGGCATGAATGCTGCAACGCGTGCAGTAGTTCGTCAGGCAATTTACAGAGGCAAGACCGTAAAAGGGATTAAACGAGGGTTCGAAGGTCTTTTAAATGAAAAAATTTATACAATGGATGCTTCGAGCGTTTCCGATACACTTTCCAAAGGCGGTACTATTTTACAAACTGCTCGTTGTGACGAATTTACACAACTGGAATATCAGGTAAAAGCAGCAGAAATCTGTATTAAGCATAATATTGATGCACTTGTTGTAATCGGTGGAGATGGTTCTTTCAGAGGTGCAAGTGCAATCGCAGCTCAGGGCATCAACACAATTGCAATTCCGGCCACAATTGATTTGGATATTGCATGTACAGACTATACAATCGGCTTTGATACAGCAATTAACACAGCTCTTGATGCAATCGATAAAATCCGTGATACATCTACCTCTCATGAGCGTTGTTCTATTATCGAAGTAATGGGTCGTCATGCAGGTTATATCGCATTATGGAGCGGTCTTGCAAGCGGTGCGGAAGATATTTTACTTCCGGAAAAGGCAGATGAAGACCATTTGCAAAAAGTGATTGACCATATCAAACAGAAAAAGAGAGCCGGTAAAAAACACCATATCGTTATCAATGCAGAAGGTATCGGACATTCCGGAAGTATGGCAAAGAAAATTGAAGCAGCAACCGGCATGGAAACCAGAGCTACCATTATCGGACATATGCAGCGAGGTGGTTCACCTACTTGTAAAGACCGTCTGTATGCAACCGCTATGGGTGCTTATGCAGTTGACCTCCTTTGTGAAGGAAAAACAAATCGTGTCGTTGCTTATCAAAATGGTGAATTCTGTGACTTTGATATTACGGAAGCATTGGGGATGAAGAAAGAAATTCCAGCGTTATTATATGGACTTACAGAGAGTCTTGTATAAAAGGAGTGAGGTTGTCACATTTGTGGCAGCCTCATGTTTATATATCAGGTATATTTCTCTAAATATATCCCATATGTAGGAAATGAGAAAGGAGAAAATTGCTGTAAACTAGGCATTTTTAGAAAACGTCAAAATTTTCAGTAAAAATAAAATGATTACAAGTACATCCAATCAGCAGATGAAACAACTATCTGCATTATTAAAAAAAGCAAAAGAACGTAAAAATAAAAAACAATTTGTAGTAGAAGGCACAAAAATGGTAGCAGAAGCACCAAAAGAAAATTTGTATGCCGTATATGTATCAGAAAGTTATGAAAGGAATGTGGAAAATAAAGAATTATGTGCAAGATTGAAAGATTCGGTTAGAATTTATGAAGTCGTATCGGATTCTGTATTCAAGAGTGTATCCGATACACAGACACCGCAAGGGATTCTTGCTATCGTTTCCATGCCGGAATATAAATTAGAGGATTTATTGAATGGAGCTAAAACGCATCTTTTGATTTTGGAAAGTATCCAAGACCCGGGAAATTTAGGAACTATGGTACGAACCGGAGAAGGTGCGGGCATTACAGGTATCATTATGAATAAAACCACTGTAGATTTATTTAATCCGAAGACGATTCGTTCTACAATGGGAAGCATTTACCGTGTGCCTTTTTTTGTAACGGAAGATTTAGCAGAAACCTTAGCAGAGTTAAAAAAGCAGAAAGTGGGACTGTATGCCGCACATTTAAAAGGGAAAAATAACTATGATGAAGAAAATTACACATCAGCCTGTGGATTTTTGATAGGAAATGAAGGGAATGGTCTTAGTGATGAAATTGCAGATATGGCAGATACTTATATTAAAATTCCAATGGAAGGAGAAGTGGAGTCTTTAAATGCTGCAATTTCTGCAACGCTTCTAATCTATGAAGCAAATCGTCAAAGAAGAAAACAAGACAGATTGGAGAAATAATGAGAATATGGATAAAAGTATTTGATAATACTCGCATGCTTGCATCGGAAACGATTGAAGATGACAGCAACGAAACTCGTACACATAAGATTTTTGCAGCATTGGAAGAAGCCTGCAATCGTTTAGACTTAGGAAAGCCAATTTGGTTGGATTCGAATATAGAAGAATTTAAACGTATGGCAAAGACGCGGTTTTATCAGGATAACTTTGTGGAAGAAATTGAATTCGATTTTTTAGAGTTACATGTACTGGAAGAAGATTGTTACTGTACAGAGGTTAGTTTGACACTTCTAAAAAAAGGTATATACTAAAAAAA
>CALAST010000056.1 GCA_937889225.1 uncultured Lachnobacterium sp. | reverse complement strand
AAGTAGCGAAATTATGTACTAAGGGCTAGCCGTCGCGCTAGCGACTTGGTACAATTTATAAAAGTCAATAAAAATTTTACAAGAGGCGGAAAGGGTATGTTTTTTGGATTCAAAGATGCATTAAGACCTTTGCGAAAGGAATTGAAATTAGCAGGGGCGGATATGCCTAAGGTAAAGCAATGGCAAAAGATGTATGAAAAAGTAAAAAAACAAAAACCACAGATAGAAAGTCATTATTTACGTGTTAAGACTGCATTGGAAGAATTGGACTCTCTTTTGGAAAAAATGGAAGATGATTTGATTTATGGAAAGGAACAAAGCAATTTTGTCTGGAGAAATGCAATGCAGGTGTTGGATAAAAAATTAAAAAATTATGGAACGTGGCTAATGAATTATGAAAATAGTTTTGACCATGATTTTTTAATTGGAAAAGCAGATACGGAGTTTCATCTGACATATACAACGCTTTTGAAACTTTGTATGCAGGAATTGAAACAGGAAATCGAGGTGATTTTGATACAAAGTGAAGTGGAAAATTTGATGGCATTAGTAAAAGAAGCATTAGAAAAGACATGTCCGGACTTTAAGGCATTGGCATTTTTTATGATGCAACATTCAGAGAACGAACTTGAAGATTTACCACATTTTGAGAAGTTAAATAAAATTTCCGGATTATATGAGGATGAATTTTTAAGTCCCATGAGGAACATATTGTTGGAAGCATTTAAAAGTACCAATCAAAAGATGTCAATTTTATTAGAGAAAAGTGATTTGGAGCCGGAAGAACGGGCAGAGTATATATTGGAGGACAAAATATGGAACTTATAGTAACGATTATTATTGCTGTTATAATAAAGTTGATAAAAGAAAATCCGAAAGGCATTGCAAATCTAAAAAGAGAGAAGAAGCAAAATATATGGGATGAAGTGACAAAAGGCGGGTATCAAAGTTCCGGTAATGCAAGTATATCTGCAACGACAGATTGGCAGAAAAAAGCAAGGGAAAATATTGCAAAAGCGGCTGAACGTGCAAAACAAAAAGGGCACAGAGCAACCAAGTCATCTAATATGAAAGCAAATTATGAGATGGCGAAACGAGTGGTGCGTACGACACCTGTACAAGAACAGCTCAATCAGAATAGGATGTCATCTTTGCAGAGAAATGAGAAGGAATTAACGGCAAGTGAGCAAATTCGAAAACGCCGGATGGAGCATGGACATTCCGAAAGCGTGTCTCCTGCTATACATACTCATGCAGATGATTTCACTTCAAGTGATATACTTGGAACGATTACCGATTTGATGGTAAAAGGATATGAAGGAAATCTATGTTTTGAAAGGGATTTTCTAGGAGAAGCGATGGATATGATAAGTCATTTTCAGCCACCAACAGAAATTCCAAATTATAGTATATCTGAAATGAAGTTTTAACAGGATATGCTTTTAATGAAATAAAAATATCAAAGTCGAAATTTTTGAAAGAGTATTTGACTTTGTTATGATAAATTTAAGGAGTAGGGGTATTTTATATGAATCGCAGACCAAGCAGCGGAGAAATTTACAGACACTTTAAGGATAAGTTGTATCAGATTATAACAATAGCAAAACATTCTGAAACAGGAGAAGAACTGGTTATTTATCAAGCACTTTATGGAGACTACAAATGTTATGCAAGACCGTTGGAGATGTTTGTAAGTGAAGTAGACCATGAAAAATATCCAAATGTAAAGCAGAAATATCGGTTTGAACGCAGAACAAGCTGTGAAACAGAAGCAGTTTGTGAGAAAACAGTTTATAAAGTGGAGAATGTAGAAAAACAGCAGAAAGAAAGTGTTCAAAGACCAATAGAAACAAGCAGTTTTCAGACAACAGAATCTTTTATCAAAAAGGACAATATCAATAGAAACATAAATAAGGTAGAAAGTCTGTCTTTAAATAGACAAGAAAATACGAAAAATAGGAACATAGCGGAAAATTCATCTTCAAAAGATAGGATAAAAAATATGAGTACAGAAGAAAAAATGATGGCATTTTTTGATACAGATGATTTGGAAGAACGCTATAAAATTTTATCCAGTCTTCGAGATGATATTACAGATACCATGATTGACAATATGGCAGTTGTTATGGATATTGTAATAGAAGATGGCAATCTTACAAAACGTTACGATGATTTGAAGCATGCAATTCAAACAAAACAGCGATATGAACAAAATACAAGACTGCGTTAGGGTGCAGTCTTGCTCAAGTTGCTATTATGATATTTGCCGGAATGCGTAACATCATCCCCAAACCAATCCGGTGGCAAAAATGCATTTGCCTGTTCTTCGGAGGCAAATTCAACTTCGATTAAACGCAGCGGAGTAAGTTTTCCTTGAAAGATATCCAATTCCGCAGTCAGATTTTCAGCTAGTGGAATAAGATAGCGTTTTTTTTCAATAAGGATGCCATCAATTTTTGGAAGCAGATGTTCAAAGGTTTCTTGTGGGATAGGAAATTCGTGTTCTTCACGAGTCATAAGCCCTTGTCCTTTGTAAGTGAAAAAATAGTCATCATTGCTTTTTCGGATGCGAAGAACGGGATTGGTGTTTAGATAGCCTTGTGCGATTTGTTTGCAAGGATACTTTTCTAAATTAGCAGGTAAGTATTTTACAAGATATTTGCGTTCAATTTCCATAGCGTGTTTTCCTTTCCTGAAATCTATGTTTATAATATGTATAGCTGAAAGCTGTTTTGAATGCTTTACCGGAATTGCAAAGCGAATTGTGAATCTTTGTTTGGCAATTGCGTTAAAAATATTTTGAAGTGGCATAAAAAGCTATACAATAAAAATAGCATAACAGATTTTTGAATAGGAGTAAATAATTTTAACCGAATCAAGAAAATCCTCCACTTCAAGTGCGTAGAGCACTAAGTGGTGGGTAGGGGGAGTTTGCCACAGGCATATGTTCTCACTAAGTTCGCACTACACTTCGTTTGTGCTTACTAAGTGTTCACATTATCTTGTGTCAGGTGGAGATTTCAAGCTCCATCTGACAAACCGCAAAGCGGTTATTCGGTTATGAGCAAGTAGCGATAGCGGATTGCGAATATCCGCTTGACAAAGAGAAGTGCATGTGTATTGCAATGAAAGTATAGAAAGACGAATAGCAAAAAAATATGATTTAAGAAAGGATATGATAAAAATGAATAAAATAGGAATTTTTTTAGCAAATGGTTGTGAAGAAATTGAGGCATTAACTGTTGTAGATGTGGCAAGAAGGGCTGGAATTGAAGTGGTTATGATTTCAATTTCAGATGAGTTACAGATAAAAGGAGCACATAATATTCTTTTTCAGGCGGAAGTGACTGCAAAAGATGTAGATTTTGACAGTTTAGATGGAATTGTGCTTCCGGGAGGAATGCCGGGAACGATTCATTTAGGTGAGTCAGCATGTGTGCAAGAAATAATTCGTAAATTTGCAGAGGCAGGAAAATTAGTTTCTGCGATTTGTGCAGCTCCAAGTGTTTTGGGAGAAGCAGGACTTTTGCAAGGGAAAGCTGCGACATGCTATCCGGGATTTGAGGAGAAACTGCTTGGTGCTGAGGCGAAGAAAGATTGTGTGGTAGTGGATGGAAATATTATCACAAGTCGCAGCATGGCAACCGCAATCGCATTTGCACTTGAAATTGTACGTTATTTCATGGGAGATGAAAAAGTAACAGAATTAGAACATTCGCTGGTTATGAACAAGTAGTAAATTGATTTGAACGCAGATAAGCAACGAAGTTGCCTGCGTTCACGAACAAGTAGCGAAAGTGGATTGCGAGTGTCCGCTTTACATAGGAATTAAGTAGAAAATATAGAAATTAAAATCAAGTTTAAGAGAAGAAGAATTTAATAAATAAAAGCTATTACATGACAGAAATCGTTCTGTGTTATGCAATAGCTTTTATTTTTATGATGAATTTTGTGATTTTTATAAGCACTTGCGTATTTGCTATGAAACGAAGTTAATTTCAGTTCTTATAAAGTCTCGAAAAATGCTAAGTTTCATTTATGCCGCATCAATTACTTATCAATTACTTATTTCATCTGTTCTGTCTGGCTTTTAATCATTTTCTTAACCATTTCGCCACCGATAGAACCGGCTTCTTTAGAAGTTAAGTCTCCATTATAACCGTTTTTAAGCTGTACACCTACTTCGTTTGCACATTCCTGTTTAAAACGTTCCATAGCGTCAGAGTTGTTTGAGTTTGAATTGTTGTTTCTGCTCATGTGATGTTCACCTCCTTACAAAGTATAGTGTTGGCAAAATGAAAAAAAATATGTGTAAAATATCATTGACAATAACTGGTAAAAGTGCTTTACTATTATTTAGTAGCAAATAAAAAAGAAAGCGAGGTAAAAATAATGTTTAAAGCTAGATTTAATAATATGCAATTTTATATGAATCATAAAATTACCTCGGTGTCTTTGCAGAGCTGATTCTTTTTCGCATAGAATTTTTCTATTTTTAAAACTGAATCAGGGATGGAATGTATTTTTTGCATATCAAAAGAGATGTAGACTCAGGTAATTGACCTGGGTCTTTTTTATTTGGCAGAGAACTTCTATTAAGTGAAAAGTGTCCTTGTGGGCATGTGGTTTATGGCTGATTTCCTTATTTTCAGAAAGCAAATACGGAGTGTAGGCAAATGAATTAACATCCTGTGTCGTTGATTGTTTGTTTCACCATAGTACTTTATGTTAGGAAGGAAAGGTTTTCTTATTAAGGGAATTTGAAAGTTAGCATTTGCTTAGCTGCAATGATTCATGTTCGTAAGAAATAGTATTCAAAGCAAACAGTATTGGTAAGAAACGGTATTTATGGAATAGGATATTCTGGAAAATAGTTTCATAGATTCTGAGCAAAGATTTTGCTCTATAGTTAGTAATGTTTGCTGGAAAAGAGGTTTTGTAAAAGACAATATGCTACAACATCAAAAAAGGCTTTAAGGGAGGGTGTAATGAAAAAACTTCATACATATGTATTAAAATATTGGTCGGCATATCTGCTGGCGATTATCAGTATGTTTTTGGCAATTGGACTGGATATGCTTTATCCGCAGATTACAAAAATCATAGTAAATGAGGTGTTTGTAAATGGGGATTTAGATCCGCTTCCAATGCTATTGTTTGCAATTGCCATGTGCGGAGTGGGAAGATGTGTGTTTGGTTACATGAAGGAATTCACATTTGATAAAAATGGTGCTCGTATTGGTGGTGAAATGCGAAAGGATTTATTTGCTCATATTCAAGGGTTATCCATTGATTATTTTGACAATACCAATACAGGAGAACTGATGGCACGTATTAAGGATGATGTGGATAAAATCTGGGGTGCGTTGGGATATCTTGGGATGCTTACAATAGAGGTAGTGGTGCATGTTGTCAGCGTGATTTATTGTATGTTTAATTTAAGTCCTTATCTTACGATAATTCCTATTTTGTTTATGGCTGCAAGTGCTGCTGTGGCGATTATTATGGAAAAGAAGCTGGATAAGGTATATGAGGAAATTAGTGAAGAAAATGCACTACTTACAACAGTCGCAGAGGAAAATTTGGCAGGTGTAAGAACAGTAAAAGCATTTGCCAGAGAAGAATATGAAATAAAGAAGTTTTTGTCTCACAATAGCAAATATTATGAGTTAAATATGCAGCAGGCAAAGACGATGGTGCGATACTATCCGTTTTTTCAGTTTGTAGGCGTGATGCTTCCGGTGGCGACTGCTATTTGTGGTGGCATGTTGGTAGTAAGAGAACAGATGGATATTGGTTCACTTGTTGCTTACGTGGAATATAGCCGTAACTGTACATGGCCGATGCAGATGATTGGATGGCTTGCAAATGATATTTCAAGTGCATTTGCTTCGAAAAAGAAGATTGACAAAATTTGTAAGGAAACAGCAAATTTGAAAGAGCCGGAAAATCCGATACTTTTAGAGGAAGTAAAAGGAGATATTCGATTCGAAAATGTGTCGTTTGAAGTGGATGGAAAAACAATTTTAGAGGATATTTCCTTTCACGTTCCAGCCGGAAAAACACTTGGTATTATGGGTGCAACAGGTTCCGGAAAGTCAACAATGATTACATTGTTGGAGAGATTCTTTGACCCAACACAAGGAGCTATTTATTTGGAAGGAAAAAATATAAAGGAACTTGGTTTTTCACAGCTTCGCAAAAGCATGGCAGTTGTCATGCAGGATGTATTTTTGTTTTCGGATACGATTGCAGAGAACATAAAAATGGGAAAACGGGACGTGATGTTACAAAAGGATATGGAACTTGCCTCTAAGTTTGCGAAGGCAAATGGTTTTATTGATAAGTTGGAACACCAATATGAAACAATTATCGGAGAGCGAGGCGTAGGTCTTTCGGGTGGACAAAAACAACGTATCAGCATTGCCCGTGCGGTGTCAAAAAAATGTCCGATTTTGATATTGGATGATTCTACATCTGCATTAGATATGGAAACAGAGCGTGAAATTCAGAAAAATTTAAAAGAAATGAAAGATGCCACAAAAATGATTATTGCTCATCGTATTTCAGCGGTACGTCATGCGGATGAGATTATCTATTTGGAGAATGGAAAAATTGCAGAACGTGGTACGCATGAGGAACTTTTGGCAAAGAAAGGGCTTTATTATGATACTTATGTGGTGCAATATGGGCAGATGAAAGGAGCGTGAATTTATGGCAGTAAATTCATTTCGTGAAGATGAGCAGATGAAAAGCCGAGGAAAATGGAACACAATTGTGCGTTTATTTTCTTATCTGCGTCATCATATGAAAGGCGTAGTAGTTGTATTAGTCTGTATGTTGATTACAGTATCCATTAGTCTTGTGAACCCGCTTTTGATTGAATATGCGATTGATAATTATATGTTAAAAGGAAATCAATCGTCTATGATGCAGGGACTTATAAAAGTAGGGATAATTGCAGTAGTATTAAATCTAACATACATTGTTATGGTAAAAGTGCGAATGTATCTGATGTCAAAAATATCGAATCAGATTTTGATGGACATTCGAAAAGAACTATATGAGCATATTCAAAAACTGTCATTTTCTTTTTTTGACAGCAGACCAACCGGAAAAATTCTGGCAAGAGTCATTGGAGATGTAAATTCTTTGAAAAATGTACTGTCGAATGCAGTAACAACGTTGATACCGGATTTTATAACGGTGATTGGTGTGATTGTGATTATGTTTGTGAAAGATTGGAGACTTGCGTTCGCTTCACTTAGTACCATTCCATTTATGATTGCAGCAGTTTTTGTAATTCAGGGGATGTCACATAAGAGATGGCAGAATCATAGAAAGAAGTCCTCAAATCTGAATGCATTTATCCATGAGGATATTGCAGGGATTCGTGTGGTGCAGAGTTTGCATGCACAGGAGGAAACGAAGCAGACATTTGATAAATTAACAAATGAAGATAGAGATAGCTTTATTGATGCTTGTCGTGTGGCAGATTTGTTTGGACCGATGTTAGATATTTGCTGGGGAATTGGAGCAATGATGATGTATTTGGCAGGTGTAAAATGGATTGGTTTTCCGGAAATTACTGTGGGTGTGCTTGTTTCATTTGGTACTTATTCTAATATGTTTTGGAATCCGATTATGAATCTGAGTAATTTTTACAATCAGCTTACAACCAATATTTCCGCAGCGGAGCGTATTTTTGAAATTTTAGATACTAAGCCGGATATTGCAGATGAAAGTCAGGCAGTGGAACTTTCGGACATGAAAGGAAGCGTTGAATTTGAACAGGTTTCTTTTACCTATGATGTTGGAACAGAAAGCGAAACAAAAGTATTGGAAAACGTAAGTTTTACGGTAAAACCAGGTGAAACGATTGCACTTGTTGGTCCAACCGGAGCAGGGAAGACAACGATTGTGAATTTAATCAGCCGTTTTTATGACATTCAAAAGGGCAAGATTCGCATTGATGGTTTGGAATTAAAAGATGTGTCGCTTCACAGCCTTCGCAGGCAGATGGGTGTGATGACACAAGATAATTTTATTTTTCAAGGGACAATTCGTGAAAATATCATGTATGGAAAATTAGATGCTTCGGAAGAAGAAATGGTAGCGGCTGCAAAAGTGGTAAATGCACATGATTTTATTATGAAGATGGAAAAAGGCTATGATACCGAGTTGAAAGAACGAGGTGCAGGACTTTCGATTGGACAGCGTCAGTTAATTGCTTTTGCCAGAACGATGATTTCTATGCCAAAGATTTTGATATTGGATGAAGCAACCTCAAGCATTGACACACATACTGAGCGGATGGTGCAGGAAGGAATTGCGGCACTTCTTGCAGATAGAACGAGTTTTGTTATTGCACATAGGCTTTCTACGATTCAAAATGCAGACCGCATTTTTGTGATTGATGATGGCGGTATTGTAGAGTCGGGTACACCGAAGGAGCTTATGGAGAAAAAAGGAGCGTACTATAATTTGTATATGGCACAGGTGATGTAAGGAGCGTATTTTTACTGGATTATGAGTAAGCAATAAAAGTGTATTGTGAACGCAGAACAAACAATCCCTCACTTCAAATGCATGAAGAATTAAGTGGTGGGTATGGGGGATTTTTGTGTCAGTTGGAGATTGAAAAGCTCCAACTGACAAGAAACGAAGTTGCCTGCGTTCACGAGCAAGTAGCGAAAGCGGATTGCGAGTGTCCGCTTTACTATCTGCTTGACTTAAGAGTGAGGATAAAGTAGGAATTTTGGAGAGAGGAGAATAGGATGGAACATCAAGGCACAATAAGATTAGAAACAGAGCGATTAGTATTAAGACCATTTGTAATAAATGATGTAGCGGCAGCATTTCAAAATTGGATGAGCGATGATAAGGTTACGGAATTTTTGCGTTGGCCTACACATAAGGAGATTGGCATTTCTGAAAGCATTATAAAGGAATGGATAGAGGCATATAAAACAGACAAGTCTTTTTATCAATGGGCGATTGTGTTAAAAGAACTGAATGAGCCGATTGGAACAATTTCCGTAGTAGACAAAAATGAACGCATTGATATAGTACATATTGGATATTGCATTGGAAGCAGGTGGTGGAATAAAGGGTTTATGAGTGAGGCTTTTGCAGGAATTATTCCATTTTTGTTTGAAAAAGTAAAAGTGCAAAGAATCGAATCACAACATGACCCAAACAATCCAAATTCCGGGAAAGTAATGAAAAAGTGTGGCTTAACATATGAGGGAACTTTACGAAAGGCAGATTGGAGTAATAAGGGAATTGTAGATGCAGCGATGTATGCACTTTTGGCAGAGGATTATCACAAGGAAGTGTGAATATCTACTTGACGCAGAACGATATAAAGTTTTGGTAATTAATAGTAGGACAAAAAGAAAGAGGAAAAAAGTATGAAAGAAAAATTACACAGCGGAGAATTATATTTACCAAATGATGACAGCATTATGGAAGAACAATTGCAATGTTTGGATAAATTGTATGATTTTAATCAGACAAGACCGACAGAGTTGCAAAAAAGAGAACAGTTATTGAAAGAAATGTTTGCAGAAATTGGAGAGGGATGTTACATTGAACCACCATTTCATTCAAATTGGGGCGGAAAACATTGTCATTTTGGAAAATTTGTATATGCCAATTTCAATTTGACTTGTGTAGATGATACACACATTTATGTAGGGGATAATACAATGATAGGTCCAAACGTTACCATTGCGACAGGAGGACACCCGATTCTTCCAAAGTTAAGAGAACAGGGCTATCAGTATAATGCATCGGTACATATAGGAAAGAATTGTTGGTTAGGTGCAGGTGTAATTGTTGTGCCGGGAGTTCGCATAGGGGATAATACTGTTATTGGTGCAGGAAGCATTGTCACAAAGGATATTCCAAGCAATGTAGTTGCAGTAGGAAATCCATGTAAGGTGCTTCGGGAAATAAATGAGCATGACCGTCAATATTATTTTAAAGATAAAAGGATTGATGTCAGCTTGTTAAAGTAGTTGAATTTTAGTATATGTAAAGGAAGTAAAAAAATGGAACGAATAGAAAATGTAGAATTAACAACTTTATGTTTGATACATAAAGATAACAAATATCTTTTACAAAATAGAATCAAGAAGGATTGGAAAGGCTTTACTTTACCTGGTGGTCATGTGGAAGCAGGAGAGTCTATTGTAGATGCTGTCGTGCGTGAAATGAAAGAAGAAACAGGACTTACTATTTTAAATCCAAAATTGTGTGGAGTAAAACAGTTTCCTATAGAAAACGGACGTTATATCGTATTTCTATTCTCTGCAAATGAATTTGAAGGAGAAGTAATTTCCTCCCATGAAGGGACAATGTATTGGATAGATAAGGAAGAAATTCCAAATCTGAATACAGTAGATGACTTTGAAGAATTATTGCAAGTAATGACAAAGGATAATTTCAATGAGTTTCAATATGTGATAGAAGATGGGGAATGGAAGGTTTGCTTAAAATAATTTAGAAATAAATTTATGAGGGAGAAACAAAATGCAGACGATATTAGTATTAGATGAAAAAAACTATACTGAAGATATGCCAACCATAGAAAGAGTTGGAGTTCGTGCGATTATCCGAAAAAATGGTCTTTTCGCAATGCAAAAAAGTAGTGCAGGAGAATATAAGATTCCGGGTGGTGGCGTAGATGATGGAGAAACCTTAGAAGAAGCATTGATACGTGAAGTGCAGGAAGAAACAGGCTTAGTGGTTAAGCCCCAATCCATAAAAGAAATCGGAGAGATTTTAGAAATACGTCAGGATATTTTTGAATCCGACAAGAAGTTTGTGTCACACTCCTTACATTTTAGCTGTGAAGTGGAAGATAATATTGTAGAAACCGCCATGACAGAAAGTGAAAAACAAAAAGGATTTCATTTGGCATGGGCAGATATTGATACTGTAATTGCTACAAATGAAGCACTTATGAAGGAAAATTGGCAGTTTCGTGATGTGAAGTTTTTGAAATGGTTGAAAGAACATCCTCAGGATTAATAATACCCCACTTCTTTACTCAGAAAGTTTTTCTCATTGTAAGTGTGTGAAATAAAAAGTGGTGGATAGGGAGATAGAAACATGACAAAAGAATTATTTTTTCAAGCAGTCATAAAATTCACATTAGGAGTTTTTATTGTAGGCTTGCTTATTTTTCTGCCGGCAGGAAGTTTAGGATATTGGAATGGTTGGCTTTTAATGGGCATTTTATTTATTCCAATGTTTCTTGCAGGAATTGTGTTAATGATGAAAAATCCGAAGCTACTGCAAAAGCGTCTTGGTGCAAAAGAAAAACAAGCAGAACAAAATATGGTTGTAAAATTAAGTGGATTAATGTTTTTAATTGGATTTATAATGGCGGGATTTAATTTTCGATTTGGATGGTTGCTATTGCCAAAAGCTGTGTCAATCGCTGCGGCAGTCTGTTTTTTGCTTGCGTATCTGTTTTATGCAGAAGTGATGCGGGAAAATACATATCTATCTCGAACAGTAGAAATCCAAGAAAATCAAACCGTAATTGACAATGGCTTATATGGCATTGTGCGGCATCCTATGTATAGTGCCACACTTTTGTTGTTTCTCTCCATGCCACTTGTGTTAGGTTCTTTCCAAGCGTTTGTAATCTTTTTATCGTATCCGTTTATTATTGCAAAGCGGATAGAAAATGAAGAGGAAGTGTTGGAAAATGGGTTGCAAGGATATGCAGAATATAAGAAACGTGTGAAATATAGGTTGATACCGTTTGTTTGGTAGAGAATAAGGAGTAAAAATATTATGGATATTAAAATACGATTGGCAGAAGAAGCTGATTATGAAAGTGTTGAAAATATTATGAAACAGGTACATAAGCTTCATGTAGACTGGAGACCGGATGTGTACAAAACATGTGAAACGGTTTTGCCATTTGAAGTATTTCAAAATGCAGTTTGTGAAAAAAAGTTTCTTGTAGCAGTAGCGGATAATAAAGTGGTAGGATTACTTTTTTATATAATTCGACATATTGAAGCAAGTAATCAAGTTACCGGAGATGTGTTATTTATTGACTCAATGGCAGTAGAAGAAACTTATCGTGGACAAGGGATTGGTCATAAGCTGTTTGATTTTGTGAAAAATATTGTAAAAGAAAAGAAATATGATGGTTTGGAATTGCAAGTAAATGCAAAGAACATTCGGGCAAAACAAATGTATGAAAAATATGGATTTCTTGAAAAGTCCATTAATATGGAATTAAGATAAATGAAAAACTCTGCCGGTATTAATACCGACAGAGTTTTCGTATGTTTATGCAAACACTCTATTCCTCACGATGCATAGAGAAGGAATCCATATCATAGTTCTCTAAATTTTCATGAATGTCTCGTTTATCTGCTTTCGCAAGCAATGCATCACGACTTTTCTTGGATACAAATTGGTCTTTAAATGAACTTGGACCGCCTACGCATCCGCCATCGCAAATCATGCCTTCGATAAAGTCTTGTGGCAATTTAGCTGCTTTTAATAAAAGAAGTGCTTTTTTACATTCTGCTGCACCATTTGCTACATATACTTTTGCATCGATTTCGTTTTCAGATTCTTTTAAGCTCTGTAATACAGCGGCAGTTACACCACCGGAATTTGCAAATCGTTTTCCATATACAGAACCTATCTGTTCGTCATTTTCAACAGGCTGTACAGTGATACCTTTTGCTCTCATAATGGCACGAATTTCTGAATAAGTTAATACGTAATCTGCATTTCCTTCGATTTTCTGGTCTACGACTTCGGATTTCTTTGCAATACATGGTCCGATAAATACGGTAACGGCTTCAGGGTCTCTTGCTTTAATCAAACGTGATACGGCACACATTGGAGAAACAGTAGTAGAAACGCAATCTGCAAGCTGTGGATAATGCAGACGTACCATATTTACGAATGCCGGACAGCAGGAAGTTACTTTTTTCTTGCCATCGTGATAAGCTTCTGCCCATTCTTCAGCTTCGTAAGCAGCTGTCATATCAGCACCAAGACTTACATCATAAAAATCATCAAAGCCTAACTCTAACATTGCTTTTTTCCAGCTGGCCATGGTGATATCTTCGCCAAACTGACCTTCTGTTGCAGGAGCAGCCATAGCATAGACTTTTTTATTGGATTTCAATGCGTTGATAACATCTACGATAAAGGTTTTGGAACCAATCGCACCAAATGGACAACGATGGATACATTTACCGCAACTAATGCATTTTGAACGGTCAATCACAGAAATACCATATTCGTCATAAGTAATGGCATCAACCGGACATGCAAATTTACAAGGTCTCTTTAAGTGGGCAATGGCATTATATGGACAAGCTTCCGCACATTTACCGCATTCTTTACATTTGGAAACATTAATGTGAGAACGGTCTCGTCCAGGGTGGATTGCATCAAATTTACAAGCACTAATGCAGGCTTTACCGGCACAGTTTTGACAGTTTTCAGTAACGGTATATGTAGAGATTGGGCAATCTTCACAAGCAGAAGGAATTACTTGAATGACATTTCCATCATCGACAGGTCCTGCGGATTTGCCTTCTACCAATCGTATACGTTGCCTTATGATTTCTCTTTCTTTATAAACGCAACAACCGAAGTGGGGTGTTGGTCCCGGAATTAATTCAAATGCAATAGAATCTCTTTTTGCATCTAATTCGTCTTCAAAGGCTAACTTTGCTACATGATATAATACTTCATGTTTGATTTTAATTACATTTTCATCTGCAAACATTTTGAACTCCTTTCAGTAAAAAGTGGATATTCACATTCCATTTTGTCACTTGCTTATAATTGAATCGGTAAAACTTCATTCCGAATATAGGAAATTTTTGATTCAATTAAACAATTTTATTATAACTTAATTAAAAGAAAATGCAATATGTACTAACTGAGTTTCCATATTTTTTTTCGGGTTATAATTGTGCAAATGTCTAAAAGTGCATAAGAAAATCCTATATGTTTTAGAAAAAAGGCTAGTATTTTTACAAATCATATGCTATAATCGTTAAATGACTGTGATGGTGGAGTATATCTATTTTTAAAGCACCATCATCTGAATAAGAAATACTTGTATTCATATATATTTAAGGAGGAAACAGTTAGTAATGAGCGTACAGGTTGAAAATTTAGAAAAGAACATGGCGAAACTGACTATCGAAGTTTCAGCTGATGAATTAGAAAAAGCATTAGAAGCAGCTTACAAAAAAAATAAAAGCAAATTCAACATCCCGGGATTCCGTAAAGGAAAAGCAACTCGTCAGATGATTGAAAAAATGTATGGTGCAGGCGTATTCTTTGAAGAAGCTGCAAATAACTTAATGCAGGCAAATTATGCAGATGCTGTAAAAGAAAGCGGACTTGACATCGTATCCCGCCCAACAGTAGATATCGTTCAGATTGAACAGGGAAAACCTTTTATTTATACAGCAGAAGTAGCAGTAAAACCGGAAGTTACACTTGGTGAATACAAAGGTGTAACTGTTACAAAGATTGACACAACAGTTACAGAAGAAGAAGTGGATGCAGCTTTAGAATCTGAAAGAAACAAAAACGCAAGAACAGTTTCTGTAACAGACAGAAGCGTAGAAATGGGTGACACAGCAGTTATCGATTACGAAGGATTCTGTGATGGCGTTGCATTTGCAGGTGGAAAAGGTGAAAACCATTCATTAGAAATCGGTTCTCATTCTTTCATCGATACATTTGAAGACCAGTTAGTAGGCAAAAATGTTGGAGATGAAGTTGAAGTTAATGTAACATTCCCAACAGAATATCATGCATCTGACCTTGCTGGAAAACCGGCTGTTTTCAAAGTAAAAGTAAATGAAATCAAAACAAAAGAAATTCCGGAATTAAATGATGAATTTGCTTCTGACGTTTCTGAATTTGATACATTAGCTGAATACAGAGAAGACTTAAAGAAAAACTTAACAACAAACAAAGAAAACGAAGCAAAACGTGCAAAAGAAGATGAAGCGATTGCTAAAATCGTAGAAGCATCCAGCATGGAACTTCCGGAAGCAATGATTCAGACACAATGCGAAGATATGGTAAATGATTTCGCTGGAAGAATCGCACAAAGCGGTCTTACAATGGAACAGTACTTACAGTTCTCCGGCATGACAGTAGACAAATTAATGGAACAGGTTCGTCCGGAAGCTGAAACACGCATCAAAACAAGCCTTGTACTTGATGCAATTGCAAAAGCAGAAAACTTTGAAATTTCTGATGAAGATGTAGAAGCAGAAATTGAAAAGATGGCATCTGTATACGGCATGGAAGCTGATAAGTTAAAAGAATATATGGGTGAAGCAGAAAAAGATTCCATGAAGAAAGACCTTGCAATTACAAAAGCAGTTGATTTCATTATGGAAAATACTGTTGAAGTTGAAGTAGAAGCTGAAACAGAAGAATAAAAATATGGAAATAAGCAAAAGTATCTTTACTCAGCTTTTGTGATTAATGGATAAGGGTTGTCGCAGGGGAATTTTTGCGACAACCCTTTTAGAGATTTTATTGAAGGAGGCATTTTTTATGAGTTTAGTACCTTACGTCGTAGAACAAACAAGTCGTGGAGAAAGAAATTATGACATTTATTCCCGTTTATTAAAGGATAGAATTATCTTCCTTGGGGAAGAAGTAAATGAGACAACTGCAAGTCTTGTAGTAGCACAGCTTTTATTTTTAGAATCCGAAGACCCGGGCAAGGATATTCAGTTATACATCAATTCTCCCGGTGGAATGGTTACAGCGGGTATGGCGATTTATGATACTATGCAGTACATCAAATGTGATGTTTCTACTATTTGTATTGGTCTTGCAGCAAGCATGGGAGCATTCCTTCTTGCAGGCGGTACAAAAGGAAAGAGATTTGCGCTTCCAAATGCGGAAGTTATGATTCATCAGCCATCCGGTGGTGCAAAAGGTCAGGCAACGGAAATCCAGATTGCAGCAGAAAATATTTTAAAGACCAAAAAGAAATTAAATGAGATTTTAGCAGCAAATACAGGAAAGCCATATGAACAGGTGGCAGCAGATACAGAAAGAGATTACTATATGTCAGCAGAAGAAGCATTAGCATATGGTATTATTGATGGTGTTATTACAAAGAGATAGTGACTGGTGTAGCAGTCTTGTATCATTGCCGAATATAAGACTGCTGTGAGAGAATAGATTTGTATATATGAATCGAATTAAACAACTTCTTTATAAAAATTTAGGAGAAAGATAATATGGCAGGAAAAAGAGAGGAAAGAATCCGCTGTTCTTTTTGTGGCAAACCGCAGGAACAAGTAGGGAAACTTATTTCCGGACCAAACGGAGCTTATATTTGTTATCGATGTGTGGATATTTGCACAGAGATTATAGAGGAAGAAAGCTACGAGAGTAGAGGAAATAGTGTACAGGAAGAAATCAATTTATTAAAACCGGAAGAACTTAAGGCATTTCTGGATGAATATGTAATTGGACAGGAACAGGCAAAAAAAGTATTGTCAGTAGCCGTTTACAATCATTACAAACGCGTGCTTGCCGGTAATGATTTGGGTGTGGAATTGCAAAAAAGTAATGTTTTACTTCTTGGTCCGACAGGTTCCGGTAAAACACTTCTTGCTCAAACATTAGCAAGAATCTTAAATGTTCCGTTTGCGATTGCAGATGCGACAACATTGACAGAAGCAGGCTATGTTGGTGAAGACGTAGAAAACATTCTGTTAAAGTTAATTCAAGCGGCAGATTATGAAATTGAACGTGCGGAACATGGCATTATCTATATTGATGAAATTGATAAGATTACGAAAAAATCAGAAAACGTATCCATTACAAGAGATGTATCCGGTGAAGGGGTACAGCAGGCACTTCTTAAAATTTTAGAGGGTACGGAAGCCTCTGTTCCACCACAGGGCGGAAGAAAGCATCCACAGCAGGAATTAATTCCAATTGATACCACAAATATTTTATTTATTTGTGGCGGTGCGTTTGATGGCTTAGAAAAAATCATTGAAAAAAGAATGGATTCTGCCTCCATTGGTTTTAATGCAGATGTGAAAGCAAAATCCGAAATGAATGTAGGAGAGGCATTTAAGCATGCACTTCCACAGGATTTTGTAAAGTTTGGTCTGATTCCGGAATTTATTGGTCGTGTGCCGATTACCGTTTCTTTGGACAATTTGGACAGAGATGCGTTAGTTCGCATTTTACAAGAACCAAAAAATTCGTTAATAAAACAGTATACAAAATTGTTGGAGTTAGATGGTGTAGGGCTTACATTTGAAAAAGAAGCCATTGAAGCGATTGCAGATAAGGCTTTGGAAAGAAAAACAGGAGCTCGTGGACTTCGTGCGATTATGGAAAATGTGATGCTGGATTTAATGTATACCGTTCCATCTGATAGTTCCATTTCACATTGTGCGATTACAAAAGAGATGGTAGAAGAAAAGTTAAAACCATTAGAGAGCAATCCGTTTAACTTAGAAACAAGTAAAAGATAATATTGCATCTTAGGAGTAAATCGGTGAAAGAAACAGTAGTAAAAATGCCGGCAGTTGCCCTTCGTGGGATGACAGTTTTGCCGGGAATGATTGTGCATTTTGATATCAGCCGTGAAAAATCCACAAAAGCAGTAGAAGCAGCTATGGTGGGGAATCAGGAAGTTTTCTTGGTTACCCAGCGTGATATAAAAAAGGATAATCCGAATGTTTCGGATTTGTATGAAATTGGCATTGTAGCAGAAATTAAACAGGTAATTAAGCTGCAAAAAGGAATTATTCGTGTTTTAGCAGAAGGGAAATGTAGGGCAAAGAAACTTACCTTTACAGAGTGCAGCGAATATTTAGAAGCGGAAATTGAATATTTAGAAGAAGAATCTGAAGAATTTCCAGAGGAAGTAGAGCTTGCAATGATAAACAGCATTCGCGAAAATTTTACCCGCTATGCAAAAATTAATGGGAAAATTCCACCGGATGTATTAAAACAAGTGGAAAGTTATCGGGAATTGGAGAAACTTATCAATTATATCTCAAATAATTTTCCAATTAAATTTGAAGATAAGCAAAAGATTTTGGAAGCAGATACACTTACGGTTCGTTATGAAACATTGTTAGCACTTTTGTTCCGTGAAATGGATGTTTTGATGATTCAAAAAGATTTTCAGACAAAAGTAAAGCAACGTGTGGATAAGAATCAAAAAGATTACATTTTGCGTGAGCAAATGCATGTAATTCGTGAAGAATTAGGGGAAGCAGACAGCAAATCCGATGCGGATAATTATTTGGCATCGTTAGAGCAGTTAGATGCACCGGAAAATGTAAAAGAACGGATTAAGAAAGAAATCGTGCGTTTCCGTGGAATTAATTCCAATTCTTCGGAAAGTACGGTAAGTCGTGGATATATCGAAACGCTGTTGGAGCTTCCATGGAACAAACAATCTACAGACAATAACGATTTGGACCATGCAGAAGCGATTTTAGATGAAGACCATTATGGTTTGGAAAAAGTAAAGATGCGTATGCTGGAATTTTTGGCAGTACGAAATCTTACCAGTAAAGGGGAAAGCCCGATTATTTGTCTGGTAGGACCTCCCGGAACAGGAAAAACAAGCATTGCCCGTTCCGTGGCAAGAGCTTTAAATAAAGAATATGTTCGCATTTGTCTTGGTGGTGTGCGTGATGAAGCGGAAATCCGCGGTCACAGACGTACGTATGTCGGTGCAATGCCCGGGCGTATTGTAAATGGTTTACGTAGTGCAGGTGTAAAGAATCCGCTCATGTTATTAGATGAAATTGATAAAGTAAGTAGTGATTACAAGGGCGACACATCGGCAGCACTTTTGGAAGTGTTGGATTCTGAGCAAAACAATAAATTCCGTGACCATTATGTAGAACTTCCGGTAGATTTATCCGAAGTGCTCTTTATTGCAACCGCAAATGATATGCAGAGCATTCCAAAGCCACTTTTAGATAGAATGGAACTCATTGAAGTAACCAGTTATACGGAAAATGAAAAATTCCATATCGCAAAAGAACACTTGCTATCGAAGCAAATGGAAAAGAACGGTATTTTACCTGAGCAGCTTGTTATTAGTGATAAAGCACTTACGATGGTTATCCGTTCTTATACAAAAGAAGCAGGTGTGCGTGGTTTGGAACGAAAGTTAGGAGAAATCTGCCGAAAATGTGCAAGAGAGATTTACCAGAATAAAAAGAAAAAAATCCGTATTACGGAAACAAATTTAAGCAAATATCTTGGAAAAGAAAAATATAGTCAGGATAAGAAAAATGATACCGATGAAGTGGGACTTGTAAGGGGACTTGCATGGACGAGCGTAGGCGGTGTGACATTAGAGATTGAAGTAAATATTATGCCAGGTAAAGGAGAACTCAAACTGACGGGAAAAATGGGCGATGTCATGAAAGAATCTGCAATGGCAGGACTTAGTTATATTCGTTCCATTAGTCCGCAGTATGAGATTGCGAAAGAATTTTTTGCAGAGCATGATATTCATATTCACATTCCGGAAGGTGCAGTTCCAAAGGATGGTCCATCTGCGGGAATTACAATGGCAACGGCTGTATTATCTGCTATTATTAACCGTCCGGTAAGAGCTGATGTTGCAATGACAGGAGAAATTACCTTAAGAGGGCGTGTGCTTCCGATTGGTGGATTAAAAGAAAAACTTCTGGCAGCAAAGAATGCGGAAATCAAAACTGTATGTATTCCAAAGAAGAATGAGAAAGATTTGGATGAAATTTCAGCAGAGATTAAAAAAGGTTTAGAAATTATTCCGGTAGAGCATTTGGATGAAGTACTGGAAGTAGCGTTTGTAAGAAACTAAAATATATTAACTAAGACATTTAGAAAAGTAGCAAAGAAGATTGTCAATCTTTATTTGCCATGTAAAAAGTGTTTTAGTTTAAGAAATAAAAACGGAAAGGCGAAAGGCAGGTAATTTTAAATGGTGATAAAAAATGTAAATTTGGAAACGGTATGTGGAATTACCAGTACCTTTCCGGACAATCCGCATTTTGAAGTAGCGTTTGCAGGAAAATCCAATGTAGGAAAATCTTCCTTAATTAATGCTTTGATGAATCGGAAATCATTGGCAAGAACATCTTCACAGCCTGGTAAAACACAGACCATTAATTTTTATAACATTAATGATGCGATGTATTTAGTCGATTTACCAGGGTATGGGTATGCAAATGCAAGCGTAGAAATTAAAGCAAAATGGGGAAAAATGATTGAACGGTATCTTCATACTTCCACGAAATTAAAAGCAGTCTTTCTTTTAATTGACATTCGCCATGAACCATCAGATAATGACTGTCTGATGTATGATTGGATGGTGGAACAAGGATTTGCACCGATTATTATTGCTACAAAAATGGACAAAATCAAGCGTGGTGCGGTACAGAAACATTTAAATATGATTCAAAAAAAATTAAATGTAGAACCGGATACAATTATGATTCCGTTTTCTGCAGAAACAAAGCAAGGGCGAGAGGAAATTTGGGAGCTTATTGATTCTCTTGTTTTGCCGGAAGAAGAATGGGAGTTAAATGAAGTTTTCCAGCAAGATGCAGATGGTAAAAATTTTCAAAATGAAAATGTTGCCCGAAGAGATAAAGAGAGCGATGGAGCGATAAACGAAAATGTTCAAGATAGTATGAACATGGTAGGAGAGAATTGCATAAATAACACATCCGAAAGCGAAAAGAAACGCAAACCACGTTGGAAAGCAACCGGAAAAGTACCGGCGAAAAAGACTGTAAAGCAACAGGCGAAAAAGGCTGCAAAAAAAGCCGGAATGAAGAAAAAATAAGAAATAGCAACTTGAAATGAAAGTGTCAATAGTTACTAAATAAATTTAGAAATGGAAAAATGGCTGCAGCCTTAATAAGTTGCAGCCATTAAAAATTTAGGAATATGAAAAATAAGTATGTATTTGTAGCAGTAATGTTGCTATCTATATTGATAGCAAGTTTTGGATTTACCAGTATTTATGTAAGTCAAAATAATGAAGCAAAAGAGGAAGATGATTTTGTTGTAGTGACTTCTTTTTATCCTATGTATATTGCCGCCATGAATGTTGTGCAGGATATAGAAGAAGTTACCCTAAAAAACTTAAGTGAACCGCAGACAGGATGTCTTCACGATTTTCAATTAACACCGGAAGATATGAAACTGTTATCTACGGCAGATGTGTTTATTATAAATGGCGGTGGAATTGAGCAGTTTATGGAGGATATCGCAAAGGCGTATCCGGAACTTTTGATTATAGAAGCCTGTGAGGGTATGGAACTGTTAGAGGGTGGACATGAACATGTGCATGAGGAAGATGCATATGAGGTAGAAGAATTGCATACACATGAGGACGAGCATGTGTATGAAACCGAAGAATTGCACACACATGAGGAGAAAGATATGAATGCACATGCATGGATGAGTGTAGAGTTATACAGGGCACAAATTAGAAATATCGCAGAAGGTTTGGCAGATGCTGATTCTTCTCATGCACAGATATATCGTAAAAATGCCCAAGCATATGATGGAAAATTGGCGGAAATTGAACAATTACGGCAGGATGTTATGGGGCTTGCAGCAGGACAGGAAGTGATTTTATTTCATTGTGCATATGATTATGTTGCTGAGGACTTACAGCTTCCAATTGCATTTTGTATGGATTTAGATGAAGAACGTCAGGTGAGTGCAAAGGAAGTGGCAGAAGTGGTTGACATAATTAACGAACATCATGTTTCTTATATTTTTGCAGAACAGCTTTATGCAGAATCTATGTGCAATATGATACAAAATGAAACAGATGTGAATGTTGTCTATTTAGACCCACTAACACGTGGGAAGTATGATAAGGACAGTTATATAGAAGGTATGAGAAACAATTTATTACGGATGAAAGAAGCATTTTCACAATAAAAAATATTAAGAATGGAATATAGTATAAAAAAATAATGTGATATGCCCTTTATTTTAGAAAAAACGGTAAAAGTTTTTCATATCCCATTTATAGTTAAAATTGAAAATATGAAAGGTAAAAAGGGTGTAAGAGAGTTGTTTTTTTATATACAGAAATTTTAATAAATATGATGGTAGCAGTATAATGTTTTGTTATAAAAACTAGGAGAAATTAATGCGAAAAATTATTGAAACATGTGGTTTTCATTGTATAAAAATAAAAAATTTAGGAGTCAGCTTTGGGGAACAAGTTGTTTTAAAGGATGTCAATTTGCATATGCATTGTGGTTCTTTGAATGCGATTATTGGAAAAAATGGTGCGGGAAAATCCACGCTTGTTCGTGCAATTTTGAAGGATATTCCAAGTGAGGGCGTTATTGAATACCGTGATACGAAAAATGGAAAAATCCAAAATTTGAAAATTGGATATGTTCCGCAAAGCATCAATATAGAAAAAAATACTCCGGTAAGTGTATATGATTTAATTGCAAGCTATCAGTTTCATTATCCTGTATTTCTGCCAAAAAATAAGCGGATTTATGGGAAAATCAAGAAAAATCTGGAAGTATTTGAGGCGGCGGATTTGATTGATAAGCAGGTTTGCAATTTGTCCGGTGGTCAGTTGCAGAGAGTGCTTCTTTCCATGGCGATTATGGATAGACCAAAGCTGCTTCTTTTGGACGAGCCTGTTTCGGGAATTGATAAAAATGGTATGGAGCTTTTTTATAAAACAATTGACTATTTGAAAAAGCACTATGACATGGCAATTATTTTGATTTCCCATGATTTAGACTATGTAAAGCGGTATGCAGACCATGTAGTGCTTTTAGACCAGACTGTATTAAAACAGGGAACGGTAAATGAAGTATTTGAAAGTGAAGAATTTGCCCAAGTGTTTGCAATCGGAAATGAAGAAAAATGGATAAAGGAGGGTGTGTCACGTGATAGATTGGACTTCATGGCTTAATTATGGATTTATGAAAAATGCCCTTCTTGCAATTTTTATCATTACTCCATTATTTGGACTATTAGGAACGATGATTGTAAACAAGAAGATGGCATATTTTTCAGATGCACTTGGACATTCCGCACTTACAGGAATTGCGGTAGGTGTTGTGTTTGGTGTACAAGATACGACGATTTCCATGGTAGTATTTGCGATTTTATTTGCACTGCTGTTAAATAAAATTGGAAGTTCCCATGCAGCATCTACAGATACGGTAATTTCCGTTTTTTCTTCCTGCTCTGTAGCGATTGGATTGGCGATTTTATCAGCAGGGGGAAATTTCAGTAAGTATTCTGCGATTTTGGTGGGTGATATTTTAAGCATTACACAAAAAGAAATTTTATATTTGGTGTTGATATTTGCATTTACATTGTTATTTTGGGTATTTGGTTTTAATTATCTGAATGCAATCTGTATTCATAGAACTGTGGCAAAAAGCAAAAATATTCCGGTAAAGCTGATGGATAATTTATTTGCAGTATTAGTGGCACTTATTGTTATGCTTTCTATTAAATGGGTAGGTATTTTAATTATTAATGCATTATTGATTTTGCCTGCGGCTTCGAGTCGGAATATTGCGGAGAATATGAGGGAGTATCATCTTTTTTCTCTGATATTTTCGGTATTTTCTGGAATTGTGGGATTGATTGTGTCTTATTATACAAACGTTGCGACAGGTCCTATGATTGTAATTATCGCATCGGTGATTTATTTTGCTACTTATTTATATGGAAGAAAGATGGGATAATGCCTGTATATTTGTTCATTTATGGTTATAAAGAAAAGGATAGATTGTATGCAAAAATGGATAGAAAAACATTTGGATAAGGCAATGCTTGCAACGCTTATTGCATTGGCATGGCCGACGATATTAGAACAGTTTTTGTCAACAATTGTGCAGTATATTGATACTGCTATGGTTGGTCAGCTTGGGGCAGAAGCAACTGCTACGATATCGCTGAGTTCTACTTATACATGGCTGATTAACAGCATTATGAGCTCCGCAGGGGTAGGATTTCTTGCTTATGTCGCAAGGGCAATTGGAGAAAAAAATGAATACAAAGTTCGGCACGCAGCAGGACAAGCAGTTATGGTAGTGATTGTAGTGGGAGTGATTTTGACCGCAATTACGCTTGTGGCAGCACCTTATATGCCAATATGGATGGGTGCGGAGGAAACCATTCACAAAGATGCGTCGATTTACTTCGCACTCATTAACTTGCCGTTGGTATTTCGTGCGGCAATTTTGATTTTTGGCGCACTGCTTCGTTCTACAGGGGATACAAAGACACCAATGTATATCAACGTATTGATAAATGTCTGCAATATGCTATTAAACTATGTATTTATCTATGCACTTGGTTTTGGGGCAGTTGGAGCAGGAATTGCAACGGCAATTTCGTTTATCATAGGCGGTATTCTTATGACGATTGCATTTGTGCGAAATAAAACAATAGCTTTTCAACCGGCTTACGCAAAACCGGAATGGGAAATTTTGGGTGGCGTGCTTAAAATCGGAATTCCTGTTATGTTGACAAGCTTTGTTTCTCATAGTGGGTATGTTGTAGCAACGAGCTTTGTTTCCTCAATGGCAACTACTGTTTATGCAGCACACTCCATCGCCATTACGGCAGAAACGATTTTTTATATTCCGGGATATGGTATTCAAGCTGCAACGTCTACATTAGTAGGAAATGCATTAGGGGAAAATGACAAGAAGAAACAGCGTGATGTTTCGCTTATTTCGATAGGAATTATTTTTGCTACAATGATAGTAACAGGGATTTTGTTGTTCTTTAGTGCAGAAATGATGATGGGGCTCTTTACCAAAGATACACAAGTAATTCAAATCGGAGCAAATTTACTTCGAATTGTTGCATTTAGCGAGCCGATTTTTGGAAGTGCAGCAGTAATGGAAGGTATTTACAATGGACTTGGCAGAACGAAATATCCGTTTGTGGTAGAACTTGTGACAAGATGGGGGATTCGAATTTTGGGTTCGTTTATCTGTGTAAGGATATTTGATTTCGGAATTCATTCGATTTGGTATTGTATGATTGCTGATAATGTGATAAAAGCGGTATTGCTTGTGGTTGGATTGCGGAAAGTGTTGAGAGGAAAGTAAAAATTTTTATGTGATAAAAATCCTAAAATTGTAAGTAAGATTTATAATTTTCCATTTGAAGAATAAATACAATAGAAATGAGTATTTGCTTTTCTTGGAGTATATATAGAGGAATATGCAAGAAAGATAAAAGCAAAAAAGTGGGTATTAATGTTAATTATAATACCTACTTTTTGTATACAAAATTATTATAAATAACTTCCATTGTATTAAAAAAATACAGTAGTATACTGTATATAACAGACAGTAATAGATGAAAATACTATCATTTTATAGAAAGTAATGAATATGGTTTTGGGTTATTTGTTTACCTAAATAAATGAATTTCGAGTGTCTGCTTTATGCATAAAAGGAAACATTTTACATACTGCATAGGAAGTATGTAAAAAAATAAAAGGAAAGAAGGTAATTTTATGTCCAAACAATCACCATTACTCCAGCCAATTCAGGTTGGAAATTTAACACTCAAAAACCGCATTATGTTCCCGCCACTTACAACAGGCTATGAAGAACGTGACGGCTCAATTGGTGCAAGAAGTTTAGCATTTTATAAAAGACTTGCAAAAGGTGGCGTTTCTTATGTGGTTATCGGTGACGTTGCACCGGTTCGTACGGCATCGCCAACTCCAATGTTATTCGATGACAGTCAGATTCCGGTTTATAAAAAATTAGCAGATACACTTCACGCATATGATTGTAAAGTAGCGTTGCAGATTTTCCATCCGGAATACGATGTTCCGGCGAAAGAACCGCAAGTATTGCAGAAGCAATTCGTTCCGGATATAAGGCTGCAAATGAGGTGTAAAAATTAGGAGAGGTTATTATGAATAAGTATACACATCTGTTTGAACCGATTAAAATAGGAAAAACTATCGTAAAAAATCGTGTTTTTATGCCACCAATTTCCACAAATTTAGCAGATAAAGGCTATGTAACAGAAGAATTGATTCGTCATTACGCGGCTCGTGCAAAAGGCGGTGTGGGACTGATTGTGTCAGAAGTAGTTACGGTAGAGCCAACTTATGTATATTTGCCAGGCGATATGTCCATTCACGATGATTCGTTTATTGAAGGCTGGACAAAGTTGTTTGCAGAAGTACATAAATATGGAACAAAATTATTACCGCAATTATTCCATCCGGCATATATGGCATTTCCGCTTCCGGGAACACCACAGCTCATTGCTCCATCGAATGTAGGTCCATACTATGCAAAAAGTGCACCTCGTGCAGTTACCAAGGAAGAATTAAAGGTTATCATTCGCCAATTTGGAGAAGCGGCATACCGCGTGAAACAGGCCGGTGGTGATGGTGTGGAAATCCATGCAGCTCATGCACATGGATTGCTTGGCGGATTTTTAACACCACTTTATAATAAACGATGTGATGAATATGGTGGAGATATCAATGGTCGTTTACGTCTGACATTGGAAGTTATTGAAGAAGTAAGAAAGACTTGTGGAGAAGATTTTATTATTGATGTACGAATTTCAGGTGATGAATATAGCGATGGCGGATTAAATATTAATGATGCGACTTATATTGCCAAACAATTAGAAAAAGCAGGTGCAGATATGTTGCATATATCAGGTGGTACAACCATTAAACGAGGAAGTGCAATTCCAGCAGCAGGTACAAAGCAAGGCTCGCATGCAGAAGTGGCTGCGTATATCAAAAAACAGGTATCGATTCCGGTTGCAACGGTAGGACGTATTACAGAAGCATGGATTGCCGATGAAATGATTGCAAATGGTATAACGGATGCGTGTATGATTGGACGAGCAAACCTTTGTGAACCGGAATTTGCCAACAAATCAAAGGAAGGTCGTGAAAGTGAAATCCGTCCATGTATCGGATGCCTTCGCTGTTTGAATGGTATTATGTTTGGAAAACGTGTAGCTTGTACAATAAATCCATCGTTTGAACTGGAAAATGAAGATACTTTGCAACAGGCAGAACATAAGAAAAAGGTATTAGTAATCGGTGGTGGCGTTGCCGGCATGGAAGCTGCTTTTGTGGCGAAAAAACGTGGACATGATGTAGTGCTTTGTGAAGCAACAGAACAATTAGGTGGACAGTTGCATGTAGCTTGTGTGCCGATTGGAAAACAGGATTTGACAAGAGTGGTTCAGTTTATGTCACGTCGTTTGGATGAAATTGGGGTGGAAGTACGTTTGAATACACCGGTAACGAAACAACTTTTAGAGACTGAGTATAGCGATTATGAAGTGATTGCAGCCTCAGGAGCAAAGGCGAATGTAATCAAATCATTTACAGCATTCAAACAATGGGCAACCGCAGATGATATTTTGGCAGGAAAAGCATTTCCGGGACGTAAAATTGTAATTATCGGTGGCGGAAGCGTTGGATGCGAACTGGCAGATTATTTAGCACCACTTTTGAATGACCGCTTTATTCGAAATCGTGATATTACGATTTTGGAAATGGCACAGGAAATTATGATGACGGAATCCGGTGCGGGAAGAAGCCATTTGGTACAGAGAATGATAGGAAAAGGAATCCACATGGAATGTCAGGCAAAGGTAGTTTCTGTGACAGAAGATACGATTACTTATGAACAAAATGGTAAAGAGGTAAGCATTACCGATGCAGATACGCTTGTATTTGCAAATGGATATCATATTGAAAGTGCAGTAGAAGATATGCTCAAAGAAGCAGGTGTAAACTATCATTTAATTGGTGATGGTCATAAGGTTGGAAATATTAAAGATGCCATTTTCGAAGGCTATCAGGTTGGAAAAGAGATTTAAATAAAAGAAAGGAAGCCATACAGCGTGTAAAAGCGTTGTATGGCTTTTGGATAAGAGTATGTATTTAATATCCATTTACTTTGATGAAAAAACTGATAAAAAAATAAGAAATCTTATTAACCATGTAGCACAAAAAACAGACAATCATTTTATGGACGCAAATCATGTTCCGCCACATATCACAGTTTCTGCAATTGAAACGAAAAGAGAGCAGGAAGTGATTGGCTGTTTAGAAATAATTGCACAGGGATTACAGGCAGAAACGATACAATGGGTATCCATTGGAGCATTTCTGCCGCAGGTCATCTATATTGGGCCTGTTTTAAATTTATATTTGCATGAGTTATCAGAACTATTGTTTCAGGAACTTTCAAAAATTCAGGAAACAATAGTCAATCCCTATTATCGACCATTTGGTTGGATACCACATTGTACAATAGGAAAGCAGTTGACGAAAGAACAGATGCAACAAGCATTTGCAATCTTACAAAATAAATTTACGCCTTTTACAGGGAATGTCGTAAAACTTGGAATCGCAAAAACGAATCCACACAGAGACATTAAGGTGTGGGAATTGAAAAAAATATACTAATGGGCTTCTTCATATGCAATTTCATGTTGTTTCAAGAATTTAACCACTAATCTATCCCATTCATTTTCCAATGTTTTATCAATCGAAAAGATATTGTAAGAAATTCCTGTAGTAAGGAAAAGCTGCTGCTTATGGTACTTTAAATTGATATAAATTCCACTAATATCAGAAGTTGTGTAGCTGCTTCCAATTGATAAAACGGTTTTTTCCATATTTTGTGGAGAAAGCAAAAATACAAAACGAAAAGAAGCAGGGGTTCGTTTCCCCTTAATTAAATCAAAGCAATTACCACGAAGCATAGAAAAAGGAAGAAAGCGACAATCCTGTAATTGCAGTTCTTCTAATTCTTCGCTGGAATAAAAATCTTTTGTAAGTTGTCCATTTATCGTATATGTTGCATTGCTTGTAATTACGGCTTCCTGTAATAAAAAGTTGTCAAATGTATCAGTTCGAAGTAATTTATTCATAAAATCTTTAATATCGGTTAATTCTAAAGCTATCATATAATTTCTCTCCATGTGTTTTATAGTGTATTGTTTATTTTCCTTTTATTTATTTTAATATTCTTATGTTCACAAAACATGAATATAAGGTTTTTGAAAAATAATATTCAATAGAATTTTATTAGACGATTAAGCTTAAGAGTATTATAAACGAAAATAAGGGAAAAGTGCAACGTGATTTTATAACAACAACATCTTGAAAATCACTTGGGAATAGATATATAATAGGGAAATGATGTCAAGCATTAGAAAAGAGGAAGAAAAAATGACAGAACAACAAAAATTATTTGATATGCTCCGTGCAGGCGTTACGCCATTTATGTGCGTGGAAGAATGTGAAAAAAAGCTGAAAGCGGCAGGATTTGAATCATTAAGCTATGAAGATATATGGAAATTGGCACCGGGTGAGAAGTATATCGTAAACCATCATGGAACGACACTTTTTGCGTTTACAATAGGAAAGAATTTTAAGCCGGATGATATGCTTCGTATGGGGGCAGCACATACAGACTATCCATGTATGCGAATTAAGCCAAATGCAGATTTTGTGACAAGCGGATATGCTCAAATTAATGTGGAAGTATATGGTGGTCCAATTCTTAGCACATGGCTCGATAGACCACTTAGTGTGGCAGGTCGTGTGGTGCTTCGCAGCGAAAATGTATTTGAACCAAAGACAGTACTTTATGATGCAAAAAGAGCCATTTTAACGATTCCTAATTTAGCAATTCATATGAATCGAGAAGTAAATAAGGGCGTAGAAATCAACAATCAGGTAGATTTAATGCCAATTTTAGACCGACTTCCGGATGACATGAAAAATACGAAGTATTTCTTATCATTTCTTGCAAAAGAATTAGATGTAGCAGAAGAAGATATTTTGGATTTTGAACTTTATGTATATTGTTTGGAAGAACCGACTTATATTGGAATTAATAATACATTAATTTCTTCACCGAGATTGGATAATCAGACATCTATTTCAGTATTAGTTTCTTCATTAATTGAGGGAGAACGTGACCATGGAATTAATTTAATTGCATTATTTGACCATGAAGAAATTGGAAGCCGTACAAAACAAGGTGGTGGTTCCATTTTATTCCATGACATGATTGTACGTATTTTAAGAAATTTAGGTGCCGATGATGGAGAAATTGACAGATGTATTTATAAATCCATGATGTTGTCTGTAGATGTGGCACATGGTATGCACCCAAATAAAGCAGGAAAAATGGATATTACAAATAAACCTGTACTTGGAAAAGGATTCTGTATTAAACAGGCTTGTTCTCAGTCTTATGCGACAGATGCAGAAGCAATCGCAATTGTTTGTCAGATTTGTGATAAGAAAAATATTCCATACCAAAGATTTGTTAATCGTTCCGATGTAAGAGGGGGAAGTACCTTAGGTTCGATTGCATCTGCAATGCTTCCTGTAAAGACCGCAGATATCGGAATTCCGCTTCTTGCAATGCACTCTTCCAGAGAATTGATGGGAGCAGCCGATTTAGATGCATTAAAGGATTTAGTAACGGAATTCTTTTCGATTTAACAAAATACAAAAGTCTCTTAGGAGCAAGTGGTCAAGAGGATTGCGAATATCCGCTTGACTAGGATTGGAGAATTTGAGGATGAAATTTGAAAAAGCTAAAGATACGGATAAACAGGAAATTCTGCAATTGTATCGTTCGCTTGTTGGAACAGAATATTGTGCATGGACTTTGGATTATCCAAATGAAAAAGATATTGAGGGAGATATGTCAAGAGATGCATTATTTTGCTTAAGAAATAATGAGGAAAAAATCATAGGTGTTATTTCTATTGATAAAGATGAAGCAGTAGAAAAATTATCCTGTTGGAGCAAAGAACTTCAGCCATCAGCAGAACTATCAAGGCTTGGCGTGAAAACAGAATATCAAAATCAAGGAATTGCCAAAAAACTGCTGCAATATGGCATGGAAGAATTGCAAAATCAGGGAAAAAGAAGTGTGCATTTCCTTGTCTGCAAGACAAATGAAAAAGCAATCCGTTCTTATGCAAAGTTGCATTTTGATATCGTGGGAGAATGTGAGCTGTTTGGAGAATCATGGTGGTGTTATGAGAAAAAATTGTAGGGCTATTCATCTGTAAATTTCAAAGATGACAAGTAATTCATTTTCGTAGAAATGTAAAAAGAGGAATGGAAATGACGTTTTCTTTTTATGATAACTTTAATTATCCATGTATTGATACGACATATATGACACCATTACAAGTAGCACAGACAATAATCCATTTGATAGATATTACTTTTGCGAATTGATGATATTGTTATCATTTTTGAAGAAAGTAAAATAATATAAGTTAGGAAAATAAAAAATGAAATACGATTATGAAAGCGTAGTAGATACTATCCAAAACACACGCAGATTTGGAACATTTACAGGATTTGAAGTATCAAAGCGAATGTTAGAACAATTAAGTAATCCGCAAAAAGATATTCCGTTTGTACATATAGCAGGTACAAATGGAAAAGGCTCAACAACCGCTTTTTTATGTGAAATCTTAAAGCAAACAGGTATGAAAGTCGGTATGTTTACCTCTCCTCATTTGGTTACATTTGAAGAAAGAATCCGTATTAACGGAGAATATATATCAAAAGAAGATGTTACACGACTGGGCAATCAATTGTTAGAAATGAAGTTTGATGTACCGCCCACGATGTTTGATTATTGCCTTTGTATGGCGGTTTTGTATTTTAAGGAGCAAAATTGCGACATAATGGTAATGGAAACAGGGATTGGAGGCAGATTTGACTCAACGAATGCATTAGGAACACCGCTTGTTTCGGTAATTACAAAAATTGGATTTGACCATATGGCAATTTTAGGGAATACTCTGGAAGAAATTGCCTATGAAAAAGCAGGAATTATAAAAAAAGGTGTGCCGGTTATTTTGCAAAAACAGGAAGAATCTGCATATAAAGTAATTTGTGATTATGTACAGAAAATAAATTTGAATGAGGCAAATGAAACAAAGCAGGATGTAATAGTAAAAAATGCAAATAGCAAAGAGGAAAATCCATTTTTAGGAAATAAAAAAGATGACGTACAGGAAAAACAAGAAGTTTTTGATTCTACAGAGGATAAAAATAACAATTGTATGTCAGAATATTTTATAGAAGTTTCTCAACAAATACGCGAATACGTTTCCAAATTTCCAAGAAAAATGCTTGGGAATTTCCAAATTGAAAATG
The DNA here is from genome assembly GCA_937889225.1 of uncultured Lachnobacterium sp. Taxonomy (GTDB): domain Bacteria; phylum Bacillota; class Clostridia; order Lachnospirales; family Lachnospiraceae; genus Roseburia. Next base: position 618 of record CALAST010000056.1, on the reverse strand, counting down.
CGGCCACAGCATTGTTAGCAGCAGTAACTATTTTTGAAAAATGGATAAACAGACATAAATTGCCTGAGCGTTATTTAAATTATATAAAACAAGGCATTACACAAGCCGTATGGAAAGGTCGCATGGAACTTGTGAATGAAAATCCGTTTTTTATGATAGACGGAGCACACAATCCGGATGGTGTTCATGCATTAGCAGAAAGCTTGAAAACTTTATACCCGAATGAAAAGTTTCATTTTATTATGGCAGTTATGGCGGATAAAGATTATGAAACGATGATAGAAGAACTGATTCCGCTTGCCTATGATTTTGTAACAGTAACACCGGAATATAGTCGGGCATTGCAGGCAAAGGAATTAGCAGAATGTATTACAAAAAAAGGTGTAAAGGCAACTTATGCACAAAGTCTTGAAGAAGTAATTATGCCATTATTGCCAAAGAATACAGATGTAAAAGATAACAAATTACAGGAGAAAACAGTTGCATTTGGTTCATTATATTTTATTGGTGAAATTGAAGCATTATTATAAAAGGATTGCAATTTCCTAATTATAGAAGATATAATGTTACTGTACACACAGTACTTAGCATTTACTGCTAAGTACGTATGAAAACGTA
>CALAST010000055.1 GCA_937889225.1 uncultured Lachnobacterium sp. | reverse complement strand
TGACAAAGCAGAAATCTGAATGTTTTTACGTCCGTTGTCGGACTTTGTTGCAGATGTTTCCTTGTCGGGCATATTTTTTAGGGGAGGAACTGCCTATGGCAAAAGAAAAAACGAAAATTGATGTAACAACTGTATTTGATGGAGAATTAGATGCTACAGATGTATTCGTAAATCTGATTGCACAAAAATATAATAAAACAAAAGAAAAACTTGCTAAAAGGCAAGATAAAGTATATAATACAGATAAGGTTCAACAGAGCCCAACGTCCGGATTGTGCGGGTAAATGGCTATGATGAACGAATTGGAATACACAACAATGCGTACCATTTTTGCAGAGACATATCGTGTAGCAATTTATTGCAGATTGTCCAAAGATGATGATTTACAGGGCGAAAGTGCAAGTATTGCAAATCAAAGAGAGATGTTGGAGAAGTATTGTAAAAGACAAGGCTGGGAAGTTGTGGCAGTCTATCAGGATGACGGATATACCGGTCTGAACATGGAACGTCCGGATTTACAGCGATTATTAAAAGCGATTGAACGCAGACATGTTAATCTTGTTATTACAAAAGATTTGAGCAGACTTGGACGAAATTATTTACAGACGGGTTATCTGATAGAGGACTTCTTTCCACGTCATGGAGTGCGTTATATTGCAATGAATGATGGAATTGACACCATGAGAGAGAACAATGACATTGCACCATTCAAAAACATCTTAAATGAAATGTACAGTAAGGACATTTCAAAGAAAGTCCATTCTTCTTATGTGTTAAAGGCACAAAAAGGGCATTTTACAGGATGTGTTGCACCATTTGGCTATCGTAAAGACCCGAATAACAAAAATCATCTGTTGATTGATGAAGAAACAGCTCCGTTTGTACGATTGATTTTTGAGTATGCTTTGGAGGGGCGTGGAGCGAATTATATTCGTACAAAATTGGAAGAAAAGAAAATTCCATGTCCGACATGGTGGAACAGACAAAGAGGATATCGAAATATAACGACAAAATGGGAGAAGAAAGACCCGGAAAACGGAAAGTATGTATGGGATTTTTCGGTTATTAACGAGTTACTGATGAATCCGGTTTATACAGGAGCAATTGCTTCACAGAAGATGCAGTATCGATTTAAAATCGGTGTCATAGGAGAAAAAAAGCCGGAAGAATGGATTGTGGTTGAAGGACAGCATGAAGCGATTATAGATAAGCAGAGTTTTGATATTGTGCAAAACAAACTGAAATCTCGTCAACGTCCAAGAAAGAATGGAGAAATCAGTCTTTTTGCAGGTTTAATCAAATGTGGCGAATGTGGAAAAGCATTAACAATCCGTAATACGCATGAAAAACATCCGAAAAAAGTTTATTCCTGTAAAACCTATAATGCTTTTGGAAAAAATCACTGTACCCAACATCGAATAGCATTTGATACTCTTTATAGTCATGTGTTACATAAAATTCAGGAATGTGCAAAAGTTGCATTAATGGATGGAGAAGAAATTGCAAATCGTTTGACAAATACTTATGAAGCAGAGCAGAACGGTCAGAAAGAAGCATTGGAAAGACTTCTCGCAAAAGAGGAAGAACGTTTGGAAGTTCTTGAAAAAATGGTTCTCAGATTATATGAAGACATGATTGCAGGGCATATCAATGAGCAAAATTTTCATATCATGTTGAAAAAGACACAGACCGAGCAGGAAGAACGTAAAAGAACAGCAGATGAAATAAGAAATCGATTGTCCAATGAAATCCAACTTGCAAATGACGCAAAACAGTGGATTGAAGTTATTCAAGAATATGCGAATATTACAGAATTAGATGCTACAATACTACATCGTTTGATAAAAGAAATTGTTGTGCATGAACATATTGACGAAGAAAAAGTAAGACATATTTCTATTGAAATTCATTTTAATCTAAAACCGATTCCAGAGATAGAACAAGTTGGTCATAACCTGTCTAATCAAGGAAATTCTTAAAATTTATCATATAAAATTCTTATATGCCACTGCTTGCCAAAAGCTGAATTGTTCCAACTAATTAGGGGTAAAGCAGCTTATGGCAGGTGGTGGTATCGTTATTATTGCACAGACTGTTATCCCACAGCTTGCAAATTTATTCTCATAAATTATGGAAGGAATCATTGAAAAACTTTCGGATTTTTTTAAGGAAATCCTTCAAGGATGGGTAGAGTCGAACTTAACAGCGATGTTTACGGATGTGAATACCAAAGTTGAGACGATTGCAGGAGAAGTCAGTAAAACGCCTAGTACATGGAATGAAAGTATTTTTAGTATGGTGCAGGGGTTATCGGAAAGTGTGATTGTGCCGGTAGCAAGCATGATAATTGCATTTGTCCTTTGCTATGAACTGATTAGCATGGTAATGGATAAAAATAATATGCAGGACTTTGATACAAGTTTATTTTTCCGTTATCTGTTTAAGGCTTCCATTGCAGTATGGATTTTGGGAAATACATTTGAGATTACGATGGCAGTTTTTGATGTGGCAGCGAATGCCATCACAAATGCAGGCAGTTACATTACTGGAAGCACAAGTTTGGATGTGGAAGACGCACTAAAAACCATGTTTGAAAGTAATATTGAAAATATGGCTATTGGAGAACTGATTGCGTTAGGCTTGGAAACTATGATTGTCAGTTTCGGTATGAAGATTATGTCGGTACTTATCACCGTAATTTTATACGGACGTATGGTAGAAATTTATCTTTACATATCCGTTGCACCGATACCCTTTGCAACATGGACGAATAAAGAATGGGGAAGTATTGGCAGTAACTATTTTAAGGGACTGTTTGCAGTTGCTTTTCAGGGATTTTTTATTATGGTATGCGTAGCAATTTATGCAGTATTGGTATCGGGTGTGGCAGTTGCAGGGGACATTCATTCCGCATTATGGTCGGTAGTTGCTTATACCGTACTGTTATGTTTTTCGCTGTTCAAAACAGGAACCGTATCCCGTTCCATTTTCCATGCCATGTAAGGAGAGGGATTGTAATTTTAATTAAAAAATAGAGCATACCATGTATTCATGCTATATCACAATGCGAATACATAAAGGTCTATTCCGAAATGTATATAACAGTAAATTTATTCCGAAAGGCATTTCCAAAAACTACCCGTGTCAAGGGTAGGGTGGAGATTTTGCAAGGCAAAATACAACCCGACCTTGACACAGAATACAGTCAGATAATGGAAGAAAGGCAAAGGCATACTTGTCCTTTGCCCTTGTTTGCAATGACTGATGAAAAAATTGAGAATAACTGGGAGAAAAGAAAATGACAAAAAATGATTTTAATAATGAGGAAGAAAATCAGGAACAAGAAAAAGAACAGTCGGAGAAGCAAAAAAAGAAAAAACATCACATTTTTTCTATTTACTTACTTCTTGTTTTATTGATTTTATTATGTTTATTTTTACGTTCCTGTCAGATTTGGGATAATCCGATTCCAAAACCGGACAGAGTATATGAAGAAGATGTAACACTCAATCGTGGAACTGTTTTGTATTCTGGTGAAAATAGGAGAGTGAACCTTGCGATTGCAGGAAGTTATCGCATTACAGATGAACATCCGGTATTTTATATTGGTTTTCCCAAAGAGAATGTGTTTGATGTAGTGTTTACGTTAAAAGATTTAAATGGAACAGAGTTATATAAAACGAATTATGTTGCACCGGGAACAAGTGTGGCAATCGATGGAACAACTTTTTTGGAAAAAGGAGAGCAACAGATAGAATGTCTTGTTTCTGTATATTTACAGGATTCGGGTGATTTGCTTTCCGATTGTACTACAGTAGTATTAAATATCAATTATGAATAAAAGAGCGATTTCGTGTAGGACAAAATAAGTTTTATTCATAAGAATGTGATTGTGCAAAAATGTTATTCCGAAACAATTAGGAATAATATTTTTGCCCTGTAATTTGCCAAGCATACCAAAAAGTTAGCGATGACAGATTTTTGGTAGTGAGGACATTGTATAATAAAAAAGAAAAATGGAGAAAACAAAAATGAAAAAAAGAGTATTTGCAGTTTTAATGACAATGACAACCTTACTTACAACTTTACCAACAACAGCATGGGCATCTACACAGACCGTTGACCCTGCCGACAATCAGACTTTTGAAGTAATTGCAAGTGCGAATGTAACTGAGGAAGACCTTGCAGAACTTGGACTCAATGTGGTAGTTTCTTTTCCAGCAGAGATTACACTTTCCATTGACGGAAATAAGGCATTTACCGGTTCGGATAAGGTATATGCTTATGGAATTATGGACAACAACAGTATCCTTTCTGTTACGATTGATACTGATGATGAGAATTACGGAAAAGTAAAATATCGTGCCAATTCTTCTGATACTGGTGTGGATTCTGCGACAAACTTTTTTGCTACTGTAACGGAAACCTTGAGCAAGGAAAGTTTTACAGCCGAAGAAACAAAAGACAATTATCTTGCACAGATGCAGGGGAACGATATGGAAAACTATGCACAGCTTGATATCAGTATTCAAAACTTAATTCCAACCTTTGGAACGGGGGTTTATTATACCAATGTGCCACTTAAAATTGCATTGCAGTAAGTCTGTTTGTAAATGGGAACTGTCTGTATTTACAAGATATATGGAAAGAGATTGTAAATATAGACAGTTTTAAAACGAAAAAATGAGAAGGTATTACATAAAACAAAACAGATATATTATTTTGTTTTATGTAGCATTTTATTCTCATAGAAAGGACGTAATGTGAAACAGAATGAAAAATGGAAGAAGTTGTTATATTCTTTCTGCGTGATACTGTTTATCGGTTTGGCATTTCCACAAATTGTAGTATATGCAGAGGCAACAACAGAAGAAGCAACGGAACGTGCAGAACAAAACACAGAGCAAACCATAAGTGAAACGGAAGAAGTAATTGAAAACACAGAGCAGATAGTAAGCAAAACCGAAGAAGTACAAGAATTTTTATTTACAGATGAGAATGGTAATATCTTTACCTATATATTGAATGATGAAAACAATGCAACAATTACAGGCATTACCACTTCTGGTCAGGCACTTGTGATTCCGACTTCTATTGCAGATGCTCCTGTAATCGCAATATCAAGCGAAAGTGCTTGTGTGGTGCAAAATCCGGAAGTGCCAATATCGGAACTTACAATAAACTGTCCTGCGATTGGTACAAATGCGTTTCGTGGACTTACGATTGGCACACTCGTAATTGGAGAGAATGTTACAGAACTTTCCTTAAGTAGTGGAGGAGAGTTTGGTGTGGAGTTTACTTATGGACAGTTTGCAAAATCCACGATAGAAAAGGTGGTATTTCAGGCAACGGAACTGATTGTTGGACATTATACAGGAAGTTATTTGACGGATTTTCAAGGTGCGTTTTATCAGGCACAAATTGGAGATTTGGAGATTGGAAGTAACGTAACAATCATTCCGGAGTTATTGTTTTGTGATGCCATTATGGAGTTGGAAGAACTTACCCTTCAGACAGAACGAATTGGTGCGTTTGCATTTGCAAGTGAACAGATTTCTATCGGACATTTGATGATGGGAGAAAATGTAAAAGTATTTGCAGAGTATTCCAACAGTACCACCGTATTTCATCATTGGGAACAGTTTGCAGGAACAACGATTGGTACATATACTTATCTTTCAAATGAGTTGGAATTGGAACATACACAAGTAGCTGCAAATTATAGCAATAATCAGTATGCTCCGTTTATGAATGCGAATATAGGCACTTTGGAGATTGGAAATAATATTACACGATTACCAGAGTTGTTTTTGCATGATGCAAATATTTCTATCGGAGAACTGCGATTGACACAAACTTCCATCGGAGCATTTGCGTTTTCGGGAAGTGGTATTACTATAGACACATTAATATTAGACAGTACGGTAGAACGATTGGAAGAATGGTATTTTAGTGACAGCACAAGTCATCATTGGGAACAGTTTTCAGAAACCACGATTGGCACATTAAAATTATATGCTCCAAATCTTACATTGATAAAAACAGTCGGAAAAGGAACGGGAAGTACACATCATATCTTTGCACCATTTATGGAAAGTTCCATAGGCAGTTTGGAAATCGGTACGGATGTGGCAGTAGTATCGGATTATTTTTTATATGAGGCAAAAATGGAAATGGAAACCTTAGAACTTCATGTGCCTGTGATTGGTGCGTGTGCATTTTCTAGTCCTAATATTTCTATTGGTACATTAAAAATAGGGAAAGAAGTGACTATATTTCCGGAAAGTTATTTCAGCTCGGATTCCTACCATTATTGGGAACAATTTGCTGATTGTATGATTGGACATTTGATTTATGAAGCAACGGATGCAGATGTCATAAATGATGTCGAAGAAGTCGGTGGAATTAGTATTTATTTTTATGGACCATTTGATAATGCAGTAATAAACGCATTTACATTGGATAAAAGTGTAGTATCCATACCGAATTTTCTGTTAAAAGATTCCATTTCTCAAATCGAAACATTGGATTTGCAGGTATCGGATGTAGGTGCGTATGCGTTTTCCGGTGAAAATATCCGCATGGGGAAATTGACACTTGGAGAAGACATTGAGATATTTCATAATGCAGAGAGTACAAGCACGAACTATCAGTATTGGGAACAATTTTCTAATGCCACCATTGGAGAAGTGTATTACGAAGTTGTTTCTTTGCTATTAGAAGATGAAGTGGGAGAAGACCGAAATTGTTACGGACCATTTTATCGAAGCAATATTGGACATTTGTATCTTTCGGATAAGGTAAAGCGATATCCTGCCTATTGTTTTTTGGATGCGTATTTGGAACAGGACGAGT
>CALAST010000054.1 GCA_937889225.1 uncultured Lachnobacterium sp. | reverse complement strand
TCCCATAAATCAAGACCGATGGATTTTAAATCATCAGCAACGATTTTTGTGATTTTTAAAGTCTGTTCTTTCATACTTTCGAACATTTCCGGTGTCATAATGCCAAGGGCAGCAAGACCTTCACCTGTTACAAGTGGATCACCTAAAGCATCGTTTTTGAATGTACATTCTACATAGCCACCTTCTAAAACGGTACCGTTTTCAATATATTCGCCATATCTGCGGATGAAGCTGCCTGTAGCAACTAAACGGCAGATAACTTCAAGACCATGTCCGAAAACGGTTGCTGGAAGAACTTCCATAGTAGCGTTTTCTAAATCAGCACCAACATAATGTGTTTTGATGCCTGCATCTTTTAATAATTCAAAATAATGGATAGATGTTTCTAAGTTTGCTTTACCAATACCTTCTATTGTTAATCCAACGGAGTTTTCGCCCGGGTCAAACACACCGTCTTTTCCTGTACAGTCATCTTTGAACTTCAACATTACATTTCCGTTTTCAAGTTTAAATACGTCTTTTGTTTTTCCTTCATAAATTTTTTTCATGATATCAATCTCCTATGTGCTAATTGAATGGGAAGTGTAACTATTTAATCAAAAAAGTTACCCACTTCAAGTGAGTAAAATTCTTTATGAATTGGAATAGCTACAAAATAACAAAAATATGTTACCATTTTTTTTTCAAAAGTAAAATATTTTCTTTTAAATTAGTGTTTATTTCTGCTTATTTTTTTGATTAGTATACATTATAAAGGGGACGTATGCCACGAGGCAATGTCCCCTACCCACCACTTAGTTCTCTACGTACTTGAAGTGGGGGACTTTCTTGATTTAGTTAAATTACATATTCTTTCATTTATGAGAAATCTTATTTGGAAAGATTGGAAATTAATTTCCCTCCGAAATCTGCTTTATCTTAAGTGCATATTGCATATCCTGTTCAAATTCTAAATTTTCGTAGAATTTATCCCAATACTTCATCTGAAATGGAACACCCTGTTCATGTAAAGTTTCTGCTAAATGTACGGAAAAGTCATAAAAATGATTTGGATATACATCTTCCGGCAGATTGTCAGAAAGACAGCTATCCCAGAAAACCATATGACTATCCTTCATTTCAATCACAAGGGCTAACGTACCCTTATCAATAGAACGCAAGGAATAATATGCGGCATCTTCCCAAGTGTAGGTTTTATCATAAAAGAAACAATGGCGGATGACACCGGTTTCCGTAATGCAGTCGTAGGAGCAAACTGGGATAAATAAAGTAAAAAGAAAGACCAATGTACTAATGAGAGCAATACGGCATTTTATGGAAAATGGAAGATGAGCTTTTTCTCCCGATGTAAAAAAATCCGTCTTTGCATGTTCGGAATAATCACGTATCACAAGTCCCTTTTTAGAAAAGAGCCAAATAAACATAAGTAAAAGTCCGATTCCTGAGAAAAGAGGCAGGTATTGAAAATGACTATATAAAATATAAGGATTTTCCATAGGAATTGCATCTTCTAAAACTATGGTACAAAGAAAACTACTTAAAATCAAAATGGCAAAAGGCAGTACGATGATAAGTGCCAATTTTAATATTCCGCCCAAAAGAATTTTGCCCACATCTGTTGGGGAAGTGCATTTTTGTCGATAGGGAGTTTCTTCTTCCGTAAATTTATCTTTGTAGATTTTTTCTATAAGAGTAAACGGTAGAATCAGAAACAGAATCATATAAAAGAAAATAGGTACGCTATTCATATGGTAAGCTAGTCTTGTTTCCCATACAAACTGTTCCATAATATTCACACTTAGTATCCATAATAATAAAGTACTGAAAAAAAGTGCAAGGAAGTTGTTTTTTATAAAATGAAATATCTTTTTCATAGGTAATTTTCCTTTCGACATAATAAAATAAAAGGAGCATATTATAAGTGTTTATGGTTCTTTCTTAACTTTGAATATTTTGTTAGTTCTTAAATTACAAATACCCGTATAAAAAGAGCATAGAATCAGATTTTCCCGGTTCTATGCTCTACTATTGGTATTTTTCAAAGTATGAATCTGATTGTTCAATGATTAAAGGAATTAATCATTCGTATAGTTATCAAAGTAACCCTGAATTAAGATAATTGGTGTACCTTTATCACCGGAACCGCTTGTAAGGTCACATAAAGAACCAATTAAGTCAGTTAACTGTCTAGGCGTTGTTCCCTGAGATGCCATATTTCCTACAAGGTTGTCATCTTTTTCTTTGATACTCTTGGAGATAGCTTCTTTTAATTCAGCACCGCTGAGGTTCGCAAAATCATTGTCTGCAAGATATTTTAATTTTAATTCGTTTGGTGTTCCCTTTAAGCCATCTGTAAAGGCTGGAGATACAACAGGGTCAGCTAATTCCCAAATTTTACCCTGTGGGTCTTTAAATGCACCATCACCGTAAACCATAACTTCTACGTGTTTACCTGTTTTTTCTAAGATGCTTTCTTGAATTGCTACAACAAGGTCTTTACATTCCTGTGGGAATAATTTGATTTTGTCTTCGGTGGATTTATTAGAACCAAGAAGACCATATTTTTCATTGAAACCGCTTCCGTTTACAGAGCTTGTAAGGATGTCATCAAGACCGCAAACAACTTTTGCTCCATTTTCACGAAGGATACGTTTGGTTCTTACACGAGTGTGGATATCGCAGTTGATAACACAGTCTGTGTAATTTAAAATGGTTTTTGCCTGATTTGCAAAAATAACTTCTACTTCAGCACCTGCTTCTTTTACGATAGAAGCGTAGTAATCTACATAGTCAACACCTGTAAATTCATGTTTGTTTTCGCCAAATAATTCGCGATATTTTTCTAATGTTAAAACATCAGAATAAGGATTGATGCCTGCGTCATCCAGCTGGTCATATGTTAAAAGTGCGTTACCTACTTCGTCACTTGGGTAGCTTAACATAAGCACAACTTTCTTTGCACCCATAGCAATACCCTTTAAGTTAATTGCAAAACGGTTACGGGAGAGAATCGGGAAAATAACACCAACGGTTTCACCGCCAAGTTTTGCACGAACGTCGTCTGCGATATTCTGTACAGATGCATAATTACCCTGAGCTCTTGCAACGATAGATTCTGTTAAAGCGATGACGTCTCTGTCTCTAAGTGTAAAACCTTCACTTTCAGCAGCCTCTAATACACTTGTAACTGCAATATCAACAAGATTATCTCCTTCACGGATAATTGGACAACGAATTCCTCTTGAAATAGTACCTACTTTTCTTTCCATTGTTTTATCGTTACTGAAAACTTATAAAAAATTATAAATTTTTATGTTTCATTCCTATTTCATCGTATCTGCTTTCATAGAGAATATATTCTCATACTATTCGCATGGGTGTGATACTCCATAGGCGTAAATTCCCCACTAACGTATGGGTACATATTATAATTATCTTTTATATGATAAAATTATAATACCAGTAACTTACTCCTTTCTTTTCAATTCACCCGGTGTGTTGCTTGGTTTTTGCTTTTTACAATAGCAATTTTTGTGATATCTTATGAACTGCTATTTGAAGTAATGACCTCATGATTGAGGGGTTAAAAAATTTGCTTAATTTATCGCTTTTAAACCATTCATCAACCTTCTTTTTATTTGGAGTTATCTTAGGAAATTATCCTAAAATACATTATTTATTATACAATTTCATGGACGATACTGCAAGAAAAAATGTGATTTTTTGGAAAGTTACTTTTCAGACCCATGCCAATCACTACGCTGATTGGCGTGGAGAGAACACGTAAAGCAAGCCAAATATAAGGGAGAAAGCAACAAAAGTGAATGCAATTGACATTTTTTTAAAAGGAGACTATGATTAAATTGTAAAAAAAACTATTTTTATAAGGAAAGGAAACAAACATATGTCATCTGAAGTAAACAGTAGAACAGAACTATTTGAAACTATGCCAATTCCAAAGGCGGTCGCACAGTTGTCCGTACCAATGATTATTGGTTCATTGGTTACCATTGTTTACAGCCTTGCAGATACCTTTTTTGTAGGTATGCTAAATGACCCGATTCAAACGGCAGGCGTAACGATTGCCGCACCGATTCTTCTTGCATTTAATGCAGTAAATAATTTGTTTGGTGTTGGTGCATCCAGCATGATGAGTCGTGCAATGGGACGAAGGGATAACGAAACCGTATATAAAAGTTCCGCATTTGCATTCTGGGGAGCTTTGGTTTGCGGTATTTTCTTCTCTATTTTATGTACCCTTATTAAAACTCCGTTATTACATACGCTTGGAGCAGATGCCTCTACATTTGATGCGACATCTAACTATATGTTCTGGACCGTAACTTGTGGTTCGGCACCGGCTATTTTAAATGTAGTGATGGGCTTTTTGGTGCGTTCGGAAGGAGCAGCACTTCATGCAAGCATTGGAACAATGAGTGGATGTATTTTAAATATTATCCTTGACCCGATTTTCATTCTTCCGTGGGGCCTTAATATGGGAGCAGCCGGGGCAGGTTGTGCAACCTTTATTTCAAATATGGTAGCATGTGGTTACTTCCTTATTTTATTATATAAGAAGAGAAAAACAACATTAGTGAGCATTAATCCCAAATATCTTACGTTTGAAAAGCAGGTAATTGGGGGTATTTTTGCTGTTGGTGTTCCGGCATGTATTCAAAATTTATTAAATGTAATCGGAACTTCTATTTTGACCAGCAAAATGGCATCCTATGGAGCAGACCCGATTGCCGCAATGGGCATTGCCCAGAAAATTAATATGATTCCGCTTCAGATGGTGCTGGGTGCATCACAGGGTATCATGCCGCTGATTAGTTATAACTATGCAAGTAAAAATTACAAACGTATGAAAGATGCATATATGTTTGCGATTAAGATTGCCATTGGTGCAGTATTTGTGATTGTAGCAGGCTACTATTTTGGTGCAAACGTATTGATAGGTGCATTTATGGATAATCCGGCAGTTGTGGAAATTGGTACAAAACTGCTTCGTGGATTCTGTATTGGTTTGCCATTCCTTTGTGTAGATTTTATTTCTGTTGGTGTTTTCCAGTCTACGGGACTTGGAACGTATGCATTGTTCTTTGCAATTGCACGTAAAGTATTGCTTGAGATTCCGGCAATCTTTATTTTAGACCATTTCTTCCCATTATATGGTCTTTCTTATTCACAGTTTATCGCAGAATTTATTTTGGCGATTGCAGCAGTAAGTGTCATTGTGAACTTGTTCAATAAGTTGGAAAAACAGAAAGTAGAAAACGAAAAATTAAGAGATATTTCTTAATTTAGAGTTGAATTAAATAAAAATAGAAGGGATATATTTTTAGTATAAAATATAGAAAAGTGTGGGGCATAGAATGGTGAAAATCCAAATCTATGCCCATTTTATGTTAAATGATAATGTTTTTTGTGCTTCAGTACTTAAAAGGGTATAATAGGGAAAAGATTGGCTTTGATGCCCTGTTTTTTGAGTTGTGTAGTTTTTTTAAAAGTATAATACCCTAAAAGTGATATTTTTAACTTGAAATTTTTAAAAGTTGGTTTCCGCTGAGAAACAATAATTTTCTATTGATTTATGAAAAAGATTAATTTATAATTACTCTATTAAAAAATTAAACAAGATATTCTTTAGGAGGAATTGTGATGGATTTAAATAAGAGACCAGACAATATGGAACGTATTACCACACCTGAACTTGCGGAAAGTTTTATTGCAGAACAGGTAGAAGCCGTACGTGCACAGGTTGGCGATAAAAAAGTATTATTAGCATTATCCGGTGGTGTAGACAGTTCTGTAGTAGCAGCACTTCTCATCAAAGCCATTGGTAAACAGCTTGTTTGTGTACATGTAAATCATGGTTTAATGCGTAAAGGTGAAAGTGAAGAGGTTATTGAAGTATTCCGAAATGGTATGGATGCAAACCTTATTTATATTGACGCTACAGATAGATTTTTAGATAAATTAGCAGGCGTAGCTGAACCTGAAAAGAAACGTAAAATTATTGGTGAAGAATTCGTTCGTGTATTCGAAGAAGAATCCAATAAATTAGAAGGTATTTCTTTCCTCGCACAGGGAACAATTTATCCGGATATTCTGGAAAGTGATGGAGTAAAAGCACACCACAATGTTGGTGGACTTCCGGAAGATTTCAAATTTGAAGGTCTTGTTGAACCGGTTAAATTATTATATAAAGACGAAGTTCGTGTAGTTGGTAAAGCACTTGGACTTCCATCTTCCATGGTAGACCGTCAGCCATTCCCAGGTCCGGGACTTGGTGTAAGATGCTTAGGAGCAATCACCAGAGACCGTTTACATGCATTAAGAGAAGCAGATGCAATTCTTAGAGAAGAATTTGATATAGCAGGATTGACAGAGAAAGTATGGCAGTTCTTTACTGTAGTGCCTGATTTTACATCTACGGGTGTGAAAGATGGAAAACGTCTTGACTACTGGCCGGTTATCATTCGTGCTGTGAATACAGTAGATGCAATGGTTTGTACAGTTCCAGAAATTGATTGGGCAGTACTGAAAAAGATTACAGACCGTATTTTGAGTGAAGTAGATGGCGTATGCCGTGTTTGCTTTGATATGAGTCCGAAGCCGATTGCTACAATTGAGTGGGAATAATACCAAAAACGCTGAAAACCCGCATAAACACTGGGTTTTCGAGGTTTCAAAAAGCCT
>CALAST010000053.1 GCA_937889225.1 uncultured Lachnobacterium sp. | reverse complement strand
ACGTGTAGAATTACACTTATGGGAAGCACGCGACTTTAGTCGTGTGAGGCTTCACTTAAAGCATAGATTTACAAAACTTGAGGATGATAGTGGGATTGGAAAAACATTTTTTTGTGATTCATTGCGAGCAGTATTAAATACATGGGAAGTTATAGGGGATTATCCGGTAAAAAATAAGAAAACAAACGAAAATATAGACGTGTTGCTTATGAATGGTATAGAAAGTATGGATAAGTCTGATTTAAGAATGGAAAATACATTGTTTATTATTGATGAGGCTGATATATTATTGACGAATTATCCTGATATGATAGACAGTATTTTAAGTAATAAAACAAGTTATTTTTTATTTATGCTTAGAGCAGATATTCCCGGGATGATATTTGACTATTATGAAAAAGCCTATATTACTCATGATGTAAGTAAAAAATTGGTACAGATGTATTATTATACATGAGGGATGAAGTATGAGATACATTATATGTGAGGATGATGGTAGTGGTTATTATTTTTGGTCGCTTATTTCAAGATATGTATTAAAAAAAGAATATAAAGTGGTAACGCCTTTAGAAATTAATCGAGCATTAGGAAAAGAAGAATATGCCGTAGGGATATCAAAAATAAGAGAGTATTTAAATGTGCTCACAAAGGAAGCTGATGTAAATAATCATTTATATATAGTGTGTATAGATAATGCGACGGATAATCCGGAGATTTCTGCTGTAATAAGTCAAATACATCAGATAATAGGTAAGAGACATAATTTTCATATGGTAAATTATATATGTTTTGAGCAATTATTGATGACTTCACCTAATATCGTATCCTTTTTCCCAAATCTTGAAAAATTAAAAATTTACTCTTTATTAAAGCAACATGCAAAGGTGTATGGAATTGGGTATAGCAGAGAATTAGAGCGTTTATTAAAAGAAAATAAGGTTGCGTTTTCTACAACAGAAAGAATTTATAATAAAACATTTAATAGGTGTTGGGAGGTAACAGGAGAAAATAATTTAATGTGTGATGGATGTGATTCTTGTTTAAAGAATAAATCTTTATCATGTGTTTTAGTGGATAATACAGTAATAAGAAAGTATGCGGAAGTTACGGATTGTAATAAAGTGTTACCGAGCAAATTAAGAAGAATGGCAGGGCATTGGGACATAAGCCCCATGGTCTGCCATCTTCACTTGTTTAATTTTCTAGCGAACCTTTTAAAGCCTTACAATTATTTCTGAACTTAAAGCGTATATTCCTCAATCAAACATTCATGTTCTTTACTCTTTTTATCATAACTGAGACCAACCAATAAAATGTTTCCGGTATAATTGGAAATTGCCTGAACATAGTTCTTTTCCTTAATCTGCTGTAATGCTGTTGTTGCCTTCTTGTTCCATTTCAATTCTACAAGTAAGGCTGGCATTTCGCCCATATATTCCGGTTTTGGCAAGAATACATAATCTGCAAATCCTCTTCCTGTCGGAAGTTCTCGTATTGGCATGAAATAATACTGCATTGCTGACAGATATGCTATCGTTAAAACGCTGCTGAGTGAATTCTCATCATTGTATTGAATCGTGGAAACAAACTGTGTGTGGATTTTTTCAATTCCATCTGCTACGGTTTCATTATCCATATCCAACGTTGCTTCCAATAAATTTTTCGATTCACGTTGAAAAAGAATTAGTTCGTTCCATTTTGTTTCTTCAAGGGCTTCCTCAAATTCCATCCTAATTTCTTCATTTGGAATAAAAGCAGTTCCCTTATCTTGATCGTAAGCAAGATATCCAAGATGTATTAACGCTGTTAATACATCATTCTTATTCCTGAAGGAAACCATATCATTTTGAAATGATGTGGTTTTGACCTTAACAGAAGCACCGGACAGCATGGCGATGATGGCTGTCTTCAATCCATCAAAATCCATATTGATAAGGGGAATGATGGATTCATATGTTCCGGTCTGTGACCAGTAGCTTTTGAATTGTCCCCACAGCATAAGGTTTACAACAGCATTAGGATTGTAAATGTGTAAATTACCTAGCAAATATCCATCATACCAATGTCTGACTTTTTCAAAATCCCGGTTATGTCTTTTGCAAAGCTCTTTTACCTCATTTTCTGTAAAGCCAATGTAAGGGGCAAGTGTTTTGGCATCCAGCATAGAAAATTCATAGAAATTATTCAATGCGGATTGTGTTTTTAATTTCTTTATTGGTAAAATACCTGTTAGAAAAGCCAAGTGCAGAAACTTTGTAGGCTCTGTTCCTTTAAACAATCCACGGAGAAAGTTAATATATTCTTTCTGTATTGCTGCATTTTCTGCCTCATCACGAATCAAGACATCCCACTCATCAATGATAATAATAAATTTTCGTCCGGTTTTTTGCGTGACATCAGATAGCATATCACCTAATGTACTTTCCTTTGAAAAAGAAACTTGTGGAAATTCTTGCAGAAGCTCATTAAAAACTTTTTGAGTTATATATGAAACAGTATTTTCGGCTGAACCAGCACTCATGCTACACCATTGCACATCAAAATGAATAACATCATATTTATTGAGATGCTCCTTAAAATTCTTGCTTTGGCTGATTTTTTTCCCCACAAAAAGCTGCTCAGAATCACAACCTCTGCTATAATAAGCAGTTAACATATCTGCTGTTGTAGACTTTCCAAACCGTCTGGGGCGGCTATTGCACAGTAAGGCTTGTTTTGTATCTATTACGCCATTTGTTTCAGCTAAAAGTCCTGTTTTATCCACATATATCTTTGAATTCAATGCAACTTGAAATGTGCTGTTATCCGGATTTAAGAATTTGCCCATATAGCCCTTCTTTCTGGATTTTTTATTTCTGAAATGATTGATAGGCAAGTCAAGCGGATATTCGAAATCTGCTTTGCTGCTTGTTATCATAAATAGTCTACCTTAAAATGCCATTTTTAGCAAGTTACATCTTATTTTAACATTTTAGTATTCGCACTAAGAAATTCATATATCGTTGCTTGAATAAGATGTTTTTGTGAGTCGCTTATATTTCGATAAGTCCTCACAAGCTCTAATTCTTCTACATTAAGCATAGTTTCGGTAACAGGCTCTATTTTATGCGGAATATCCGTTAAATCCAGTAAATAATCTATAGAAGTATTAAAATAGTGTGCCATGCTTTTTAGTGTGTCTAAATTAGGGGTTGTAATATCATGTTCGTATTTGTGAATAGATTGTTGACTAACATATAGAATGTCTGCTAATTTTTGCTGAGTCAAATGGTGTTTTTTTCTTAAAAGTATTAATCGTTCCATATTTGGTACCTCTTTCTTAAATTTTTATAGTTGAGAACTAAATATAAAACCTTATAAAGAGAGTACCTATACTTTTTATAAAAATATAATCATTTCACCGAATCAAGTGGCAAAAGTGGATTGCGAATATCCACTTGATAGGTGGCGGAAAATAATGAAAAAGGTATATGGATAATAGAAAACAAGCTCAAGAATTCATTCTTGAGCTTGTTTCATGTTTCTTAACAGTTAACATACGATATGAAATTTTAACTGCGAAAGTTCTCATTATTTCGCATTTGCTTCAAGAAATTTATAGATGATGTCTTGAAGCAATTCTTTTCGCAAGTCGCCAGTATTTCGGTAGTTTTCCAGAAGGTCTAATTCTGCATTATTGAGCATAGTATCCGTAACAGGGTCTATTTTATGGGGAATGTCTGTAATTCCCAATATATAGTCCACAGAAGTATGGAAATAGTTTGCCAAGTTCCTTAATGTGTCCAAGTCAGGATGAGTAATGTTATGCTCATATTTATGAATAGATTGCTGGCTAACGTGCAAAATATCTGCTAATTGTTGTTGTGTTAGATTGTGTTGTTTTCTTAAAAATTTTAATCGTTCCATATTCGGTACCTCTTTCTTAGATTGTAACAAGATTTGAGGAATAAATACAAAACCTTGTAAGAGTAGAAAACAACAATTTCAAAGGAAAAAATTAATCTCTACGGAACAAATCGCGTGTATAAACTTTCTCTTTCACATCATCCAAGCAAGAATCATATCTGTTTGCAATAATTGCCTGACTCAGTTTTTTAAATTCATCAAGATTATTTACCACTTTACTTCCAAAGAACGTACTTCCATTTTCCAATGTTGGTTCATATACGATAACGGTGGCACCTTTTGCTTTGATTCGTTTCATAACGCCTTGGATACTGCTCTGGCGGAAGTTATCGGAGTTGCTCTTCATAGTCAGACGGTATACACCGATAGTGCATTCTTTTTCATTTTCAGCAGCAAAGTCACCGCGGTTGTAGTAATCATAATATCCTGCAATATGAAGCACTTGGTCTGCGATAAAGTCTTTTCTGGTGCGATTGCTTTCTACGATAGCACTCATCATATTTTGTGGAACTTGGTCATAGTTTGCCAATAACTGTTTGGTATCTTTTGGCAAGCAGTAACCGCCATAACCAAAGGATGGATTATTGTAATGTGTTCCGATTCGCGGGTCAAGGCAGACCCCATTGATAATTGCCTGTGTATCCAAATTTTTCATTTCTGCATAAGTATCTAATTCGTTAAAATAGCTTACACGAAGTGCTAAATAGGTATTGGCAAAAAGTTTTACGGCTTCTGCTTCGGTAGAACCCATAAATAAGGTATCAATATTTTCTTTGATAGCACCTTCCTGTAAAAGTGCCGCAAACATATGAGCAGCTTTATCCAGACGCTCATTGTTTTTATCAGTAGACACGATAATACGGCTTGGGTAAAGGTTATCGTATAAAGCCTTAGATTCACGTAAAAATTCCGGGCTGAAAAGGATATTTTCGGTATGGAATTTTTCACGAACGCTTGCGGTATAGCCAACCGGAATCGTGGATTTAATAATCATAATGGCATTTGGATTAACTTCTAATACCAGTTTAATTACGGATTCAACAGCAGAGGTATCAAAATAGTTCTTTTTGCTGTCATAATTGGTAGGTGCAGCGATAATAATAAAATCTGCATTTTTATAGGCAAAAGCACCATCTGTCGTTGCTGTTAGGTCTAAGTCTTTTTCCGCTAAATATTTTTCAATGTAATCATCCTGAATTGGTGATTTTTTATGGTTAATCATATCTACTTTTTCAGGGATAATATCAACGGCTGTAACATGGTTGTGCTGTGCAAGAAGTGTTGCAATGGATAATCCTACATATCCTGTTCCGGCAACGGCAATGTTAAGCGGAGATACTTTTTCCACGGAATGATGCTGTGTTTCTTCTATAAATAATGCAACAGGGTCAAAGCCAAGCACTTCTCCAAGTTTTTCTAATTGTGGAATCAATGGGATATAATCCTGTTTTTCAAGGCGGCTGAGCATAGCACGATTAATGCCAGTTAAATCAGCAAGCTGCTGCTGTGTCATATTTTTTTCTTTTCTTTGGTTAATAACGGTATTCGCTAATAATGAAATTGATAATTTTTTCATAGATACTCCTTATGTATGTTGTTTAAAATAACATTTGTTTGTTTTAGTTTGATTGATATAAATTGTAGATATAATAGCAGATGCAGTAGAAAAAAGCAAGTATTAAGTAAAAAATAAGCAGAAAATTATGGGAAATAGGTACAAAAATGTTGTTTAAAATAACAAAAATACTATGAGAGGTTTTTATAAATATAAAAGAAGTGGTATAGCAAACATTTTACATTATCTATAAACTAATTGAGCATTTATTTAACTTGGTTTTCTTACAGTAATTTTTCACTATCTTACTTTAGAACATCTCTTGAATCCGGATAAACACTATGTTAAAATAGGTAAATATTTTGAATGCATAAAATTTTATACTTATGAGAGAATGGAAGGAGTCACCATGGCAGTAATAAAACCATTTAAATGTGTCAGACCGGATGGCACATGTGTAGCAGCAGTAGCGGCATTGCCGTATGATGTGTATAACCGTGAGGAGGCAAAAGCCGTAATTGTGAAAAATCCGCAGTCTTTTTTAATGATTGACAGAGCAGAGACAAATTTTTCAGATGATGTAGATACATATGCAGATGAAGTATATGAAAAAGCAAAGAGCTTGATTGGGGAATGGAAAGAAAACGGAACATTTATCAGCGATGAAGAAGAATGTTACTATCTCTATGAGCTTACCATGAATGGTCGCGTGCAGACCGGAATTGTAGCATGTGCTTCGATTGATGATTATTTAAATAGTGTGATTAAGAAGCATGAAAACACAAGAGCTGACAAAGAAGTAGACAGAATCCGTCACGTAGATACCTGTAGTGCACAAACCGGACCAATTTTCCTTGCATACCGTGCAAATGAAGTGCTTCGTGAGATTGTCAATGAAGTAAAAACAGAAGATGCATTATATGATTTTAATTCTGAAGATGGAATTCGTCATCGTGTGTTCCGCATTGGAGACTCTGCAAAAGTAGAAGCAATTCGTGGTGCATTTGCAAATATTGAGAATGTCTATATTGCAGATGGACATCACAGAGCTGCATCAGCCGTAAAAGTTGGTGTGAAACGCAGAAATGAAAATCCAAACTATGATGGAACGGAAGAATTCAATTACTTCTTATCTGTACTGTTCCCGGATGAAGAACTTATGATTATGGATTATAACCGTGTGATAAAAGATTTAAATGGTTTATCCAAGGAAGCATTCCTTGAGACAGTAAGAAACATTTTTGAAGTAGAAGAATTGCATGGTGCAGCAAAACCGGCAAAAAAAGGCGAATTTACAATGCTTTTAGATGATAAATGGTATTTGTGCAAAGTAAAAGCGGAAGATATGCCAAATGACCCTGTGGAAAGCTTGGATGTATCTTTATTACAGAATTTACTTTTAAATCCGGTACTTGGAATTGATGACCCAAAAACAAATAAACGAATTGATTTTGTTGGAGGAATAAGAGGAATTGGAGAATTGGAAAAACGCTGTAAAGAAGATTGCGTGCTTGCATTTGCAATGTATCCGACTTCAATACAGGAATTATTTTCCGTAGCAGATGCAAATCTTTTAATGCCGCCAAAATCTACATGGTTTGAGCCAAAGTTAAGAAGCGGTATTTTTATCCATGAAATCTAATACATTAATATAATGAAGAAACACGAATGCTGTTTTGTATTTGTGTTTTTGGAGATAAAGAAAGAAGCTGCGTTTTGATAGAGTTCGTATAGTTCTCTATTGTTTTGACAGCTTCTTCTGTTTTTCAATATTCAATTGTCTAAGCCCCGTATCAGGTAATCAAAAGGAACATGAAGTACTTCCGAAAAAGCAACCAGTTCAATATCGGTCACATAACGCTGATTGGTTTCGATTCGCGTGATAACATTCTTATCCATATCATATCCTGCCAGCTGCAGACGATAAGCCAATTCACGCTGGGATAAGTTATTTCTTCTTCGCAGTTCAATTAAATTTTTGCTGATAAGGTTCTTTTCACCAGAGGTGCTTCTTGGTTTTGGCATATGCATCACCCTTTTACCTTTGTAAGCTCACAATTTGCAATATATTGATATTAATTTACTTTAGTGACTAAAAAGGTTGTAAAAGTGAGACATTAAGGGAGCTTAATTATATTTTTAAAGTAAATTCAGTAGAAAGTTTTTGAATTAACTCCTTTTGCGATGTGTTGAGTTTCCGATACGTTTCAACAAGCTCCGTTTCTGCCTGATTTAACATGGTTTCTGTGACAGGTTCAATTTTGTGGGGAATATCTGTTAACTCCAGCAGATAGTCTACAGAAGTATCAAAAAAGTCTGCCATATTCTTTAAAGTATCAATATCCGGAGATGTGATATTGTTTTCATATTTATGGATAGATTGTTGGCTGACATGCAGAATTTCTCCTAATTTTTGTTGACTTAAGTTTTTGTTTATACGTAGTTGTTTCAAATTTTTCATAATAAAGACCCCTTGTATTTTTTGTTATTGTAGCAACGGCTATGAATTGGTAACAAATACTTATACAGAGTTGAAAATAACGCTTGAAAAGTTTGATAAATAGTGTTATAGTTATGTTTGGAAAATTAAAAAAATATGAGCGTAGAAAAGCAGATTGTAAATATCCGATTGACCGTGATAAAAACAGGATAAAAAAGTATATTAGAGATTGCCATGATAGAAAAGATTTGCTAAAATATAGACTTTCAAAGAAAAATGGAGGCAAATAGATAAGATATGGCAGATAAAATCAAACAAACACATAAGCGAACATTGTATATGTGCATGACATTCCTCTGGATTGTTGTTATTTTTTCTTTTTCCCTGCAAAGCGGAGAAGAGTCCGGTCAGTTAAGTGGTGGAATTGTAAGTTGGATTGTAGAAAAACTTTCCTTAACAAAATTTATGGACATAGATACCATTCATTTTTTGGTAAGAAAGACAGCACATTTTACGGAATATTTTATCTTGGGAACATTTTCGCTCCTTACGCTTTTGCAAACAAAATTTCCAAAGAAAGGAATTATTGGAATTTTCTTTTGCATTATTATTGCATCGTTTGATGAAACCATTCAGCTTTTTGTGGGAGGCAGAGCAGGTCAGTTGATGGATGTGGTTTTAGATAGTTCAGGTTCTTTGTGTGGTATTCTTTTTATCCGTATTTTGGATATTCTGCGAACTGCCTGCCGTAAATTGTACAGGTGATGCGGTATGTACCGTAATTGTGGCAAATAAAGAAGGCTTGTGGATAGAGAAGTCTTTGAAAAAGAATAAAGTCGACATTGGAAAATAGAATAAAATTAAAAAAGACCTTTGTTTATTAAAACAAGGGTCTTTTTTTGCTACTTCTGTCCCTTGATTTAAAAATAAAGTGTGAATAAACTAAAATCGTATTTTATTGCGTTATAGTACGGAATTAGGTACACATGAAAATATATGTAATCAATATTGATATTCAGGTAAAAAACAATATGAAAGTCAAAAAACAACAGAAAATTTTAATTGAGCGAATTAATTATTTATGTAAGCAAAGAGGAATGTCTTATTATGCATTAGCCAGTAAGTCGGGTGTTCCTTTGACAACGTTGCTGCATATTCTGGATGGTACAACAAAGAATCCGGGAATTTTTACAGTTTTTAAATTATGTGATGGTTTTAATATCACTATAACAGAATTTTTGAGAACCAATGAGTTTAAAAGTTTACAAAAGGATGTAGGTTAGAATTATGTATACGTTTAAAAAAGTGGATAATCAATGGTGGTTTGTTTGTGATAATGTGGATAAGTTATTGGAATATGAAAGTAAAACATATCATTCATTATTTCGAAAATACATAAATGCCATTCATAGAGATGAGAAAGAAGATAACACATATTTGCTTGCAGAACTTCTGGCGATGGATACAAATAGCACAACATTTCAGGGATTAAGTCAATATATCAGACAATCCGAATTAAAAAAGAGAGCCTGTGTAAAAAAAGGAAAAGAAATCTGGCTGAATGAAGATGGTGGATGGAATTGCGGTTTTCCGCAGGAACAAGTAGTGGCAACAGTTACAAAACGCATGCTGCTGTTTCCGGCATATTTTAAGGAAGATATACGAATTAGAAAATTTATGGGAGATGCAAAAGGCACGCACTTCTATGCCTATTTAGGAAATATAGAAGTTTGTGAATTTATAAACGGAGAGAAAAAAATTAAGTGGGATACATATGAAGAAGCATACGAAAAGGCTTTGCGATATTGTTATAAGGAGGATTAACGATATGGAAAATATGTTAAAAGGCTTTGAGCAGGAAAATGTTATGATTATGCTCTACACTTACGGAAAAGTAGAAGGAGAAGCTGGATGCATCAATGCCCCTAAAAGCTCCAGAATGATTTTTCGAATGAAAGATATGGAGAATATCGAACTGTTGAATCTTTTTGTGGAGACAGCGTTGAAAGTATCGAAAAAAGAAAAATCGCATTTATGTTATACTGTGGCAAGAGCAAATGAAGACACGTTGATTCAGGTGTTGCAGGAGAATGGATTTGAACATGGAAGTGTTGAAACAGAGAAAGGTATTCTTTTTACAAAAGCGATTGCACTTACTCAAGAAGAGGCAGATGAAGTACCAATCGCCTTTGACGGAATTGATTGCTTTATGCTGTGGGGAACACAGGGGATAAGTTACAAGATTGGAAAAGGTACAAATGTAGTTGTAAGAGCATTTGATAGTGGAGAATTTTTGGATTAGGTAACATACAGATGAAGTAACGTTTAGAAATTCGTTTAATGAAAAAGATTTTTTGTTGTAATATTGCCAAAATAGAACTAATGAAAGTTAGTTCTATTTTTTTAGAAATTTGAGTAAATTGCATTTTTTGCCCCTTTGTCTATATGGGTTTATAGTATAATTATACAAAGCTGTTGGGCGGGAAATAGCATAACCGAATATATGGGGTGATGAGATGTTGGATAAAGTAAACGATGAAGTATATTTTCATAGGTTTTTAAAAATCAGAAGAAAAATGATGAGGTTAACATTAGAAACGGTGGCGAATGGAGTTTGTTCCACAAGTACAGTTCAGAGAATGGAAAGAGATGAGACAGTGCCGGAGAAGATGATACGAAATCGAATTGTAGCAAGATTAGGGATATCCAGAGAAAAGTACGAAGATTATCTGCCACCAAAAGAATACGAAAGATGGATGCTTAGGCAGGACATCTTAAAGAGTATTGAGAGAAAGCAGTTTTTGCAGCTGGAGAAACAATTAGCAGAATATGAGAAAAAAGCACCGGACAAGTCCGTTGAGAGACAGTTTGTAGCTGCCATGAAGTTTATGATATTAAAGATGAAGGATGCACCACTTTGGGAACAAAGGGAGATGATTGAAAAAGCGGTGAAAGAGACTGTGAAAATGCAAGGCGAGAATTTTCCGAAAGATTTGTTGTTAGCAGACCAAGAAATTAACTTGCTGATTGAATATGTTGCATTGCATGGTTTAGGCGTTAATGAGAAGGATGTTGTGGAATGGAGACTACGGGAATATAGAGAAATTATTGCGTATATTGAAGATTCTCAGATGGATAATCTGGGGAAGGTGAAGATTTATCCAAAGGTTGTGTATTATTGGATGAAGCTGAATTGTGAGTATTATAAGGCACATTCTTTGGAACTTCCATGGGAAATTGTGGAGTATGGGTTGGAGATTTGTGAGAAGGCAGTTGAATTATTAAGGGATATTAGGAAACTGTTTTATTTTATGGAATTATTGGAGTTGCGTAAGGTATTTTGTTATGAAAAACTGAAGTATGTTATAGGACAAGAAGCGAAAGAACTTAATGAACTTGTGGAGACAACAGTTTCTTGGTATGAAGTACTTATGGGATTGTATGAAGAATATGAGGTTTCAGCATATATGGAGCATTTTTGTCATTTGTATTGGGAAATGCAGAGTTATCCAATGGGTGAAGTCGTACAAATTAGGAGAAAAATGATGGGAATGACGAAAGAGGATTTATCCGATGATACTTGTGACTTAAAATCGATTACTCGTTGTGAAAAGAAACGGGTGAAAACACAAAAGTATACGATAAGAGGCGTATTTCCGAAAGTAAAACTTGGGGTTGAGAATGTTTGTGGGTATGTTGTGACAAATGATGCAGAAGCATTGGAACTGTATGATAAAATAACTCGTTATGCAAATATTGGTGATTTGGAAAAGTTGGAAGATTCTTTGAATCAACTAGAAAAGAGATTAAGGATGGATATACCAGAAAATAAACAGGCAATTGATATGTTTTATGATATGTTGTTATGGTTTAAAAAGATGATTTCTGATGAGGAATTTTATATTAATAGTAGAAGTAGTTTAGAAAATACAATATCATTGGAAAGTATAGTTAATCATGAAAAACGGTATCTAACACAAAAAGAGCTTTATTGTGCATATAGAAGTGCAATGGGAAAAGAGGTAAAAGAAAGGGAAAGATATCTGATGGTATTAAAAGCGATTTTTGAAGAATATCAAAGTGCTGATTGTATTACGCCATATATTAGAGAGTACGAATTTATAATGACGGAGATATCAAGTTGGTTAGGCGATGTCCAAAGATATGATGAATCAAATGAAATTAGTGGACGTGTGATTAAGGAGTGTTTAATACATAGAAGGATAGGTGTGTTAGGGGCAAATTGTTATCATATCTTGTGGAATAATTGTAAAATAATGGAGAAAGAAATTGTTGGGAGTAAAGATTCACTAAAAAAATGTATGTATTTATTTGAAATAGCTAAGAAGAAAAAGTTAGTAATGTTTTTAGCTGATAAAATTACAAATATTAATTAAATGTATAGTTATTCTAGAAAATTTATTAGCATAATTAATGTTTAAAAGAAAAATAAAAATTGACTGATGACATATAATTGTTTTCAGTCAATTTTTATATTATATATGTAATTTGGAGTTTATATTAAAAATGCATGAGGTATTTGTCATATAAAATAGATGAGTTTTATATGAGTATTAATAAAAGAGAATTTGTCATAAATTAATATAATTAGCTTTCTGGAAAAGCTAAACCAGGAAGATCGCTTAATGTTTCAACACCAGTATTTGTGTTTACATCAGTATCAGCAGTTGTAACATCTCCGGATACAACCAATGTTAAAGCTAAAGTTAATACAACGAGTGTGTTTGCTAAAAATTTTTTCATAATAGTTAATCTCCTTTTTCTTTGTGTTTATGTATTTTGTATTCTGTATTTTGTATTACTTGGTTTGTTTTTGAACAATGGCTATTATATAGAGGAATTTTTGAAAAGAAAAGGGACAGAACCTGCAAAAAAAATGTTTTTTTGCTAATTTTGTCCCTTGTAACAGATTTGAATAAAAAATATACTCCAACGGGAATAGTATTTTTTGTGGAGGTTGAATATGAAAAAGTATAAAGTATATGATAAATACGACTTGATTTATGAAATTCGAAAAAATATGGAGGAAGAACATTCCGAGATATATTTGTTAACAGGAAAGATGAAAGAAGATACTTTGATTATAAAAGAATATTATAAATTTTCTGAAGATGGAACGTTAGACGGAATATTCAGCTTGAATGAAATGAATCAGGAAAAGAACAAAGAAGAAAATGACCTGCAAAATAATATAAAAAATATTAAAGATACAGTAGTTGAATTGCAAAAAGCACAAAAACCAATGTTCCTTTTAAGGACACATCCAACAGAATACCAAAGACAATTAGCAGGAAATGAGGAAGATCAGAGGATATTTGAATCAATCTATAATCTATGTCATGATACATATAAATACTTCCCCATTTTCTTTGGCATTATGGGAAAAGAAACCATTTCCATAAAAGTCTATATAGAAGAACTGGAATATTCCATAACCTATCAATCAGGAACCGAAATAGATAATAACCCAAACTATGATATCGAATTTGTCTATAACGAAAACGAAGAAGAAGGGATTCTCCGTTTTATAAAAAGTAAAAAAGAAGTAAAACTTCCGATTGCTAAAATATATGCGTTGAAGCAATGGAAGGAGCAAAGAGAGAAGAAGCAACTTCCACAGCTTCATGATATTGCGTATAAGAATTTACTAGCAGGATATTATAAGTGTTAGTATGATTGTACCAGAATAGAAACAAAATATTTTAAAAAAGTGCTTGAAGGTGACTATACGTCACCTTTTATAATGCAATCAGGAAACAGAAAAACTCAATTTTACATGCATACAGCAGGAAAAGGAGAAGCTATGAAAGGTATTATTTTAGCTGGCGGTTCAGGCACACGCCTTTATCCACTTACTATGGTAACATCAAAACAGTTATTACCGATTTATGACAAACCAATGATTTATTATCCTATGTCCGTTCTTATGAACGCAGGGATTCGTGATATTTTAATTATTTCTACACCACAGGATACACCACGTTTTAAAGAATTGTTAGGCGATGGTCATCAGTTTGGTGTAAATCTTTCTTATGCAGTACAGCCGAGTCCGGATGGGCTTGCACAGGCATTTATCATTGGAGAAGAATTTATTGGAAATGATACAGTTGCTATGGTGCTTGGTGATAATATTTTCGCAGGACATGGATTAAAGAAACGTTTGAAAGAAGCTGTGGAAAATGCAGAAACAGGAAAAGGTGCAACGGTATTTGGGTATTATGTAGATGACCCGGAACGTTTTGGTATTGTAGAGTTTGATAAAGATGGAAAAGCCATTTCAATTGAAGAAAAACCGGCACAGCCAAAGAGTAACTACTGTGTAACAGGTTTATATTTCTATGATAACAAAGTAGTGGAATATGCAAAGAATTTAGAACCTTCTGCTCGAGGGGAATTAGAAATTACAGATTTAAACCGTATTTATTTAGAAGATGGTGAATTAAATGTAGAGCTTTTAGGACAGGGATTCACATGGTTAGATACAGGTACACATGAAAGTTTGGTAGATGCTACCAACTTTGTAAAAACGGTAGAAACACATCAGCATCGTAAAATTGCATGTTTGGAAGAAATCGCGTACTTAAACGGATGGATTTCCAAAGAAGAAATTTTAGAAGTGTATGAAGTATTAAAGAAAAATCAGTATGGTCAGTATTTGAAAGATGTCGTAGATGGTAAATACAGAGAACAATTGTATTAATTAATAGAGGAGAAAAAAATATGACAATTATCGTTACCGGTGGAGCCGGATTTATTGGAAGCAATTTTGTATTTCATATGTTAAATAAATATCCTGAATATCGTATTGTTTGTGTGGATGCACTTACATACGCAGGAAACTTATCTACTTTAAAGAGCGTAATGGACAATCCAAACTTCCGTTTTGTAAAAATGGATATTTGTGACAGAAAAGGCATTTATGGATTATTTGAAGAAGAACATCCGGATATCGTTGTAAACTTTGCAGCAGAATCGCATGTAGACCGTTCCATCGAAAATCCTGAGATTTTCTTACAGACAAATATTATTGGGACAGCAACACTTATGGATGCTTGCCGTGAATATGGGATTACACGTTATCATCAGGTATCTACAGATGAAGTATATGGTGACCTTCCACTTGACAGACCGGACCTTTTCTTTACAGAAGAAACTCCAATCCACACAAGCAGCCCATACAGCTCATCTAAAGCCGGTGCGGATTTACTTGTACTTGCTTACCATAGAACATTTGGTTTGCCTGTAACAATCAGCCGTTGCTCAAACAACTATGGTCCATATCATTTCCCGGAAAAATTAATTCCGCTTATGATTGCCAATGCATTGAATGATAAACCACTTCCGGTATATGGAAAAGGTGAAAATGTACGTGATTGGTTATATGTAGAAGACCATTGCAAGGCAATTGACCTTATTATCCATAACGGACGTGTAGGGGAAGTTTATAATATTGGTGGACATAATGAAATGGCAAATATTGATATTGTAAAAATTATTTGTAAAGAATTAAACAAGCCGGAAAGTTTAATCACATATGTAACAGACCGTAAAGGTCATGATATGCGTTATGCAATTGACCCAACTAAGATTCATAATGAACTTGGCTGGTTGCCGGAAACAAAATTTGCAGATGGCATTAAGAAGACAATTCAATGGTATTTAGATAACAAAGAATGGTGGGAAGAAATCATTTCCGGAGAATACCAGAATTATTATGAAAATATGTATGGTTCTAAGATGTAATCTTATGAATAATTTGGAGGATAGAACATGAAAGTTCTTGTAACCGGTGTGGCAGGGCAGCTCGGTCACGATGTAATGAATGAATTAAATAAAAGAGGTTATGATGGTATCGGAAGTGACATAGCACCGGCATATGCAGGTGCTATGGATGGTACTGCAGTAACTACAATGCCATATATATCAATGGATATTACGGATACAGATGCGGTAGAAGCGATTATTACAGAGGTACATCCGGATGTAGTGGTACATTGTGCGGCATGGACAGCTGTAGATTTAGCAGAAGATGAGGATAAGGTGGAAAAAGTACGTGCCATTAATGCAGCAGGAACACAGAATATTGCAAATGTTTGTAAGAAATTGGATGCGAAGATGGTATATATTAGTACAGACTACGTGTTTGATGGACAGGGAGAAAAACCTTGGCAGGCAGATTGTAAAGACTATGCACCGCTGAATGTATATGGTCAGACAAAACTGGAAGGTGAACTTGCAGTTTCGGGCACATTAGAAAAGTATTTTATTGTACGTATTGCATGGGTGTTTGGTGTAAACGGAAAGAACTTCATTAAAACCATGTTAAATGTTGGAAAAAACAGAGATAAACTTACGGTTGTATGTGACCAGATTGGTACGCCAACCTATACATTGGATTTATCCATTCTTCTTGTAGATATGATTGAAACGGAAAAGTATGGTTATTATCATGCAACAAATGAAGGCGGTTATATCAGTTGGTATGATTTTACGAAAGAAATTTTCCGTCAGGCAGTAGAGATGGGGCATATAGAGTATAGTGAAGACCGACTTACGATAGCACCTGTTACGACTGCGGAATATGGTGTATCAAAAGCAGCAAGACCATTTAATAGTCGTTTGGATAAGAGCAAATTGGTGGAAGCCGGATTTCAGCCGCTTCCGACATGGCAGGATGCACTTCGCAGATATTTATGTGAGATATTATAGGAGAAAAAATGGGACAGATTAAAGTAGACAAAAA
Organism: uncultured Lachnobacterium sp.; assembly: GCA_937889225.1. Taxonomy (GTDB): domain Bacteria; phylum Bacillota; class Clostridia; order Lachnospirales; family Lachnospiraceae; genus Roseburia. The sequence continues at coordinate 9,514 of CALAST010000053.1, read as the reverse complement.
TGTAGGTGGCATTGAAGGACTTTGTGTAATTGAACCGGCAGTACATGGTGATGCCAGAGGCTACTTCATGGAAACTTACAGTAAAAGAGATATGGAAGAAGCCGGTTTGACTATGGAATTTGTACAGGATAACCAGTCTTCCTCCGTAAAAGGAGTACTTCGTGGACTTCATTTTCAAAAAGAGTTTCCACAGGGCAAATTGGTGCGTGTGGTAAAAGGTTCTGTATTTGACGTAGCAGTAGACCTTCGTAAAAATAGCGAAACTTATGGAAAGTGGTATGGTGTAGAGCTTACGGAAGAAAATAAAAAGCAGTTTTATATTCCGGAAGGTTTTGCACATGGTTTTTTAGTACTTTCTGATTTGGCGGAATTTTGTTATAAATGTACAGATTTCTATCATCCGGGCGATGAAGGCGGTTTGGCATGGAATGACCCGGAAATCGGTATTGTATGGCCACAGCTTAAGGGTGAATATCAGGGAAATGCTTGTGCACAAGGATATGCATTAGAAGATGGAACACCTTTGAATTTGAGTGAGAAAGACCAAAAATGGGAAGTGTTGAAAAACACATTTGCATTTTAAGAGAATAAAAATAAAAGGGTAAACAAAAATACCCTTATTATTCTTGCATATTAGGAAATAATTGTGAGAATAATAAGGGTATTTTTTGATGCATCAGTTATAAGTGAAAGAGTTTTATCTTTTACAGATAAATAATCCTGCATCTTTTGTGATGTGAAATCCTTTTTTGACTTTTTTTTCTGTAAAGATACGGAAATCCTTATATCGTTCTAAAAGATACTGGTTTTGGTTTCCATGGCAGGAAAGAATATATTCGATAAGAGGTTCTGCTTCATTTATTTCTATGCCATCTTCGTATCGTTTTAAGTCAATTTGTTTGAAGTAGGAGGAAAGTATTGTTTTTCCATTTTCCAGTCCGAAACGGTCATAGAGATTTTCGGCAGCTAGGACAATACGGGAGTCAAAATCCTGTGCCAATCGAGTAATTTCTTTCATGTGATTTTTTCCATATGTAGTACAGAAAAAAATGCCGTTTGTTTTTAGCACTCGTCGTATTTCTTTGCAAACTTTTTCGATATTGTCGCAGTAAAAAAGTAGATGATTTGCAAAAATAATGTCAAAAGTTTTGTTTTTATATGGAATTTTTTCACAATCAATCACTTCATAAGTAAATCTGGTATCAGGCATACCAATGCTTCTTCGGGCATCACGTAGCATGCCTTCTGAGATGTCGGATAAAATAATGGTGGCATTTGGAGGGATTTTGTCAAAGTTTTCCGTCCAAAGAGTGCCGTCTCCGCAACCTAATTCTAAGATAGAAAGAGACGATGTTTCTTGGGTTAGAGAAAGGCATTGCTCGAAGACCCATGGAAACCATCCTTGTTTGTTTGTGGAATAGTCCCTATGCAGGCGAATGCGAGCAGAAATATTGTTTGCATTTTCGTATTGACTTTTTAGACTTTTTTCCATTCCGGTTAAGTGAATAAGATTGAGCATTTGGCTCCAATCAATCTGCCTGTGTTCTGTAAGTTGTTCAATGGTGTTATCAATAGCGGATTGTACAATCTGCATTTGCTCGATTTTATCTGCAATCAGTCGTTTTTGTTGCAAAAGAGAACGGGATAAAAATTGGGAGTCGGCATCATTAATTGTCATGCTGCGAATATCATCTAAGGAAAATCCCAAGTATTTAAATAATAGAATCTGCTGCAATTTTGCAAAATCCGAGTCGGTATAAAAACGAGCACCGGAAGGCGTTACATAAGAGGGCTTTAAGATATTTTGTTTATCATAAAAACGTATGGTTCTTACAGAAACTTGTGCCATTCGGGCAAATTCACCGGAAGAATAATATCCTTCTAATTTCATAAATTATGTATCCTCCTCTCTAAAAAACGCATGATGTCCCATCTGCCTTTTTGTTTCCATATACATGGCATAAGCCGCAATCGTATAGCTATCCCGATTGAGAAATTGAAAACTGCCACTTGTATATTCAGCCATCTGTGCGGCTGTCATAAGCTGGTAGTCAAGCGAAATATTCTTTCGTTTTTCCAAATTTATATTTTGTATTTTTACGGCATATACGGAAGTCATGCAATGATAAGTTTCTGTGTTTGGTTCCATATCATCCAAATAAAAGGCGGTACCGGAAAACGAACCAAATAAGTCCTTTAAGAACTGTATACTATATTGGTCCGGCTTGTAACCGGCCTCTACAAATGTGGTTGGAAAGCAGTAAATATAGTTGCGTACAGGATGGTGAAATTTCCGAAAAAGTACAAATTTGTCATTGATAATAGGGATAATTAAAATATGTTTTGCGGCAGTTGTTGGAACAAGCCGTTCTTTGACCATAAGTGTTCCATTGTAAGAAACTAAATCTGCAACAAACAGATGCTCCGGAGTTTCGTATAATACGCCAAGCGTTCGGTTATGTTTCATTTCATAGTCTTGAACATCTTCATCCATCGTAATTAATTTGTAATCCGCATGCGGGATAAAAAGGTGAGGACGTTCTATCATTAATTGTAAATATCGTTTCCATTCAGGATTGGTTTTATTATATGTCATATGTGATTTTGTTACCTTAATTTTTATATCTCATATTCCAAAATTCATTTTTGTGCAATGTTTAGTAGTTGTTTACTTATTGATTATATGAAGTATGGAAATTTCATAATAATTGATATTTTAGGTAACATTCTCCTTTGTAAAATAAATACTTAAGAATTATTATAAACAATTTTTCGAAAAATTGCAGTAAAATATACAAGAAAAAACCTTTGCAAAACGAAAGCCATGTGCTACAATAGAAATACTATGAAACTAAATATATTATAATTATTGAGGAGGATTTTAGAAATGGGCTATATGGAAACCTATAAACAATGGTGTACAGATGAATATTTCGATGAAGCTACAAAAGCAGAACTTGCAGCTCTCGAAGGAAACGAAAAAGAAATCGAAGATCGTTTCTATCGTACATTAGAATTTGGTACTGCAGGACTTCGTGGGGTTATCGGAGCAGGAACCAACCGTATGAATATTTATACTGTACGTCAGGCTACACAAGGGTTAGCAAACTACATTATTTCACAGAATGGACAAGAACGTGGTGTAGTTATCGCTCACGACTCCAGATTAATGCATGATGAATTCAAAGATGCAGCAGCTCTTTGTCTTGCAGCAAACGGTATTAAGACATATGTGTTCCCTGAACTTCGTCCTGTACCAATGCTTTCTTTTGCAGTTCGTGAATTAAAAACACTTGCAGGTATCGTAATTACAGCAAGCCACAATCCTAGAGAATACAACGGATACAAAGTATACTGGGAAGATGGTGCACAGGTTACACCACCACATGACACAAATATCATGGCAGAAGTAGGCAAAGTTACTTCTTTCGATATGGTTAAAACCATGAGCAAAGAAGATGCGATTGCAGCAGGTCTTTATGTTGAACTTGATAATACAGTAGATGAAAAATACTTTGCAGAAGTACGTGCCCTTTCTATCCATCCGGAAATCATCAAAGAAATGGCAAAAGACATTAAAATTGTTTACACACCACTTCATGGTACAGGCTTACTTCCTGTTACAAGAGTGTTAGATGAATTAGGATTTGAAAATGTTTATGTTGAACCACAGCAGGCTATCGCTGATGGAAACTTCCCAACATGTCCATCTCCAAACCCGGAAAATGCAGCTGCATTTGAACTTGCACTTAAACTTGCAAAAGAAAAAGATGCAGATATCGTATTAGCTACTGACCCGGATGCTGACCGTCTTGGTGTATACTGCAAGACAAAAGAAGGCGAATGGGTAACATTTACAGGAAATATGTCCGGTATGCTTATCGCTGAATATATCTTAAGCCAGAAGACAGCAAACGGAACAATGCCGGAAAACCCAGCATTAATCGAATCTATCGTTACAACAGATATGGCAAAAGCTATCGCAGCAGCTTACAATGTAGAACTTATGGAAGTTCTTACAGGATTCAAATATATCGGTGAAAAAATCCGTGAATTTGATGAAACAGGCAGCCATAACTATGTATTCGGCTTAGAAGAAAGCTACGGATGCTTACCAGGTACATATGCAAGAGACAAAGATGCTCCTGCAGCAGTTGTTATGCTTTGTGAAGTAGCAGCATACTACAAAGCGAAGAATATGACACTTTGGGATGCTATGATTGAAATGTATGAAAAATACGGATATTACAAAGAAGGCATCACAACATTAACATTAAAAGGAATTGACGGAGCAGCTCAGATTAACGCAATCATGACAAAAGCTCGTGAAAACGTTCCTACAACTATCGGTGATTACAAAGTATTAGAAGCAATTGACTACAAAGCAGACACAAGAAAGAATATGGAAACAGGCGAAGTTACAGCAAGCGGACTTCCAAGCTCAAACGTTCTTTATTATCAGCTTGACAACAATGCTTGGTGCTGCGTACGTCCATCCGGTACAGAACCAAAGATTAAATTCTACTTTGGTGTAAAAGGCACTTCATTAGAAGATGCAAATCAGAAATTAGAACATTTACAGTCTAATACAATGAAAATGTTCGAATAAAAAGTGGGTTTTTTAGGAAATGATGAAGATATACATTTGTCCTAAGTGTGGTTGGTTAAGGATGGTGTCGAGGCGTAAGATTGTAGATTGTTTTAGATGTCAAAATCCGCAGATGACGCTTACAAATTTGACATTAGCCCGATATTCCGACATGTCGCAGGAAGAACGTGATAGTTACAGCGAAGCTTGGCGATATATACACAATAGGAAAGGAAGTAATTAGAAATGACAAAAGGTAAAAGGCTTACTAAGCGACAGAAACAAAAGAAGAAACTCATTTTGTTTGCAGTAGAGGTTATCGTATTGCTGCTTCTGCTGGCAGCCCTGTATGTATGGGGAATTTTCGGTAAAGTGGATATTCAGGATTTTGGAGATTCGGAAGCGGGAATTAACGAAGACTTGTCAAGTGAGGCATTGACAAAATTGGGTGGATATACAAACGTTGCTTTGTTCGGATTGGACAACCGTTCTATTAATAATTATGAGTCGGGACATTCCGATTCGATTATGGTCGCCAGCATTAATAATGAAACCAAGGATATAAAAATCGTTTCCGTATATCGTGACACATATTTAAATGTTGGAAGCAGTAAATATGGAAAGGCAAACAATGCTTATGCAAGTGGCGGTATCAAGCGGGCAATACAGATGTTGAATATGAACTTAGATTTGGATGTGACAGAGTATGTTTGCGTAGATTGGGCAGCTTTGATTGAGGCAATTGATGCACTTGGTGGAGTCGAAATTGAGCTTACGAGTGCGGAAGTAAAACACTTAAATCAATATGTCAAAGACATGAGCAAAGAAATCGGTTCAGATAGAGAATTGGTTTCCGGTTCAGGCGTAAAGAAGTTGAATGGTGCACAGGCTACCGCATATGCACGTATCCGCTATACATCAGGAGATGACTTCAAACGTTCTTCCCGTCAGCGTATTGTATTGGAAGCAATGTTAAATGAGGCAAAACAATCCGATATTGGAACACTTTTGGATATTTGTAATGCAGTTTTTGATGACATTTCCACAAGTTTAACCTTAAAAGAAATTTTAAGTTTAGCCAAGGATGTAAAAGCATATAAGATTGCCTCAACCACAGGATTCCCATTTGAAATGACAACAAAAACATTAACTACATGGGGAGATACTGTTATTCCAATCGGACTAAGCAATAATGTATCAAAGCTTCACGAATATCTTTTCGGAACAGTAGATTATGAACCTTCTGAAACTGTACAGGCGATTAGTAATGCGATTATAAACAAAACTGGTGTTACCGAGGACGAATCTTCTATTAATGTGGACAAATTTAATAATACGGCAGGACAAACCGGGACGGATTTCAAGGTAGAAGATACAGAAAAAGAAACTGAAACCGAAGAAGAATAAAAACATAGAATGCTATAAATATAAATAGACCGGTCTTTTGACCGGTTTATTTGTTATTCATATGTTTTTAGAAATATACAACAAAATTTTAGAAAGGAAAAAGGATAATGAAACAAATAGTAATTGATAAAATTAATGCGACGAATCAAAAGTACTTAAAACCATTATTGGGAAAAGAACTTCCGGAAAGACTGATAAATCAGTTAAACAATATGGACTGGTCGTATTTGGATATGATTGGAAATAAAGAACAGGCGAGAGGAACTTTTGCACCGCTTGGAGCAATGGAATTGCCGGAGATTGAAGGCAAAAAAGAAGAATTTAAGGCAGTTGGATTGGAAGCTATTAAAAATTGTAAAGTAGGTGCAATTCTTCTGGCTGGTGGACAGGGAACACGTTTGGGCTTTGATAAAGCCAAGGGTATGTACAATATTGGTGTGACAAAGGATTTGTATATTTTCGAACAACTTATCGCAAACTTAAAGAAAGTGACAGATGAAGCAGAAGCCTTTGTTCCATTATATATTATGACAAGCGATAAAAATGATGAACAGACAAGGGCGTTTTTTGAAGAACATGATTTCTTTGGATATAATAAAGATTTTGTGAAATTCTTTGTGCAGGAAATGGTTCCGGCAGTTGACTTTGAAGGTAATGTGTTGGTAGAAGCGGAAGATTCTCTTGCGATGTCTCCAAATGGCAATGGCGGTTGGTTCTCTTCTTTGGTAAAAGCCGGTTTGGGAGAAGATTTGAAAGAAAAAGGAGTAGAGTGGTTAAATGTATTTGCAGTAGATAATGTATTACAGCGGATTGCAGACCCTGTATTCGTAGGTGCAACCATTCTTTCAGGATGTGTCAGCGGGGCAAAAGTAGTGCGTAAATGCGACCCATACGAAAGAGTAGGAGCACTTTGTTTGGAGGATGGAAAACCATCGATTATCGAATATTATGAATTGACTCCGGAAATGGCAGAAGCAACAAATGAGGCTGGTTCTTTATTGTATGGTTTTGGCGTAATTTTAAATTATTTATTTGATGTAAATACGTTGTTTGACATCGTAGAAAAACAGATGCCGCTTCACATTGTAGAGAAAAAAGTGCCATACATTGATGAAAATGGAAATGCTATAAAACCGGAAACTCCAAATGCTTATAAATTTGAAACCTTAATTCTGGATATGGTTTATATGATGGATAATTGTTTGTCATTTGAAGTGGAAAGAGAAAAAGAATTTGCTCCTATCAAAAATGCAACCGGAGTGGATTCTGTAGAATCAGCAAGAGCCTTATTAACAAAAAATAATATAGAAATTTAAGAGAATTTATGTTTCCTTTAGAGAAACGACACATTTCTTACACATTTATTGTATAAAGTTATATTGTAAGATATGAACGAAGTACGAGCAGTTATTCCGTTATATATTTGAATAATGATATACGAATAGTAGAAAGAGAGGAATGTGAACGATGGATAATAATTTTAATTATAACCCATATGAAAACAATCATACAGAAAGTAACAACAATACGAGCTATAGCAATGCAAATTATAGCGATACTTATGCAGGGGGAGGATATTCTTCTAATCAATGGGACGATGATTCTTCCTCAAAATCAAAGAAAAAGAAATCGGCTTTTGCAGGATTTGGTGCAACGCTTACGAAATGCACAGCGATTGCATTGGTGTTTGGTTTAGTGGCAGGAGCTTCCTTTTGCGGAGTATCCTATTTTGCAGGCGGAGCATTAGGTATTTTTTCAAAAGAAGATGAAAAGGATAATGATAAAAACGGCAATAATAATGATTTTAATAACTTGTTAGAAGATGGAAGCAATAACGCAACCAATAATGGAACAAGTGGTGAAATTGGACAGGCACAAGTAGAGGGAAATACGATTACAACTGCTGTAACGGATGTATCTGATATGGTAGAAAATGTAATGCCATGTATCGTTGCTATCAGTAATTTATCCGAAGTAACCTATCAGGGTATATGGGGACAGCAATATTCTCAGGAAAGTGAAAGCTGTGGAACAGGTTTTATTGTAGAACAGGATGATGAATTTATCTATATTGCAACGAATAACCACGTTGTGCAGGGTGCAAAAGAGCTGACCGTTCAGTTTAGTGACGACACAGAAGCACTTGCAGAAACTAAAGGAACGATTGCAACAAAGGATTTAGCAGTTATCAAAGTAGCATTAAAGGACATTTCCGAAGAAACAAGAGAAATCATTCGTGTTGCAACGCTTGGAGATTCTACGGTACTTGAAATGGGTGAAGGAGCTGTTGCGATTGGTAATGCATTAGGCTATGGACAATCTGTAACAACCGGTGTAATTAGTGCATTAGGACGTTCTACAACCGTAACGGATGAAGCAACAAGAACAACGATTATCTGTAATAATTTAATTCAGACAAATGCAGCAATTAATCCGGGAAATAGTGGTGGACCGCTTTTAAATGCTCGTGGAGAAGTAATTGGAATCAATTCCGTAAAATATGCAAGTACAGATGTAGAAGGTATTGGATATGCTATCCCAATTTCTGATGCAATGGTTGTAATTGAAAAATTAATTAGTGGTGAACAGGTAGAAACTGCCCAGACAGGCTATTTAGGCATTCAAGGTAAAGACATCGACAATGGTGTATATGTATACAAAGTATATGATGGTTCAGCAGCAGAAAAAGCAGGCATTCGTCCTGGCGATATTATTGTAGGATTAGAAGGAAATGCCATTACCACAATGAGCCAATTGAAAGAATTACTGAGTTACTATGCGGCTGGTGAAGAAATTACTTTGATTGTATATCAGGTAGAAGGCAATGAATATGTACAGAAAGAGATTATCGTTAAATTAGGTGACAGCAGTACAATTCAGCAGTAAAAAAATCATTTAGGAAAGCAAGCTCCTAAGCAAGTAGTAAAATGGATTGCAAATATCCGCTTGATAGGAGCTTGCTTGTAATTATGAAGCAATAAATGAAAACATTATAAGAAAGGGATAATATGAAATACGATTATTTAGTAGTAGGAGCAGGACTTTATGGGGCGGTTTTTGCCCAGAAAGCAAAAGAACAGGGAAAAAACGTCCTTGTGATTGACAAACGTTCAAACATTGCAGGAAATGTTTATACAGAGGAAATGGAAGGCATCAATGTGCATGTGTATGGTGCACATATTTTCCACACCAATAATAAAGAGGTTTGGGATTATATTACTAAGTTTGCAGAGTTTAACCGTTTTACAAACTCCCCTGTGGCAAACTATAAAGGCGAATTGTATTCCCTCCCATTCAATATGTACACATTTAACAAAATGTGGGGCGTGGTAACACCGGAGGAAGCTGCGGCAAAAATCGAAGAACAGAAAAAAGCAGCAGGCATTACAGAACCAAAGAACCTTGAAGAACAGGCAATCAGCTTAGTTGGCACGGATATTTATGAAAAGTTAGTAAAAGGCTACACCGAAAAACAATGGGGCAGACCATGTGACCAGCTTCCGGCATTTATTATCAAAC
>CALAST010000052.1 GCA_937889225.1 uncultured Lachnobacterium sp. | reverse complement strand
CGATGGCGTTATCAATCTTTTTCTCATTGGTAAGCCCGTAGGTTTCTTCCAGATAAAGAAGCAGATACTTCATGTCCGTATCGTTCAGGGCGGTGCTTTCTCTGTGAAAACCGATGGGCTTTATGATGTCCTTGCGGTCAGTCAGGATGTTGTATGCGATAGCCCCTGAAAGCAGAGGGTCACGTTGGAATACGGTCAGGCAGTTCCGTATGCTCTGACGGACACCGCCTTTCTCGGTGGTTTCCAGCCCCGCCTTGATTTCCTCAACGCTCTGGGGCGGCTGCATGGCGTTCATAGTGTTTTTTAGTTCTTGCTGCGTCTGCGGCTGCAAGTTCTGCCATTCGCTGTTCAAGCTGTATCACATCCTTTCCGTAGTCCGTAATCAAATCCGCTTTTTCCTCTGTTTCCCCGAACAGCAGCACATCCAGCAGATATTCCACTTGGGCTTGCTTCTGTAAGGCTTCCACAAACCGGGGATGAAAGGCTTCCTCCGGGGAGTGCGGGGCGTAGTCCGTTCTCCATGCCATCAGCAGATGGAGATAATCGGCAAGAATACGGAAGCAGCGATTCTTTGCTTCCTGAAACTGTTCCTCCGGGGATTTCTGCCGGGTCTTGGGCTTTTTTACCTTTCCCGGCGGTTTCCAGTCCTCATAGGAAAGCCCGAAGTCCTGTGCCAGCTGTACGGCGGCTTCTTTCTTTCCCAGCCCATACAGGGCGGCGGCAAAATCAATCACATCCCCATCCGCACCGCAGCCGAAGCAATGGTAACGCCGATCCAGCTTCATGCTTGGGGTTTTATCGTTATGGAACGGGCAGCAAGCCATCCCGTTCCGACCTACATGGATTCCATAATACTCCGCAGCCTGTCTTGTTGTGACGGACTGCTTCACAGCTTCGAATACATTCAAATCTATCCCTCCTTGAAAATAAGAAAAGCACCTGACATTCTCTAATTGAAAATGGCAAGTGCCTGTTAAAGTTCCATATCCTGTTGTCTGTGTTTCTCCTGTGCCGGGGCGGTTCTTTGTGCTTTTTTCTCGTCAGTCTTATCCTGCAAGACTTCTTTGATGGGCTGCTTCTTGGGCGGCTCTTTGCTTTCCTCTGTGCCGGGTGTGGCTTTCCGTACCCAGTAGCGGATGTCCCGCAGCTTCTTCAAATCCTCCTGTACCTCGGTCAGTGGTACTTTCAGCTCTGCGATTTCGCTGAGAAGCGTTTCCTGCTCCTGTTGCAACTCATTTTTCGTTTTATCCTTATCGTCCGGGTGCTTGGCAAGGTAGTCAGCGGCTTTCTCATACCGGGCAACCTCCGGGTGTTCCTGTTTGAATTTCCCCTTTATTTTCTTAAAAAATATCTTCTGGTACTTCTCATAGACAGCCTTACATTCCTTGCAGTCTGTCCGGCTGGCAAGAATCCCGTCAATCACTTTGCTCCGGGCTTCCTTTGGCTTCATCTGATTGCGGTAATCTGCGGCTGATTTCCCGGAAGATTCCAGAAACGCTTCTAAGTCCTCCACAGTGGAAAGCCCCTTTTGCCGGAGATAGGACAGGGCTTCGCTGACTGCCTTTAAGTCCTGTGAAGTTCCCCGGTTCTGTCCAGCCCTTGTCCAGTCCTTCCGTTCTTCCTTTCGTATCTCCATATACTTCATCAGCAGATTGGGAAGAAGTGTCGCTTCCTCCGCCGCCTTTTGTGCAAGCAGCTCCTTCCGTTTTTCTCCCAGCTCGGTAATCCAGCCTTTGAGGTTTTGGATAAGCTGCCGGATGGACTTCATCAGGCGGTTGGCGGCTCTGATTTCCCGGTTCAGGTTGCCGATATTCGTCTGGATACCTCGCTTTTCCATCTGCCGGACAGCAGTCCCCTCATGGACAGTGGGGACTATATCAAGCCCCTGTCTGGCATAGGAACGCAAGTCCACACGCTCCGGGCGGTCATTGGCGTCCAGATAGCGGTTCTGGATAACCTCCCATTCATGCCGCCAGATTTCACAATACTTCTGGTCGTTCCAGTCCACCGTATCCTCCTTGTGGCTTTTCCACCTGCCGGACGGCAGCTTTATCCGTTCCCCATTCTCGTCAAGGTCATAAACCTTGCGGCTCTTGGGAAGCCATTTTCCATGTTCATCCATTGCCCGCATGGTCAGCAGGACATGGGCGTGGGGATTGTGTCCCGGCGGATGGGGGTCATGGATGGCAAAATCAGCAATCATGCCTTTGGAAACAAACTGCTGTTCACAAAACTCCCGTACAAGGACAGCGTACTGGTCGGGCGGTATCTCTCTGGGAATGGTAAGCACCCACCGCCTTGCAAGCTGGGAGTTCCATTGCTTTTCCACCGCTTCGGCGGCATTCCATAAAGTATTGCGGTCTGCATATTCCTGTGGAGCATTTGCCGGGAGCAGGATTTCATTGTGGACGATACCACGCTTTTCCGGGTAGTGCTTTACTTGCTGGTCGTATTCACAGAACAGCTTTTCGCCGCTTTGGTAAGCAGCGGCGGCAACCGCAGACTGCCGCTGGCTGCGCTGAACAATCGTGATTTCGTTGTGTGGACAAGGCATTTCGTGTCCCTCCTTTCGCTAATTGGTGGATGGGGTGGCGTTTTACCACCTCATTTTGGGCAGAAAAAAAGCAGGAGACCTTTTTCAGATTTCCTGCTCGGTGTGCCACTGTGTGAGCGGCGGGTATTTAGTTGTAAAAGTTCGGGACAAGTTGACCCGATGTAAAGCTAACAAACTGGAATTGCACCAAAACAATCTAAGACAACAACGCTGCCCTACTTGCGATTTTTTCTTGTACTGCGGAAACAGTTTCTTGAATGGAATAAGTGGTCGTATCTATAACATTCGATTCATATATTCCCAGATTGCAAAATTGCTCCCACATGGTTTCTACCAATTCGATATTTGTCTTTCGGTCTAACTTTGAGCGTTCAACAGCTCGCTTCAAGGTTTCTTCCTTACTTGCCCTTAAAATAATATAATGCACCTCATAATGTTCCCGAACAAGACTTTGCCACGGCTTTAAAAACCACGGTCCGATAATACCGTCAACAATTACATCATATCCACCACGAGCATATCGCTTCGCAGCTTCTAAAAACGCTTCAATGACAATCAAATTTTGCTCATTTGATTCCGGCAAATGCGGTGGTATTGCCCCTTTACTCAAATAATGATAAAAGTCATCTGTGTGCATATGCACAGACTTTTCCAAATCTGATTCTTTTGCAACAGCAGATGCCGTTGTAGTTTTTCCTGTCCCCGGCGCACCTGTGATTACAATAATTCTACCTTGATTCATCTATATTTTACCTCCACAAATTACGATTTTCTTAATTCTACAAACTGGAATTTGAGTCTCTGTAAAGCTGGAATTAACCCATACAATTATTTTAATTTAGAGGTTCTTACGCAATTATCCGTATTTTGTAATTTTTCAATACTGGAATGCCAGTGTAAATCAGCATTCTCCATTTTTATTAAAGCGAAAAACGTAAAATTGCGGAAGAACCAATTTAGATATTCACAATTTTACTTGCCACAGTATCTCGAAAAACACTGTCATGTTCTACCAGGAGCATGGTCGGGGCAAACTCCGTTATGAGTTGTTCAATCTGCATACGTGAGTACACATCAATAAAGTTGAGCGGTTCATCCCATACATATAAGTGTGCCTTTTCACAAAGGCTTTTCGCAATTAGGACTTTCTTCTTTTGCCCGCCAGAAAAGTCTTTAATATCCTTTTCAAACTGTACACGCTCAAAGTCCATTTTCCTAAGAATTGCCTTGAACAAACTTTCATCAAGGTTGTTTTCTTCTGCAAACTCGGAAAGGGTTCCACATAAATACGATGTATCCTGTGGCACATAAGAAATTACAAGCCCAGAGCCAAGTGTTACTGTACCCGTATAATCTATGGACTGCCCGACTACCAACTTTAACAGGCTACTTTTGCCACTGCCGTTCTTTCCATCAAGCACAATGCGTTCTCCCTGTCTTATTTCAAACGAAACGGGTTCACAAACTGAAATGCCATCATAACAAACTACTACATTCGATAATGATGCAATCAAATCTGTATGGTAATTAAGCGGTTGTATCTTGAGGGCTTCTGCGGTTTCCATATTTTTCAGCAATGCTGATTTTTGTTCGATTGTCTGTTGTTGTCTCGCTTCTATAGATTTTGAACGCTTCATCATTTTGGCGGCTTTATGACCGACATAACCTTTATCTGCTGCCCCAATTTTGGAAGCTTCTACACGTTCAGACCATACTGCAGAGCGTTTTGCCGACTGCTGTAATCGTCCGATGTTCTTTTGCAAACGTTCGTTCTGAGCCAGTTCAAATTCTTGCTGTCGCTCAAAATTTGACATCCATGATGAAAAGTTTCCTCTTTGCACTTCGATATTCGCTCGGTTAATCGATAGAATATAGTCAACACAATCGTCAAGAAAGCGACGATCGTGAGAAACTAAGATGAATCCCTTTTTCTTTTTCAGATATGCCGCCACACTTTTTCTCGCTTTGGCATCCAAATGGTTGGTAGGTTCATCAATCAGTAGGAAATGCCCTTCATTAAGAAAAAGAGCGGCAATCAAAACCTTTGTCTGCTCTCCGTTGGAAAGTGTTTCAAAAGGTCGCCAAAGCACATCGACATCAACATCAAGATAAGAAAGTTCTCGCATAAGTTCCCATTCTTCCGCAAGTGGGCAAATCTCCTGCAATATATCCTCTGTAATACGATTCTTATCTGAAACGGGATAAGGAAAATAATCAAACTGTACGGATGATAGGATTTTTCCACTATACTCATATTTCCCAAGCAGAAGATTCAGAAAGGTTGTTTTACCTCGTCCGTTTCTGCCCACAAAACCAAGCTTCCAATCGGTATCAACCTGGAAACTGACATTTTCAAAAACATTATCATAACTTGTCGGATATGAAAACGTAAGGTTTTCAATTTTAATCATTGACATAAATATTATCCTCCTTTGCGTGTCATACGATACAAAGTCGGTTCGGTGAATGTTTACTACGTATAGATTTCACCAAAAGGAACCGACACTATACGGAGTGAATCATGTGTAACTATCTGTTCTGCACTATTCATAAAGCACCTCCAAAACAAAATAAGAGCCACAAGAAAGTTTATCCTTGCAGCTCGTCATAGCATAATAACACCACTAAGCAAAAGTGGCAACAGCACTATATTGAGTAAGATAGACATATAACTTTCTTGCAATAGACACAATAATGCCAAAGTATAGCACTACCGCATATTTTGATTTTATTTGCAAGAAAAGTTAATCATCTTTCCACCTCTTTCTAAATTTTAAAACATTATACCATAAATTGCAGGCAAATACAAGTGGTTACAAAAATTTTAACAAATCGCTTATAATACAATCATATAACTTTACTCATTCCTTACTGACCGTAAAATTCAAAGTTTCTGTTGTAATCTCAATTCGTTTTTTAAGTATATCACAAAAATGTAAAAATTTCTACCGCCTACGCAAAGAAACGCCCGAACATTGCTGTTCGAGCGTTCTCGCTTTCGATTGCAATGCTTTATCTTTGTAATTTTATCATAACCTTGTCAACTGCATCCGTATATCTGCCCTGTGCAATCAACTTATTGCGGAAGGCAAGCAGGGCATTGAAGATGTACCTCCGTTCCTCTTCTGTGAGATAAAGGTAATATTTCCGCTTTCTCATACGAAGATCACCTCGGCATTGACAGTTTCCGTAACCGCTTCACGAAGAGCGTTCATCCTGCCGACCCACTCCATTTGATTGTCGGCTTTCAGCTTTTCGGTAATGCCCTCACGCTCTGCCCATTGCTTCATAAGGCGGTCAAACAGTTTCTGTGCCTGTTCTTCAACATCGGCAAGGTGGCTTTGCAGTTTTCCGCTTGTCAGCAGATTTGTGTAGAACACCTTTTTATGTTGACGGATATACCGCAAATGCCGCTGACCCCATACGCCGATATGCCTTTCTTCTTTTTCGGCGGGTAATTCCAAACAGGGAATGTAATAATCGCCCTGCAATTCATACCAAAGACCGATTTGTTCGTTATAAATGTACTTTTCCATTATGTAATCCTCCAAAATAATATATTCGCACA
>CALAST010000051.1 GCA_937889225.1 uncultured Lachnobacterium sp. | reverse complement strand
TTTTTTTAGTATATACCTTTTTTTAGAAGTGTCAAACTAACCTCTGTACAGTAACTTTTGGGAAAAAGATAAAAGAAATAATATAAAGGAAGCATAAAGTATGTTAGAATATAGAAAAAGTTATATAAAATTTGAATGGAGATAATTTTATGCAATATAAAAAGAAACCTCGTAGAAAATGGAAAAATTTGAAAAAAAGAATACTCAAAGCTGCAAAATTAGGTGTTATTGTGATAGTAATTGCTACTATTGCAATAGGATGTGAATTATCAAGAGGAAACGGAGTATCCACACAAATAAATCAAACAGATGAAACAGAATTGGAAGAAATTGTAATACAGGAAACACAAACAGAAGAGATGAGTCAAGTTTCTGAGGTTAAAACGCCAATTTATACTTTTACATCCACACCAAATACCGTTACGATTTCAAATGAAGAAATCATTAGTTCTAATATTATTTTAGTAGATGAAAGCACAGACACAATTATTGCAGAAAGAGGTGCAATGGAGAGAATTTCTCCGGCATCAATGACAAAGGTCTTAACGGTATTAGTAGCTGCAGAACATATTTCAGAAGAAGAATTAGATGATACATTTACAATAACATTTGATATCACGGATTATGCATATGTCAATGATTGCAGTTGTGTGGGATTTGAAAATGATGAGGTTGTGACGGTGCGTGACTTATTTTATGGGACAATCTTACCTTCCGGTGGAGATGCAGCAGTTGGTCTTGCAACATATGTAGCAGGTTCACATGAGGCATTTGTGGATATGATGAATGCAAAATTAGAAGAGCTTGGATTAACCGATACTGCACATTTTACGAATTGTGTAGGGATTTATAATGAAAATCATTATTGTACCGTATACGATATGGCAGTTATTATGAAAGCAGCAATGCAGAATGAGTTATGTAAAGAAGTTTTAACGACACGTTGTTATACAACAACACCTACCAAACAACATCCGGAAGGAATTGTGATTTCCAATTGGTTTATCCGCAGAATTGAGGATAAGGATAATGAATCAGGTGGAGAAGTGCTTGGTGGCAAAACAGGATATGTAGTGCAGTCAAAAAGCTGTGCAGTAAGTTATGGTACATTTGCAGGTGGAACACCATATATTTGTGTAGCAGCAGGTTCTTCAAGCAGTTGGAGATGTATTTATGACCATGTGGATATTTATACGCAGTATGTGCCAAAAGAGTCGGAGTAATCCGCTTAAATATTGAAAAACAACATGCTTTTACACATGAACGGTATCAGTTTAGAGAAAATATATGAATTACATTTAAAAAAGACAGGTTTATTTGTGCAATTTTTTGAAAAATGTATTGACAAATGTATGATGTAGTGCTTTAATAAATTATAACTTCATTAGGTTAAACCGTTGAAGCGGAGATAAAGGTAGTTATGCTTCCACAGAGAGCCCGTGATGCTGAGAGTCGGGTGAAACACAGATTATCAAATGGACCGCGGAGGGCGCAGTCAAATGTATCATAGATTTAAATAGATAGATACAGAGTATTCTGCGACGTGTAGACATACGTCAGTTGTCAGGGATATGTTGGTATCCTGTTTAAGAGCACGAGGTCGTACTCGTGAATGCAAGGTGGCACCGCGGATAAAATGCTTTATTCGTCCTTGGCAGATTATAGTATTCTGTCGGGGGCGTTTTTTATTGTTGGACATAATAAAATTATATTTATCAAACGAAAAAACAGATGGAGATAGTATATTTCAGAGATATTGTCCGGCAGTAAAATAAGATTTTATTAGGAGGGAAAAACAATGTTATTAACGAAACGATGGCGATGCTTAAAAATATAAACAGTAATGTACACATACTATATTAATTTATTTTGGAGGAAATAATTATGAAATTTAATAATATCGATTTTGACACATACTTTAAAAACTATCCGGATGCAAATGGCTATTTTGGAAAATATGGTGGTTCTTACATTACACCGGAATTGAAAAATGCAATGGCTGAAATCACAGAGGCATATTTTACGATTTGCAAATCCAGTAAGTTTATTAGTGAACTTCGCCGTATTCGTAAGGAATTTCAGGGCAGACCTACACCAATTTCCTATTTGGAAAGACTCTCCAGTTCGCTTGGCAATGTACAGCTTTATGTAAAACGTGAAGACTTAAATCATACAGGTGCACATAAACTCAATCATTGCATGGGTGAAGCACTTCTTGCAAAATATATGGGAAAAAAGAAAGTAATTGCAGAAACAGGTGCGGGACAGCATGGTGTGGCACTTGCAACAGCAGCTGCATATTTTGGTTTAGAATGTGATATTTATATGGGAGCAGTTGATATCAAAAAACAAGCTCCAAACGTGGCAAGAATGAAGATTCTTGGTGCAAATGTCATTGAAGTTACGGATGGACTTGCAACATTAAAAGAAGCAGTTGACGCAGCATTTGCGGCATATTGCAGAGAATATAAAGATTGTATTTATTGTATCGGTTCTGTTGTTGGTCCGCATCCATTCCCAATGATGGTACGTGATTTCCAAAGTGTAGTTGGGATTGAAGCAAGAGAACAGTTTATTCAAATGACAGGGGAACTTCCGGATGCAGTAGTTGCTTGTGTTGGTGGTGGTTCGAATGCAATGGGAATGTTTTCCGGTTTCTTAAATGACCCGGTTGACATTTATGGTGTAGAGCCGCTTGGGCGTGGTACTGCACTTGGTGACCATGCAGCAAGTTTAAAATATGGAACAGAAGGTATTATGCATGGATTTAACAGTATTATGTTAAAAGACGAAAATGGCGAACCGGCACCAGTTTATTCCGTTGCAAGTGGTCTTGATTATCCGTCTTCCGGTCCGGAACATGCCTTTTTACATGATTTAGGCAGAGTAAAATACGATGTTGTCAACGATGAAGAAACGATTGATGCATTCTTTACACTTTCTCGTTTGGAAGGTATCATTCCGGCAATCGAAAGTTCTCATGCAGTAGCATATGGCATGAAACTTGCGAAAGAAATGAAAAGAGGTTCTATCCTTATTTGTCTGTCCGGTAGAGGGGATAAGGATATGGATTATATCATTGAAAAATATGGTATTCGTTAAAAGCGGCAATGCATAAATTTTGTTAGAAAAACTTCAAAGGATAGATGAAAGTTTGCATCCTTAAGAAGGAAAGTAATGAAATTTTTGAAAATGAATATAAAAAGATGAGAAAATGTTGCAGGAATGCGACAAAAAAGATGTTAAGGCAAATGAGGAATAGTGAAAGAAAGAAACAAGTACGAACCGGTTTTTTGAAAGAGAGGATTATGAAACAAAGCCTTACAGATAAGTTTCAAATGGCGGGTTTTATTTAGAAACAAAGGAAATTTCAGATGTATCCGTAATGAAACATCATATATATCTGAATCAAGAAAGTTGTGTTTTGATATAGTTAGGAAACAAGGAAAAAGATAGTATATATTCCAAAATGTTGCAAAAATGCTACAACTTACCGGTTGCAAAAAGAGTGAAATATGAATATAGTTAATACAGGTATGAGATTTCTGTATTAAAGCAAATAAAAAGCCGATAATCCGGCTTTTTATTTTAAGTATAGGTTAGAGAAAACTAACTTAAATTAGAATAGGAGAATTCCAACATGACAGATTCCGCAGAAATTTTAAAATTAAGAACATTACTTTGTTTTTTGTGTAACAATGAAAAACATTCTACCGTCACAAATATAGCCAGAGTGTTAGGACAACCGAAATACACAATTAGTAGGATTATAACAGAGCTGAAAACAGAAGGGCTTATAGATAAGTCCAATCCTCGTAATCCAATTCTTACATTAGAAGGAAGAAAGAAAGTACAAATGTACCAAGAACGGATTGAAATCATTATCAATCATTTGATGTTCGAAGGGGTTGATATTGAACATGCAAAAAACGACGCATTGCATTGGGCACTTTATAATTCAGAACAGTCTATGGAGGCAATTCGTGCTACATCGGAAAGATATCGTATTAAATATGAACTACGTAACCAAAAGCAGTTTTCCGGTGCGACACTTTGCAGGATAATGCAAGATGGCGTGTATCAATTTCCATTTATTATTTATCGGGATGAAGTAAAGGATGGAAACAATATTTCGATGGCAAATGATGGTTTTGAGCATCCGTGTACACTTTGTGTTCAGAAGAAAGAAGGGATAATTTTGCTTCGTGCTCAGCCAATTAGCATGGTTTCCCGATTTACCGGAGAGCAAAAGCGAGGGATGGTGCAAAATCTGCAGTACTTTGATAGCGGAAGTTTTATTCATGCGGAAAACAATGGAAATATTATCTCATTTCCGGCATCGGCACTTCAATTTATCAATATTGGTTCGGGTGTAGGGCAGATTTTGCATGGAAGTGTTCGTTTGCGGATGGAAAGTACCTGTGAGGAAATGCCGAAATCAACGGCACTTTTTACGATATTGATATGATTTTGCATCGTAATTATAAAAGTACTAATAATTACGTGATTTTTTTATAAAAGGTTTATAGACGAAAGGTCTTTAAATAAATATATACGCAAAAAGCGAAAAGGGAGGATATTATGCGTAAAAAGATTTTAACATTCTTTATTGCATTTGCATTAGGGATAACAGCATTGCCGGTAAATGCGTTTGCAACAGAAAGTGTAGCGGAAGTACAAGATACAGTTGTAGTGGGTAATTACACGGGTTCTTATACAAAGGAATCAGCAATGGCAGGAACAGTTGTGTATACATACTCATTGAACGTGAAAGAAGATGGAAGCTACACCTATGAAGTGAGTTTTCCAATGGGAGGAGAAACTTATACAAATACAGAAACAGGAACATATGAAACAGAAGCAAATGTGATTACATTTACACCATCTGCAGATACCAAATTTAAAAATGATGCAGAAACGTACACAGGAATATTAGAAAATGGTGTTGTAAAGACAGTAACAAAATGTGTATCAAGTTATGCATCATCAGCAACAGAACTTGATTTTACTTATGATGAAGTTGTAGACACACTTGAAAGTGGAACATATGCAGTAGACCTTACATGGGTACCGACAATGGATGCGATGATGGACCCAATTGTAGAAATCAATGCAACAGCAAAGACATTTAAAGTATACAATGTAACAGCATCGGAAACCTTAAAAGGAAATGGAACAGTAAAATTTGATGCATTAAGCAACGTATATACATTGGTATATGAAGTAGAAGAAGGAGCAGAAGCAAAATCTACAACATTCACTTATGATGCAGAAAAAGATACAGTAACATTTACATCAAAACTTTGGTATGGAAAAGCAAGTTTTGATAATACAGATGAAAATGGAAACTTTGTAACTTATACAGCAGTTGTAGTAAAAGAAGATAACACAAATAGTGGATACAACAACCAAGATGCATCAAATGAAAATAGCAACGAAAACAATAATCAAGATGCATCAGATGAAAATAGCAACGAAAACAACATCCAAAATGCATCCCATAAAGAATCAGCGGATACAGGTGAAAGTGGATTTGGCAGCGTATGGGCAATGATGACTATTGCAGCATTTGGAACAGCTATGATTTTAGTACAAAAGAGAAAACATGCTTAATTTTATAACCATAAGGAGTCTTAAATTTAGGACTCCTTGTGGATGTTTCTATTTTAACCGAATCAAGCTGCGATAGCTGCTATTCGGTTATGAGCAAGTAGTGAATGCGAATGAGAGTGTCTGCTTTACTTAAAATTTTTAGAATAATAGAAAAAAAGGAGCAAATATATGAAAAAAATATGGAAAAAACTTGCCATTTTTATGTCAATGGCATGTATGATGCTTAGTCTCGTCGCTTGTGGTGGCAATGGGGGTGAAGAAGATGCTGTTTCCGGTGGAACAAGCAGTTCGAAAAATGCAGATACTTCCGAAGTAGCAAATGATTACTATTTGGATTTAACAGAACTTGGAATGAAGCTCACGGTTTATTTACGATTGGATGAAGCAGGTAACTTTATTTTCTCTAATACATTAGATTTTACAACCGATAAAGGTTCGGGTACATTCCAAAAATCAGATGATGCCTATGTTATGATTTATGATTCCGTAAATGGAGAAGAAAAATCCATTTCTGAAGGAATTACGGCAAGTTTCGTAGTGACAGAAGATGGAAGTCTTGACTTTTCCGGTTCTAATGCAGTTCCATACGGTTCTGCAAATATTGATACCGTATCTGCGGAAGATACCAGTATTAAGTTAATGGCTCATGTAGTAACAGAAGATTTTACAGCGCCATCGGCAGAATCCGCGTTTCAAGCAGGTTCTTATACAACAGAGATGGTTCAGGAAAATGGTGTGTATTATACACATGTAATTTCGTTTTATGAAGACAATACCTATTTGCATTTTATGAGTTATGAACAGGATGGCAAAATGATGTTTGCGAGTGAAACCGGAACTTATGGTGTTTCTACTTCTCAGCTTGCACTTGAACCGGAAATGAGTGATGCAGAAGAAGGACATAGTGGCAGAGTGGAATGCGAAATTGTGGATAGTTCAAATTTAGTGGTATCTGTTTATCCATATGCAGGTGCTACAGAACGTGTTTCTATGAATTTTGCAAAGGCGGGCATGGTAAGTCAACTTGGCACATTTAACGGTAGCGGTACTGTGACAGGTTCTACAGATACATTTTCAGCAGAACTGACTATCTATGAAGATGGCAGTTATGAAACAGTTGCAGAAGGATTTACAGAAGAAGGAATTTTAGTATTAAATTCCGCAAACAATTCTGTAAAACAATACCCAAATCACCCGGAAACAGGTGTGAAGGGCTTAAGTCAGGTTACAACTGTACCAGCAGGAGCAATAAGTTCTGATGGCAGTGTAATAAATATAGAACTTCGTGTGCGTACTTCTGAGAGTCTTATCAGATACGCATGCACAGTAAGTAAGTAATAGGATTAAAGGAGAAAACAATTATGCAATCATCACAGAGATTTTTTGATTGGGCGTTTAAGACACGCGCAAAAAATGTTATTGGAATGTACAAAGGAGAAGAAGTTTCACATGAGCGATTATTTTTAAATTTCTGTTCTCATGAACCCGCATTCATTTCCCATGGTCCTGCAGGCTTAAATGCCAGCGTAAAGGGCGTAGGATTCTTACCGAAAGATGAATATTTAGAAGAAACATTAGAAGCGTATATCAAACATATTGAAAGCTATGACCCGGAAGACAAATCCTATGGTCATCGCGGTTTAGAACTTTTAATCAAGTACATGTATGCCGATGAAGCTCATTACAGAATGGATTTTTCAAAATTGGGAAGTCTTGAAATGGCAAAGAAACAGAGTTGGGAAAACTATCAGGTAAATAAAGAAGCAGCTCTTATTTTTCATCAGCCTCCAATGGTTTCTTATAAATTAAAGGGTCAGATTGAAATCTATGATGAAAATATTTCCGGAAAGAGAGAATTATATCAGCAGTTTATCAATGCACAGCATGATATGTATCATACACCGGACATGAGCAGATGGCTGTCTTATCCGGCATATATCTTCCGCATTGAAGAAGTATATGACAATTCCGCATCTAAGAATGGTTTTGGACAGAGACTGGAATATCCGGTACCAGAGGTAGAGAACATTGAAAAATAAAATAACAGCGTGGATTTTGATTCTTTGCGTAATCGCATCGACAGTTTGTCTTACGGGATGCAATACCTCCATTGACAGCCGTAAAACAGATGATTCTTCCACATTGTATGTAGGACACGTCGGGACATCGTTCCCGACTTCCTTCATGCCTTGGCTTTCCCGTGATGGAATTGCACCTACGGTTGCAAGCATGATTTATAATACTTTATTTTCTTATGATGATGAGGCTGGTTCTTTTGCACCTTTGATTGCAAAACAATGGTGTTATGTGGATTTGATGGGAAGTCCGTTTACGGACGATAACACGTTTGATGGAGAAATTGATTATAAGGCAGTAGAGGAATACTATAATAATGTAACGGAAGATTATATGGTGGTTCGTATTGAATTGCATGATGATATTTATTGGTCAGATGGCGAGAAACTCACGGTTGAGGATATTTATTATTCCTTTGATATTGCAACAGATAATGCATTGAGTAATCATGCAGGTGCACTTGCATGGACTTCGGACTTACGACATGAATCCAGCAAAGGAGAATTGGTACAGCAAGGTATGTTTACTGCAGAACATCCGGATTATAGTGGAACATTTGTAATTGGAGAAGATGAAGAAGATACGGTTATGTATCTTTTAGTGAATAAGGTATTGGGTGCGGTTACGACATTATTTAGTACAGTACTTATTTTGCCGGAACATATCTGGTCACCTCTTGTAACAGAAAGCCAACAGCTAAACAACAAAAATCCGCAGGGGGAATTCTTAGTACAATATGAAAATCCGGTAGGAAGCGGTGCTTGGATTTTGAATAAGGAAGAAACGAATACGCAGATTATTACATTAGATAGAAATCTGAATTATCATTTGAAGGATGAAAATGGAGATGCTTTATATAAAGTAGATAAAATAAAGATTATGCTTTATTTAGATTCTAATACAGCTACTTTTGCGTTGCGAAAAGGATACGTGGATATGCTTGACACAACGATAAGTTCTAATTACCTTGCACTATTAAAGCAAGAGGAAGATATTTATGTATCACAGGCAGCCGGTACATATACGACTTGTTTGGTATTGAATGTAAATCCTTCTGACCCATATAACAAAGGTATGAAAGTATTATTGCAGGATAAGCAGGTACGAAAGGCATTGGCATTGGCAATCAACCAAGAAGAACTTGTAGAGTATGTTTTAAATGGAGCAGGGCAGATTGCACCAGCCGGGCTGATTCTTCCATCCAATGAATTGCTTTATAATAAGGAAGCAAATATTTTATCCGAAGATATCCAAAGTCGCATTAGCGAAGCAAATGCGATTTTAGATAAGTTGTATCCTAAAAAAGATGAAGATGGTTATCGCCTGTTAAATGGAGAAAAAATTAGTTTTGAAATCTTAACAGCTTCTGCACAGCAGGATTTAGTAGCATATCTTCAAAAACAGTTCCAAAGAATCGGAATTGATGTACAGTTCCAGGCATCTGGTTCGACACCGGAATCAACTTATATTTATCCAAGTAATTTTGATATGACGGTACAGAATGTGATTTTGTCCATGTCAAATGCGGATATTATGTATAAAGCACATTTTGTAACACAGGAACGTTCTTCGAATTATGGAAAATTTCAAAATGATGCAATTACAACCGTTATTGATGAAATGCGTTATACACTAAATGAAGATTTAAAAGTAGAGTTGATTCAAAAACTGCAAAAAGAACTGGCAGAAGAATATTATAAAATTCCGTTGTATGCATCAGATGTGCTTTCCGTAGCTCGTACAGACCGTTTTACGGGTTTTGTGGCAGCTCCGGGACAGACGGTATTTAATGTAGATACACTAGCAAATTTAGAAAAGGTAGAATAGTTATGGAAAAGGCTTATGTAGTAAAAAGAATATTGTATACATTTTTTGTATTTGCTGTAGTTGTAACGTTATGTTTTTTTATTCCACGTCTTGGCGTAGATGACCCATGTGCACGTTATTATCCGGCACAGGGAAATATGTCGGATGAGCAGTATGAGATTATTAAACAGTTAACAAGGGAACAGTATGGGCTGGATGGTTCGACATGGTCGCAGTATATGCGATATGTGGATGATTTGCTGCATGGTGATTTGGGCACTTCTTATCAATCGGGAAGTCCAAAAGTGGTGGATTTGATTTTTGCAAGACTTCCATGGACGTTGGTATTATCAGTTTCTTCCATGCTTATTTCACTTATTATTGGTGTGTTGATTGGTGCGTTTTGTGCATGGAAACGAGGTGGTTGGCAAGATAAGGCTTTGATGAACGCATCTACAATTACCACCGCAGTTCCTTCCTTTTTTATCGCACTTGTACTTGCGTTTTATTTGGGTTTTCAATGGGAAATATTCCCGGCTTATACGGACCAAAATATGGTTTCCAATTTTGCATGGAACTTAGAAAGCATTGGCATGGTAGCATATAATGCAGCCCTTCCGGTTATTAGCTCTGTTATTGGAGGAATCATATCCTATGCACAGAATACGAGAAATAGTGTAATTGCAGTATCAAATGAAAACTTTATTATTACAGCAAAGGCGAAAGGCGTATCAAATGGTACTGTTATTTACAAACATACACTTCGTAATGCAATGCTTCCAATTGTAACTGGTTTTGGCATAGGTGTGAGTGGTTTGATTAGTGGCTCTGTAGTAATTGAGAAGATTTTTAATTGGAATGGCGTAGGAACACTTTTTTTTGAAGCAAATAATAATAATGATTACCCACTTATGATGGGGATTATGATTTTTCTGTCAGCGTTTGCACTTGTGGCAAATTTGGTAACTGATTTATGTTACAGCCTGTTAGACCCAAGAGTTACATTAGGGGAAAAACGATAGTGAATGGTACATTAGAAATGAGTAAAATAAGTAGTAGAGTAAAAGTAGATGTATCGTTTTTTATGAGTTCCATAAGTAGTAGTGAGGGAATATTTATCAAAAATGAAAGAGATAAAGAATTATGAAACAATTTATAAAGAAAATTTGGAATCATAAGCAGGGACGAGTTGGGCTTATTATAGTGTTATCCCTTGTGTTTGTTGCTTTATTTGCAGATATTTTAGCCCCATATGACCCATATGATGTAACGCAGAGGGCACAAAAAGGTCTTGCACCAAGTTTGGAACATCCATTAGGAACATCTATAACGACAGGACAGGATTCTCTTAGTATGCTGATTCATGGAACAAGGGTTTCTTTGAGTGTTGGAATTATTACAGGACTTTGTATTGCAGTACTTGGTTCTGTTTTAGGTGTTGTTGCAGGCTATATGGGCGGTATAGCAGACATGATATTGATGCGTATTGTTGATATTATGATTGTTATTCCTATATTGCCTCTTACGATAGTGATTACAAATATTTTCGGAAGAAGCTATGTGGTTATTGTGTTTGTATTTGTATTGTTCGGCTGGCAGAGCTTGTCACGAGTGGTACGCTCACAAGTGCTTCTTTTGAAAAATTCCGATTATGTAAAAGCAGCGGAATTAGCAGGAGCAGATAGAAAATATGTGATGTTTCGTCATATTTTACCGGGGGTTTCGCATTTGGTTGTTATGAATACGGCACTTACTTGTGCCGGCATTATGATTGCAGAAGCAGGTCTTAGCTTTTTAGGGTTGGGAAATCCGACTGCAATTAGCTGGGGAAAAATGCTTGCAGATGCACAAAGCGGAGGCTCTATGTTATTTGGACATTGGTGGACGATTGTAACACCGGGAATTGGAATTTTTCTTTCTGTATTTGCATTTATGCGTTTGGGACTTGCAATCGAGGAAATTTTAAATCCACGTATGAAAAAGAAAAGCGATGCGTATGTGCTTTTCAAACATATGAATAAGCAGTACATAGATGAAGTGTTCCTTTCTATGAATGATGAATGAGAGTGTGCTTTTTTATGAAGTTTGTAAAAAAATAATTCCCTACTTCAAATGCATTGAGCATGAAGTAGTAGGAATGGGGATTGTAAATGTTTGGTTCATTAAAAAGAAAACATGAAGTGAAATTTAAGAAAGGAAAACATCTATGAATGAAAAAATACTCGATATTAAAAATTTAAAAGTAGTATTCCCAACCGAAATGGGATTGCTTCGTGCTGTAGAAGGAATTGACCTTGCTGTGGAAAAGGGAAAATGTGTTGTAATTGTAGGTGAAAGCGGATGTGGAAAAAGTGTAACCTCGCTTGCAGCAATGAAGTTGTTGAATCCAACAGAAGCAATTGTACGTACGGATAAAATGGAACTGGATGGCATGGATATTATGGCACTTTCGGATAAAGAGATGCAGGAATTTCGCGGGAAAAAGATTTCCATGATTTTTCAAGATGCACTTTCTGCATTAAATCCGGTTATGACAGTTGGAAAGCAGATGGACGAAATTTTTATCCGCCATTTGAAATTATCGAAAAAAGAAGCAAAAGAACGCTCAATTGAAGCACTTCGACTGGTAGGTGTGCCGGATCCGCAGATGCGTTATAAAGCATATCCGCATGAACTATCGGGCGGCATGCGTCAACGTGTATTAATTGCAATGGCATTTTCCTGCAATCCCGACCTTATCATTGCAGATGAGCCAACAACTGCACTTGATGTGACCATTCAGGCACAGGTGTTAGAAGTGCTTAAGCGTATGCAAAAACAGCAGAAAACAGCGTTAATTTTGATTACGCATGATTTAAGCGTTGTGGTACATATGGCAGATGAAATTTGTGTCATGTATTGTGGAAAGATTGTGGAAAAAGCTACAACATATGATTTGTTTAAACATCCACTGCATCCTTATACCAAAGGCTTAATTGCCTCCGTTGCGAAGATGGGAGACCCAAAAGGCGAATTTGTGCAAATACCGGATTCCCTTCCAAGTCCAATCCATAAGCCAAAGGGATGTTATTTTCATCCACGCTGTCCATATGCGACAGAAATATGCAAAGAAAAAATGCCATCTCTTCGAAATTTAGAAAATGGCAGACAAATTCGATGTTGGAATGTGGAGGTGTGTGATGAGTAAAAAAGAAATTTTGCTGGAAACTTCACACTTAAGTGTCAATTTTCCGGTAAATAAGGCATTGCCTTTCCAAAAAACGAAATATGTACAGGCATTGACCGATGTTTCGATTCAAATTTACAAAGGAGAAACGTTTGGTCTGGTTGGTGAAAGTGGCTGTGGAAAGTCTACATTTGCGAATGCTTCCCTTGGAATCTTAAAGCCAACGGAAGGAAATGTTCTATTTAAAGGAGAAGATATTAACCATATTTCACAGGATAAGATGAAAGTACTCCGTAAAGATATGCAGAAGATTTTTCAAAATCCTGCCGCTTCTTTAAATCCGCGTTTTCATGTATTGGATTTAATATCCGAACCGCTTTTGATTCGTGGTGGTTATTCTGCAGAAGAAAGAAAAGAAATGACAATTCGTATGTTGGAAAATGTCGGTTTAAGAGAAGCCGATTTATATCGCTATCCATCTGATTTTTCCGGTGGTCAGCAACAACGTATTGCAATCGCAAGGGCACTTATCTTATATCCGGATTATTTGGTTTGTGATGAGCCGGTAAGTGCATTGGATGTATCGGTACATGCACAGATTTTAAATCTTTTGATGGATATGCAAAAACAGATGGGAACAACGTATTTGTTTATTTCCCACAATCTTGCAGTTGTAAAAAAGATTTGTGAACGTATGGCAATCATGTATCTGGGAAAAGTTGTAGAATACGGAAGTGCCGATAAAATTTTTGCAAATCCAAGACATCCTTATACCAAGGCACTTGTTTCCGCAGTATTGGATATTGATGTGGATGAGAAAAAAGAACGTGTAACATTAGTAGGAGATGTCGCAAGCCCAATCGACCCACCAAAAGGATGTCGTTTTTGTACTCGCTGTCCGATGGTAGCAGCAGATTGCAGCATAGTGGAAAGCCCATTAATTGAAGTAGAGGCAGAGCATTTTGTAGCGTGTCGATATGCATAAGTATATGATTTTGTAAGAATGTGATTCAAGTGTGCAAAAATTCTATTGTGAAGTAATTTGAAATGGATTTTTGCATCGTAATTATGAAGGTACTGAATCATTACATCTATTTTACAAAAATAGATAATATAAAAGTAGTTTGTATGATAATAAAAAGGAGAGAAGAAAATGAAAAATAAAAAATTAAGTATGATCTGTGCAACATGTACATTAGCCTCTGTTTTGGCTTTTACAGGATGTGGAAATAAAGGGGGAGAAAATACAGAAGGTACAGAAGAAGTATTAGAAATCGAAACACAGGATACGGAAACAGAACTTACTGAAATTGAAATGACAGAAGAAACAACAGAAGAAGATACAACGACAGAACAGGTAACAGAAACAGAGACAACAAAAGAAGAACAGACAGCAAGCAATTCTGAAACATCAAATTCGAATAGCGGAAGCAGTTCAAATAGTGGAAGTTCGAATACAGGAAATAGCTCAAATAGCGGAAGTTCCAATAAAGGAAATAGTTCAAATAGCGGAAGCTCCAACACAGGAAGCAGTTCAAATAGCGGAAGTACCAATACAGGAAGTGATTCAAATAGTGGAAATTCCAATACAGGAAGTTCAGAAGCACCGGAAGATACAAACGCATTCAAAACAGGTACTTATAGCGGAAGTCATAAACAGGAGGCAATGGGTAGCGAGTTAAAATATACGTATAGCTTTACATTTAATAGTGATAACACATATAGTTATACTGTAAAATTTAACGTAGGCGGAACAGATTATTCAGAAAATGAAACCGGTACATATTCCGTAAATGGAACATCCATGTCACTTACAAATAGTGAGGGAACTACAATGTCCGGCACTATCTCCGGAAATAAAATTAGTATTACAAGATTGGTATCTTCTTTCTCGTTTGATTCAATGACTATTACAGTAAGTAAATAATAACATTTGTTATGGATACGTTTGTAATAGGTATTGTTATAAAAAATAGTTATATTATAAAAGGGTTTTATAATTTTATTTAGAAACTTATCATTTCTTATTTCCTTTATGTGGTAATTGTTGTAAAATAAAAAATACAAGTTGCTTTAATGCTTAAAATAAGGGGCATATAAGTAGGAAACTATTTAAACTTAAAGGAGAAGGAATATGAAAAAACTCAATATTGCTATTATCGGCTATGGCAGAAGTGGATGTGATATTCACGGTGCATTTTTGCGTACTCAAGACAATGACATCTGTAATGTAGTTGCTGTTGTAGAAAACGACCCTGCTCGTGCAGCAGCTGCAAAAGAACATTTTGGTTGTGATACATATACATCTTATACAGAATTGTTCGAACGTAAGGATTTGGATTTTATCGTAAATGCTTCTTATTCTGACTTGCATTATCCGATTACAAAAGACTTAATGGAACATGGTTTTAATGTTTTATGTGAAAAACCACTTTGCAAAACACCGGAAATGGTTCAGGATTTAATTGACACAGCCAAAAAGAATAATGTTATTTTCACAATTTTCCATCAGTATCGTTTTAATGATTACTACATTAAAATGTATGAATTGTTAGAAAAGAAAGTGATTGGTGATGTGAAATTAGTACGTGCTTGCCAGAACTCATTCGCTCGTCGTTATGATTGGCAGACTTTGTTATATCGTGATGCAGGTACCATGCGTAACAATGCTGCACACTCTATTGAACAGATTATGCACTTGGCAGGTTCTGACGAAATGCCAAAAATTTATTCTCATATGAATATTTGGAACTCCGTAGGTGATGCAGAAGACTATATGTATTGTGTACTTGAATATAGTAATGGTGTTCGTTATGAAATGGAGGTAAACCCTTCTGATGCGTATGCTTCTGAAGCTCCTTTATTTAAGATTTATGGTACTCGTGGTACAATGCGTGTATATAATCAGAAGATTGAATACAAATATTTTGTGGAAGATGAATGTCCGAACCCAAGCTTAGACCATAAGTCATTACATAAAGAAGATGGTTCTCCGGCTTACTGCAATAACCAGTTAGTATGGCATGAAGAAATGGTAGAATTACAGGCAGATGTATGGAATTCCTTTACAAAATGCTCTAATCGCTTCTATCATGCATTCTATGATACATTAGTAAATGGTGCAGAATTGTTTATGAAACCGGAACATATTAAAGCACAGATTGCTATCTTCAATGAAATTGAACGTCAGAATCCATTGGAAGTAAAATTTGCGAAACCGGAAGGCGTACTTTAATAAAATATAAGTAATTATTAGAGTTCAATTATCTATGATTATAATTAGGAGCTATTACAAGATAAACATTAGGGTGTTTTGTGATAGCTCTTTTTAATTTACTTTATAAGCACATGGACAATACGATTTCCCACAGAAAAACTGGAAAACAATGCTTAAAATGTATTTGGTTGGTGGACTTCTTTACTCTCCGAAATTAAAAGTAAAGATGGGAAATGCTATGAATGAAGGCATGATTGTACCATATAAGAAGGTGTTAGAAAAGAAACAAAAATAGCAAAATGGATGGAGAATATCTGCGTGACATGTATAGAGAGTATATTTCGTGAAATATTATCTTGTAACCATGCAAATTTTTAGGTATAATACACAAGGTACAAAATAAGCAAATAGTAGTTTTAGCAAGCAAAAATCCATTGCAAAAGAAAAGTTTGCATGGATTTTTGCTTGTAATTTAGGAGGATTTCGTGAAAGAGTTATTTTCTTTATTTTTTGCTTTTGCAAAAATCGGCGGATTTACCTTTGGCGGCGGATATGCCATGTTGCCAATGCTTACAAAAGAAGTGGTGGAAAAGAATCATTGGGCAACGGAAGATGAAATCATGGATTATTATGCCATTGGTCAATGTACACCCGGAATTATCGCGGTAAATACAGCCACATTTATCGGTTATAAAATAAAAAAATTCTGGGGTGCAGTATTTGCAACATTAGGAGTCATTACGCCATCCATTATTATTATTACAATCATTGCAGCTTGTCTTCAGAATTTTGCAGAATTGGAAATTGTAAAACATGCATTTGGTGGTATTCGTGCAGCAGTATGTGTGTTGATTTTGCATGCGGTAACAAAATTGGTAAAAAAAGCAGTGATTGATAAGTACACCATGGTCATATGCGTAGTTGTTACAGCATTGTCATTGTTTACATCTATTTCACCAATTTTTATTGTACTCTTTGCAGGTGCGGCAGGATATGTGGTCAAGAAATTGGAAGAACAGAAAGGAGCTCAATCATGATAGAATTACTCCATTTTATGTTTGAATTTTTTAAGACAGGTCTGTTTGCCATTGGTGGCGGATTGGCTACACTTCCATTCTTATATGCCATGGGCAATGCTACAGGTTGGTTTACGAGTGCAGATGTGGCAGATATGATTGCGATATCCGAGTCTACTCCCGGACCGATTGGCATCAATATGGCTACTTATGTGGGATTTACTTCGTTTGGATTAGCAGGAGCTTTGTTAGGACCAATTTCCATGGTTGTTCCTTCTGTGATAATTATTATTGTGATATCAAAGGTTTTGCAAAAGTTTAAAGAATCCAAGACTGTACAAAATATTTTTTATGGTTTGCGTCCTGCATCCGCTGGTTTGATTATTGCCGCAGGTTTAGGTGTTGCAAAGATAGTATTTCTCCATACAGAATTATTCCAAACAACTGCAAATATATTGGAATGGCTGAATTATAAGACGATACTGTTAGCTGTTGGATTGCATATTTTTATGAAAAAAGTAGAGGTGCATCCTATTTTGGTTATTGGAATTGCAGCAGTAGTTGGTGTTGTGTTTCAATTATAGTAGATATATGTAATAAAAGAAAGGTATTTTGTAAGTAAAAATCCATTTGCGAAGCAAATTTTGCATGGATTTTTACTGGTTATTAGTAGTTTGTAGGAATGCATAATAGTTTGGAAAGAACAATGATTAGATAAGAATGAATAATAAAGAAAACATAGTGAATGTTTTATATATGAGAGCACATAGGAGGATTATTTGAGAAAATGTTTGATTTTATTTACAATTTATTTTGGGGGGATTTAATTACGATACCTCTCCCGGGCGGAAGTACTTTGGGTTTGTCACTTTTAGTTTTAATTTTAATTCCGTCCGGAATTTATTTTACTATCCGAACAAAATGTTTATTAATTCGAAAATTTCCGGAAATGATAAAAATTGCCATAGAAAAAAAAGAAGATTCTGAAAAAGATTCGATTTCGGGATGGCAGGCACTTATTATTTCAACAGCAACCAGAGTTGGCATGGGAAATCTTGTGGGAGTTGTAGCTGCCGTTTCCGTAGGTGGAGCTGGTTCTGTATTTTGGATGTGGGTAACTGCATTTTTAGGTTCATCTACCGCATATATTGAAGCAACATTAGCACAAATTTATAAAGAAAAAGACCCGCTTTATGGTGGATATCGAGGTGGTCCTGCATATTATATCCATCATTTCT
The DNA here is from genome assembly GCA_937889225.1 of uncultured Lachnobacterium sp. GTDB lineage: Bacteria > Bacillota > Clostridia > Lachnospirales > Lachnospiraceae > Roseburia. The sequence goes on along the minus strand of CALAST010000051.1, from coordinate 2,528 downwards.
TTACAAGAAACGATAATAGAACAACAGACAACACGAAAAAGCGTTCTTTGATTGCAATTTTATTTGCAGTATCCGGACTTGTTTGTTGGGGAGGTATCAGTCAGGTAATTGGAAACTCTGTTTCTTCCGCATTTGAAAATGCATTTGAAATCCCACCAATTTATACAACAGTTGTACTTGTAGCATTTGCGGCAGTTATTGTATTGAGAAAACATGCAACTGTAAAAGTATTGGATATTCTTGTTCCAATTATGGCGGCATTGTATTTTATCATAACATTAGTAATTATTGGAAAGAATATTACATTGCTTCCGGCAGTATTGGAACAGATTTTTGCAGAAGCATTTGGGATTCGTCAAATTGCAGGTGGTGGAATTGGTGCAGTTATTATGAATGGTGCAAAGAGAGGTCTTTTCTCTAATGAAGCAGGTTCCGGCTCTGCACCATGTGCAGCGGCAGCGGCTGATGTAACCCATCCGGCAAAAGAAGGTTTATTACAGGCACTTGGTGTATTTATTGATACCTTTATCATTTGCAGTTGTACCGCATTTATTTTGTTGTTAGCACCAACCGAACTTACAACAGGACTGGAAGGCATGGATTTGTTACAGACAGTTATGGAATATCATCTTGGCAGTTTTGGTGGGGTATTTATTGCAATTATTCTTTGGTTATTTAGTTTTTCTACATTTATTGGTGTCTTGTTTTATGCGAGAGGAAATGTGGCGTACTTATTTGGAGATAATTGGCTTTCCCAGAATTTATATAAGATTTTTGCACTTATCATGCTCTTTATCGGTGGCTTAGCTACTTATACGTTTGTATGGGAATTGGGCGATATTGGAATTGCGTTGATGACCGTATTCAATATGATTGTATTATTCCCGATGTGTAAAGAAGCATTGGAAGCGTTAAAAGATTATGAAAGACGTATAAAATAATGTATTAGAAGAATAATGGATATTGATTTGGAAATATTCTAAAGAACTGAGTTAAAAATATCCCTATGATTGTTGAAGTTCCTTTTGGCTAGCCAAACTATAATTTGGCAAAGAAGGGAAAGTAATTGATTATCATAGGGATATTTTTTGTTTTCTGATAGTTCATATTTTATGACTTGTTACTGTTCACAGGTGACCAGTAACGAGTAAAAATCCATGCAAAATTTGCTTCGCAAATGGATTTTTACTTGCAAAATTCACATTTTCATACGTACTTAGCAGTAAATGCTAAGTACTGTGTGTACAGTAACTATAACTTTATTATTACCATGGCAACGATAAATAGGTAGTATCAGAAAGTAGAGCACCATTTAAAACTGGTGCACCGGGAGGAGATGGAATTAAAATTAAATTTGAATACGCTTCCCGATAACGTGTAATGTCATCTTCCAAAATAATTGTTTCTTTTTCTGAGTTATTTTCTTTTTTCATTGCATTCTCCTTTTCTAATTTATTTATTAAAGAAAAAATATAGATTGATTTTGTCGGGAGTTTACAATGTTAGAGGGCTAACCTGCTATTTGTTTAATGGTACCGCATTCGTTCTTCGTGGGATTCATAATTGTCTAACATTTCAATCGGTTCTGTTGGTGATTTTGGAAGCGGAGTAGAAGGATTGAGTGGAATTTCAATCATTGCAGTTTCTGCAAAAAGATTATCCGCACTAATTTCCGGTGTGATTTCGTTAAAACTTGTATTTTCGTTATGATAATTCATATTGCCTCCTATAATTAAACGGGTGGTATTTCTGCTTCGCCCGGAAAATGTTGAACCGGGATGTTACGCATAGGTGTTGGGGTAGGTGGAAGATAATGATACAGTTCTTCATAATTTTCCAATTCCCAGTCATTATGCATACCATTTGGAATCAATCCAGTACAATCCTGACAAGAGGAAGAAAATAAATAATCATCATCCATTGTAGGATTATTTATTAAGTTGTTATCTTTTTCCATAAAGTTCTCCTTTTACCAAACAAGTCCTTTGTGGGATACTTCATATTTTCTATTTGAAGAAGAAACTTGCTTGGTTTTGTTAAAAAGAAATTCAGTTACGGAAATAGTATTTGTAACACATACTCAATTTATGTTAGAAATAAAAATATGTTCATTAAAATTTTGTTTTTTGGATTTATCGTTTATTTTGAACGCAGAACAAACAAGCGTTTACTTTAAATGTGTGGAGCATTAAGTGGTGGGTCTATGGGATTTTTTATTAGTTGGGGCTTTACAAGATAAAATTGTGATAGATTTAGAGAAATAAAAAAGAACTGCCACAAAATGGAAAAAATCACATTTGTGGCAGTTCTGAAATCATTCTAATTTGCCTTCATATATTATCTGTTTAAGATAAGTTTTGTAAGTTCAACAGGATCAACGATGTTGCCATCTTTGTAAACACGCATATTGCCGGAAGCGATTTCATCGATAAGGATTACTTCGTTGTTGTTGTAACCAAATTCGAATTTAATATCCCATAAATCAAGACCGATGGATTTTAAATCATCAGCAACGATTTTTGTGATTT
>CALAST010000050.1 GCA_937889225.1 uncultured Lachnobacterium sp. | reverse complement strand
TGATTTGTGGTTCGGCTATACTCGCAAAACTACGAAAATCTGCCTACTATTTGTGTCTAATCAGTCATATTACTAGAAATAAAAAATTTAATTGTGCAATTTTTAGAATTTGCTCAAATATAGATAAAAAATAAAAAACAGAATTTATTGCAAAAAATAGTTGACACTTATAAAAAAGTATGCTAAAGTACCTATGTTGAAAGAAACAAGTAGAGTATCCACTCTCACCTAAGCACAATCGGGTGACTTAGCGTTTATATTTCCAACATTTGATTTATGTTAGAGATTTCTAGTGGATAGTCTGCCTATCCACTATTTTTTTTGGAGGTACAAAGCCATTAGCGAATTAATGATTAATGAACAAATCAGAGACAAGGAAGTTCGTCTTATCGGAGCAGATGGAGCACAGCTTGGAATTGTTTCCAGCAGAGAGGCTCAAAAAATTGCAGATGAAGCAGGATTAGATCTTGTAAAGATTGCTCCAACAGCAAAACCACCTGTATGCAAGGTGATTGATTACGGAAAATACCGTTATGAGCAGGCTCGTAAAGAGAAAGATGCAAAGAAAAAACAAAAAACTGTAGAACTGAAGGAAATTCGTTTGTCTCCAAATATTGAAGCTAACGATTTGAACACCAAGGTAAATAATGCAAGAAAGTTCATCGAAAAAGGAAATAAAGTAAAAATTACACTTCGTTTCCGTGGTCGTGAAATGGCACATATGAACAGCAGCAAACATATTTTAGATGATTTTGCACAGGCACTTGCAGATATTGCAGTAGTGGAAAAAGCACCGAAGGTTGAAGGCAGAAGCATCGGTATGGTGCTGGCAGAGAAAAGATAAAAGTTTAAGGAGGATTTCAGACATGCCAAAAATGAAAACAAACAGAGCAGCTGCAAAACGTTTCAAAGTTACAGGAACAGGAAAATTAAAAAGAAATAAAGCTTACAAAAGACATATCTTAACAAAGAAAACAAGAAAAACAAAAAGAAATCTTAGAAAACCTGCAATTGTTGATGCAACAAATGTAAAGATGATGAAAAAGATTTTACCATATATGTAATTTTAGGTAAGAATAAGTTAGGAGGAAGATAACATGGCAAGAATTAAAGGCGGCTTAAACGCTAGAAAAAAACATAATAGAGTATTAAAGTTAGCAAAAGGTTACAGAGGTGCTCGTTCTAAACAGTACAGAGTTGCAAAACAGTCCGTTATGAGAGCCTTAGCAAGTTCTTACGCTGGACGTAAAGAAAGAAAGAGACAGTTCCGTCGTTTATGGATTGCTCGTATCAACGCAGCAGCAAGATTAAACGGATTATCTTACAGCCAGTTTATGCATGGTTTAAAATTAGCTAACATCGACTTAAACCGTAAAGTATTAGCTGATATGGCAGTAACAGATGCAGCAGGATTCGCATCTTTAGTAGAAGCTGCAAAAGCAAAATTAAGCTAATTATTATAAGATAAAGCAGAAAAATAAGACATTCACATAATCAAAAGAGATAGATTGATTATGTGAATGTTTTTTAGTACTTAAATTTGTTATTATTATAGAAAAAATATAGTAGGCGTGTTAAGTCTTAGTTATTTGCAGAAATTTCTAACTGAGAAATATTTTCACAGTTTACCCCCATAGCATATGTTTTTAAAAGACGAATTGCATATTCGCGTTGCTTTTTTGTAAGTGTGGACATAATCTGCATTATCGCAAGTTCATCAATTTCAACACGTTCGTCAGATTCCGAGGGAATTCCTAGAAGCATATAATCTAAACTCATATCTAATGCAGAAGCGATGGAAATCATAGTTTCTAAAGACATTCCGCAAGTTCCACGTTCAATATCCGAATAATATTTGGTAGCACGGTCTATTTTTTGTGCTATTTCTTCTTGTGAAATATTAAAGTAGGTTCGTTTTTTTCGAATTCGTTCCCCAACGGCAATTTTATCATAAGCGGTTCTTTTTCTGTTCATAATTTTACCCCATTTCAAAAAATTTATGTTATCTGTTCTTTGGCAATCATATATCATATGCGGTTACTATTTACATGCAAACCTCAACCGATGTTTTTAGGTGAAAAGTGTAATGATTCACACCTACTAATTACAATATATTTTCAGCATATTCATACAGTAATGTCGGAAAGCGTTTTTAGCAGTAACCATATATCCATTCAGTTCCAAAAGTCCCTACTAGTATCCCTAAAAATAAAAATAGAATGAACTTGATAAAAAATTCCGATAATTCCTGTTATAAACACGAAAAAATATGTTATAAACACGAAAAAACTTGTTTTTTTACATTTAAAGCGGTATTATTATGTAGTAATAAACAGGAATAGGTGTAACGTTATAAACGAAAATAGTATGTGAAAAGAGAGGACAAGAAAGTGCGGCTTAAAATTTATCATTTTTTAGTAAATAAACACCCCGGCATAACGGAACGTTACCATAATTTTCATGATGGAGCGTCCGGAATGAAAAAATATCTGTCATGGGTGTATTTATTATGGCTGAATATTTGTTATTATTTCTTTTTTTGTCGTTTTTTAGGGAAAAAACAGGAAGTGACTATTTATGAAGAAAAAACAATACCTATATCATGTAGTGAATCCATGCAGTTTCAAAATGAGCATCATATTACGGTAAAGGGAGTTGTGGAAACTTTATTAAAGTATGAGACGGTTTCTTTTGATATTTTTGATACTTTAATTTTCCGTCCGTTTTCAGAACCGACAGATTTGTTTTATTTGTTGGGGGATAAGCTTGGCGTTATGGATTTTAAGAGAATCCGTATGGAGATGGAATATAAGGCAAGGCAGAATCGTTTTAAAGTGCATAAGGATTATGAAGTAACGCTTTTAGAGATTTGGGAGTTGATGGAAAAAGAAATCGGTATCTCAGCAGAAATAGGTATGCAAGCCGAAATGGAGTTAGAAATGCAGTATTGTTATGCAAATCCATTTATGCAGAAAGTATTTGCAGAACTGCAAAAGCATAAGAAAAATATGATTGTTATATCGGATATGTATTTGTCAGAAGTATTTTTAAGTGAAATGTTGGAACAAAAAGGCTATATCGGAATAAAGCATGTTTATGTTTCAAACGAATACCGAAAAAGCAAAGCAAGTGGTGAGTTGTTTGCATTTGCTGTCAAAGAATGTCAATTATCCAATTTGCGTATACATGTCGGAGATAATGTACATAGTGATGTTAAGATGGCAAAAAAATATGGATTCGCCAGTTGTTATTATCCAAATGTAAATAAAGACAGCAATAAATATCGGGCATATGATATGTCTCCAATTATTGGAGGTGCATACAGAGGGATTGTGAATAACCATCTGTATAATGGGCTTTATACGTATAGTATGGAATATGAATACGGTTTTATATATGGCGGATTATTTGTAACCGGATATTGTGCGTTTATTCATGCATATTGTGTAAAAAATCAGATTGATAAAATCTTATTTCTTTCGAGAGATGGAGAAATTTTGAAAAAAGTATACGAAAAAATGTATCCGCAAGAAGAAACGGAATATGTATTTTGGTCAAGAAGGGCGGCAACAAAACTTCTGGCAGTTTGTGATAAGTATGATTTTTATAGAAGGTTTGTATATCATAAAGTAAATCAGAATACTTTGATAGAAAAAGTTTTGTGTTCAGCAGATTTGGATGAATTAGTGAAAGAACTTCCGCCAAAATTAAAGGAACAATGTTTGACTTCTGAAAATGTGGAACAGCTAAAGCAATTTTTGGAACAGCATTGGCAGAAGGTTCTGGATATTTATGAAGCAGAGCATAAATTGGCAAATGCTTATTTTACAAGAGTATTAAGTGAATGTAAAACAGCAGTTGCAGTCGATATTGGTTGGGCAGGAAGCGGTGCAATTGCTTTACGTACTTTAACGGAAAAGGTGTGGAATATTCCGTGTGAAATCAGGGGAATTATTGCAGGAACGAATACATTGCACAATTTTGAACCCGATGCGAGTGAAACATTTTTACAGTCGGGCAAGTTGATTCCATATTTATATTCCTTTTCCCACAATCGGGATTTGCTGAAAAAGCATGACCCTAATAAGAATTATAATGTGTATTGGGAACTTTTGTTATCTTCTCCTACACCGCAATTTAGAGGATTTGGAAAAGAAAAGTTTGGTGCTTACGATGAAAATCAAGAGGGAATTTGCAGAATTCGAAAAGGAATTATGGATTTTGTAGAGGAATATTTACATCATTTTTCAGATGTTTCTTATATGTTTGATATAAGTGGAAGGGATGCGTATGCACCGATGCTTGCAGCAGCAGGAAATAATGAAAAATATTTAAAAGAAATCGAAAAACGGTTTCATTTGGAAATAAATGTAAGTTAAGTGGGTGATAGTGTGAAAATAGATACTTTCATTACTATTTGAACCTGAACAAAGTGAAAGGAATGCGTGAGTAGTATGAACGATACGAAAGAAAAGAAATTATGGAAATATCCAATGTGGTGTGTGATTGTTTTACAGGCAGTCATATTGGCTGTGTTTGGAGTGCGTATTTATCAAATGGACATTTTGCCGACACAGTATATGATTGGGTATGCGGTTATGGCGGTTTTACTATGTGTATTATTTAGTTTTTTGGCTATAAAGGCAGTAAAAGGTGTAAAAAGTGCAATCGCACTTATGATAGTGCCTGTTTTTCTGTCTGTGGGGTTATTATGGGCAAATAGTATTGTGAAGGATTTGCAGGATACATTAGATGAAGTTACCATAGATGCCGAAAAAGCGGAAGAAGTGATTACCGAAGTAACCATTCTTGTGTTAAAGGACTCAGAGGTTTCCAATATAACGGAAATGAAGGAATTTATGATTGGATGCATGGGTGGCGGATTAGAAGAAGTTTCGCAAATGCAGGAAGAAATTAATGCATCTTTAAAAGAATCACCACAATATACAACATTCGAAGATGTATATTCTTTGGTAGATGCACTTTATGCAAAAACCGCGAATGCAATTATTATGGATAAGGCATTTATGGAGGTGGTTTCTGAGACAGAAGGATATGAAACATTTTTGGATGATGTGAAAGAAGTATATTCTACGGAAATGATTACCTATATGAATATCGTTGAAAAAGAAAAAGACTTAAACAGTTTTGTAGTATATATAAGTGGAATTGACCGTTTTGGTCATATTTCAGCAACCAGTCGAAGTGATGTAAATTTACTTCTTGCCGTAAATACGGAGACAAAACAGATACAAATGATTAATACGCCAAGGGATTATTATGTGACATTGCCGAATTCCAAAGGAATGAAGGATAAGTTAACACATGCGGGGCTTTATGGAGTGGATTGTTCCATGAAGACATTGGAACGTCTTTATGGTATTGAGATTGATTATTATGTGAAAATGAATTTTAGTGGTTTTGAAGCCATTATCGATGCGTTAGGTGGAATCGATGTGTATTCCGAGTATGATTTTACGGTAGAACCGATTAAGCATTATAAGAAAGGGATGAATCATCTGACAGGGCTGGAAGCATTGGCATTTGCAAGGGAACGAAAATCATTTCAGGCAGGGGATATCCAGCGAGGAAAAAATCAGATGGAAGTGGTAAGAGCTACTATTGCAAAAATGATTTCGCCGGAAATTCTTTATCGCTATACAAAAGTATTGGAAAGTGTATCGGATACCGTGCAAACGAATATGACTTCGGAAGAATTATATCAATTAGTAAAAATGCAGCTTTCGGATATGGCTTCTTGGGAAATGAATTCCTATAGTGTGACTGGAAAAGGCACAAATGCCGTTACGTTTTCCACGCCGAAAAAAGAACTTTATGTGATGCTTCCGAGTGAAAGTATGGTAACAGAAGCAAAACGATTGATAAATAATGTATTGGAAGGAACAGCAGAGTAATGTTACTGAAGCGAAAATTTGTATTTTTTAAGAAAGTTCTTTTAGTAGTATTATTATCCATGCAATTTCTTGGATGTTTTGGCTTTCTTGTGAATTATCGGTTTTCCTATAGTTTTTTAAGTATATTTTGGGGATATTTTTTTATGCTGTGTTTTCAGATTGGAAATGGGCATGGAAGAAAAGTTTATCTAAAGTATGAAACCGGTTTGAGCCTTATCGTAAAAGTATTGGTAATTAATTTTACAACGATGTTTTTTTTACTGTCATGTGCACAGATAGAAATAGGAATACGATTTTTTGAGATACTGACCATATTTACAATATTAAATCTTATTACTGTTATTTTAATAAACATGCTTGGTAATGCAATGATTCGCATGTCGTCCAAACAACAGCAGGAACAAATGCTTTTTATTTATGGCGAATCAGGACGTTATGGAGAAGCCGGAAATATAGAAGAAATATTGAATGGTCAGCATACATATGCAAAGAATAATGGAAAATGGGTTTCTACGAAGTGGGGATTGCAGCGTTTAGAACAGGAAATAGAGAAATTTAACGAAGTCTATCTTGTAGATATTTCCGCCCAACTTCGCAATGATTTGATGAAAATTTGTTATGAAAAAGGGAAAATTGTTTTTTTTACGACAAAATTATCGGATATCTTGCTGAGAGCATCCGGAATGACACAAGATGGAGACACCCCAATTTGTTATTGCGAACGTTTTGGGATTGGGAAAATTTCTGCGATTGTAAAAAGAGGATTTGATATTACTTGTTCTTTTATCGCTTTGGTTGTATTATTGCCGTTTTTTGGGATTGTGATACTGCTGATTAAATTAGAAGATGGTGGACCTGCGATTTATACACAAACGCGATGTACTAAAAATCAAAAAACATTTCAAATTTATAAGTTTCGCAGTATGTGTATAGATTCCGAAAAAGATGGAATACAGTTATCAGGCGATGGTGATGCACGCGTTACTCGTATTGGAAAATGGCTGCGACACTTTAAGATAGACGAATTGCCACAACTTGTAAATATCTTAAAAGGGGATATGAGTATTGTAGGACCTCGTCCTGAAAGACCGGAATTAATTGAGCAGACCATCAAAGAAGTACCTGAATTTGCACTTCGTATGAAAGTACAGGCAGGATTGACAGGCTATGCACAAGTAAGAGGGTATTATAATACGGATTTTTTAGATAAGTTGAAATGGGATTTGATGTACATTGAGAATTATTCCTTTTTGTTGGATATTAAGATTATTATTATGACGGTGTTTGCTATTTTCCGTAGAGATATTCTTTGATTATAGCAAGAAACTTACTTGACGTTACTGTTCGCACATGACCAGTAACACTTGACTCATTTTTTGTATTAAATTTTAAAAAAGTACTTGCATTTTTTGTTAATAAGTGGTATAAAAATAAGGTACGGCTCGTTGGTCAAGCGGTCAAGACGCCGCCCTCTCACGGCGGAAACACGGGTTCGATT